>NZ_RCCJ01000001.1:1402743-1753429 GCF_003664005.1 Hydrogenivirga caldilitoris
AAGAGCTCTGTACTTTTCCACTACACCCGCAGCGGCAAACACCTGGGAACTTCCGTAGGGTCCAAGGATAAAACTCACTCCGTCTTCGGTTATGAGCTTCTCAACGAGCTTCGCCGTTGTCTTCGGGTCGCTCTGGTCGTCGTAGTAGATTATATCCACCCTGTAGCTCTTATCGCCTATCTTTACACCGCCCTGGGAGTTTACCCTGTCTTTCCAGAGCTCGTAGCCCCTTTTAAGGAGCTCACCTTCCTTAGCATACTTACCCGAAAAAGAAATGGCAGCTCCAAGTTTTAAAACCTCCTGGGAAAAGGAAAGGGAAACAAAGATTGTTAAAAAGAAGAGCAAGAACCTCATGGCTCTGACCTCCCTACTTCTCTATTATGCTCTCCTCCACCTTCATACCAAAATGCCTTCCGGCTTCCTCTATGTAGCCCAAAACCTCATCACCCTCTTTAAGCTCTGCAACGGATATCGGTGTCCCGTCAGGCTTTGTGAGCCTTATAGTTTCCGCGTTCTGAAGTATGCAGCTCAGCTTTCTGTTCTCATACTTCGCCTCTATGAGGAGCATCGGTCTCCTCTCAACCTTAGACCTGCCCACGTAAACTACCCTTCCCTCTCCCTTGTAGTTATAGACCATGACCTGGTCGCCAGCACTCAGCTCACACAGATACTTGGTTCTGTTTCCGGGCACCCTCACATACATGTGAACAGCTCCCGCGTTAACTCTGAACGGTCTTGCGGCAACGTAGGGGTTCTCCTCAGTCTCCGCATGAACCAGGAACATACCCCCTGAGGAGTTCCCCACGAGCATACCCTCTCCCCGAACCATAAGGGAAGTGGTGTCCACACAGACCCTGTCACCAAGACCGAGGGGAAGTATCCTCGTCACCTTCACCGTGACCAGCGGTAGTTTCTCTTCGGACTCCTCTATCAGCCTGCCGACCCTCTTTATCTCATTAATATCCTGAGTCTTTAAAACCACACCTTTCACACCCCTCTCAAGGGTCTGGAGGGCAACCTCAGCCTCATGGGCGTTCTTAACGACAGCGTAGAGCTCCTCCCTCTGGGCTATGAGGTTCTCAAGGGGGATGACAGTCCAGTCTGTGGTTTCCACTATCACTTTGACATTGGGTGGATACTTTGCAGCTTTCTCCTCGTCCTCTTTGCCCTCAATCTTCACGTAAACCACCTCTTCACCCAGCTTGAGGTCTCCCTTGGGGGATATAACCCTTGTCCTCGCAAGCTTCTTGACCTCTTCAGCTCTCTTTTCGTCTGGAACCACTATCGCCGTGGCACCGGATTCAAGGGCTGTGGTCACGAGCTTCTTATCGTAAGGCTCAATCCATACCCAGAACTCTTTCATGGAGAAAAGTATAACTTATAATGGAACCTGAGGAGCCCGAAGCGGAGAGATGAGGAAGCTACCTCTTGTGGTTTTCGGAGCTATACTCCTTGTTCTCTTCTCCGTTGGAGCGGTGCAGGTTTACGCCAGCAAAAAGGCAGAGGAGGAGGTAAAGGAACTCCTCGCAAAGGTTGGACTCAAGGAACAGGCTTCCTACTCAAAGGTTAGCTACTCCCTCCTCAAAGGGACAACCGAGGTCAGAGACCTGAGGATAAGGACAAAGGGAGGTACAAGCCACGCTGCAAGGGTTCTGATAACCAAGTTTACGGACACAGACCTTGAGCTATCAATAACGGGCATAAGGGGGGAGGACCCGGAGTTTGAGAAGTTTGAAAGACAGCTCAGAGAGCTCGGCTACGAGGAGGTGTACATCAACGCCATGCTGTCCTTCAGCTTTTATGCGGACAGCGGGGAGCTTCTGATAAGGAAGGTAAGGATAGAGGTGCCTGGAGCCTTCAGACTTGAGCTCAGCCTGAACCTTTCGGGTGTTGACAGGGAGTTGATAAGAGCCGTTACCGAAAACGGAGGGGAGGACGTCAACTACCTTGCCCAGAAGCTGAGCGTTGTTACACTCAAAGGAGGAAGCCTTACCCTTTCAGACCTCGGTCTGAGGGAAAGACTCCTGAGAAAGGAAGCGCAGATAACAGGTAAAGAGGTGGAACAGGTCAAAAGGGAGATTGCACAGCAGCTCAAGCCAAAACGAAGCTCCGAGTTTGATGCTAAACTCTACGGAGCCCTGAAGGAGCTTGTTGAAAGGGGAGGGAGTATCAGCCTGGAGGCAAAACCCGAGGAACCGGTGGAATTTCAGGAGCTTGTGGTTGCTTCCCTTTTAGCTCTCCAGACCAAGGACCCCTCTGAGCTTGTTGACAGGCTGGGTATTAAGGTGAATTACTCACCCCATCAACACTGAAGGGCGGTCAACTGTACAGAAATAAAAAAGCCCCGCACGGGGCGGGGCTGGGAGTTTTCGGAGTTAGGAGTTAGAAGTTGTACCAGAAGGCGAGGGTTACGTCGGTCCAGGAGTCCTTATTGGGTGCACTCTGGTTGTCATCCTTCACCCTGTCTATGGAGAGGGCTATCCTGTTTCCGACTCCCTTGACATAGAGCTGACCGGTAACACCTATAACGCTGGACTTCTCAAAGGTTACGGGAGCATCATCGTCCTTGTTAGACTGAGCCCATCTCACACCTATTGCGGGCTTTCCAAGTATCGTGTCCTGATTGAAGAGAAGCTGTCCCTGAACTATCCAACCGCTCCTATCTCTACCGTCAACCCCACGGAAGTTTTCATGCTTAACGTAACCGACGTTTATGTTGGGAGTGACAGCACCGAAGTTCTGCTCCCAGAGGGCATCAATACCGAGGGACTTGTTGTTATTGCCACCGGTCTTCTCGGTAAAGTAGGCAAGACCCACCGTCAGAGTGTTCTGCTTCCCAAGGTAAGTTTCCTTGAGAACGTAGCCGGGGTGACCTTTATACCCTGCCATGGTAGGAGCGAACTCAACCCTCACACCGTATCCGGTTTTTGCTTCGTTTGTAGAATCTTCGTCCCTTGCGTCAACCAGGTAGAGGTAGTACTTGAACATGCCGTCTGCAACCTTACCCCATACACCGAGCTGTGCAGCACGCGAACCTGAACCAGCAGCCCTCTCTCCGTCAGCCGCAGGGTTTGTAAAGGGCTGGTTTGCAAGTCCGTAATTAGGTCCAGTAGGCATGATGAAAGACCATCCTGACTGTATACCGGAGTGAAGTTCAAAGGGAAGCTTTATGAAGCCGGCATACACTTTAGCTTCCTTGGCAAAGTCAAGCATAATGAAGGCATCAACTATTTTGAAAACACCAAACCCAATAGTATCTCCATCATTGTCTTTTATGCTACCAGCAAAATCTCCCTGCCATCCCCACTTGAATATCTTGGATATAGAACCCTTTGCGTATATCCTGGAGTTTGGAACGCTCAGTGCAAGGTCAGCCTTGTCGTTGTCATCCCTCTTGCCCATGTAAGTTCCATGAATCTTAGCCCTGAAGCCCATGTTGAAGGACTTGCCCTCACCGAGGTCAATCTTGACCGCATGTGCCTGACCTGCAAAAACTGCCGCACCCAGTATGGCTGCTGCTGCTAAGTAGCTCTTTTTCATAGCATACCCTCCTCTCAAAATTTTTCAATAGAGATTATAGTCATATAAGGGTAAATTTGTCAAGTCTTTTTGTATCAAGGGTTTAAATTTGCATAAAATCCAAACGCTTGAAAAACAAGGCTTTGAGATTTGCAATTTTGCAAAGGTTATCTTATCTCCTCAATTGTCTTTCTTCTCTCATAAACTCTGGGTATGAGCAGGGCGTACCCCCTGTGCTGCCAGTGTAAAAGCTCGGTTATAGCTGAAGGAACGAGCTCCACGAAGGGAGGAAAGTCCTCGGGTTTATAGCCGTATATGAGCTCCGCCGCCATGGCGCAGACCTTGAACTTCACCCCGTACATCTCCATTCCTTCAATCCTTTCCCAGATGTCCCTGTACTTTTCCCTGTTCTTCTTCACGAGAGTAGCTATCTCCGTTCCGTGAACTATCACCACCACGTCTATGTCCTCTCCCGGAGTGAAGTTGTAGGGTTCCCTGGAAAGGACGTAGATTATGTTGGAGACCCATTCCAGGGCGGGTCTTATCTTCTCCGGTTCATCAAAGTAGAACTCAACAACCGCCCTGAAGGGTGCCTGATACTCTGTCTGAACGAACTTCGCTCTCTCCTGAGAAAAAACAACCGACAGGATAAGCAGAACTCCCATTAAAATTCCCCTCATAGCTCCCACCTCCTTTTTAGAACTTAATCCCTGTGCTATACTTTCTGTATGAGAACGGTTATAAGGGGAAAGGTCTGGAAGTTTGGAGATAACGTTGACACCGACCAGATAATTCCGGCGAGGTATCTCAACACCTCCGACCCTTACGAGCTCGCCAAGCACGTTATGGAGGACTCGGAGCACCCGGAGTTTGCAAAGGAACACAAAGAAGGGGACATTATCGTGGCGGGAAGGAACTTCGGCTCAGGCTCTTCAAGGGAGCACGCTCCCATTGCCATAAAGTTCGCCGGTGTTCCTGTTGTGATAGCCAAGTCCTTCGCGAGGATATTCTTCAGGAACGCGATAAACATAGGTCTCCCCATAGTGGAGGCTCCCGAAGCGGTTGACGAGATAAACCACGGGGACGAAGTAGAGGTTGATTTAGAGAAGGGAATTGTCAGGAACCTGACCACAGGAAAGGAGTATAAGGCTACAAAGTTCCCCGAGGAGCTTCAGGCAATCCTCAGGGCAGGCGGACTCATGGAGTATGCGAAGAGTAAGCTCAAAAAGTCCTGAAGCGGTCCGCTTAGCCTCGGAAGTTCTCTCTGAGGGTGAGTTCGTAGTTGCACCAACGGATACCATATACGGTATTCTCGCCGACGCTTTAAACTACGAAGCCGTTCAGAGACTCAAAAGACTGAGGAGACCCTCCGGAAGACCTTTCTTAGTCCTCGTTCCCGATGTGTTCTGGGTCAGAAAGCTCGGTCTTGAGGCGGACAGAAGGACTATGAAGCTTCTTGCCGTTCCCGGTCTTACCCTCGTCCTTAAAAAAAGGAAGAACCTCTACCACTGGCTCGGTGGTCAAACAGTAGCGGTCAGATGTCCGAGGAGGGGGTTTATCGTGGACCTCCTCAGGGATTTCGGAAGACCCGTTGTGGCTCCGAGCGCAAACCTTGAGGGAAAGCCTCCGGCAAGTACGATAGAGGAAGCCATTAAATACTTCGGGGACAGCGTATCCCTTTACGTGGACGGCTGTAAGATAGAGGGGAAACCCTCCACGATTCTGAAACTCACCGGCGGGGATATTAAGGTTATCAGGAGCGGGAGGTTAAGCTCTTCCTGCTTGAAGAGGTTGTTAAGAGGAGCTAAACTTTAAAGCATGATAGAGGAAGGAAAGGTAACCCTTGAGCTCGTTTACGAAGTGGTTGAGGAGAGAACCGCCAAGCTTAAGGAGAGCATAAACAAACTAATACTCAGAAGATCCTAAATCTCTATGACCTTTCCGGGATTAAACAGGTTCTTGGGGTCAAATAAAAGCTTTATTCCTCTTAACAGCTCGTAGCCCGTATCTCCAAACTGCCACTTTAAAAACTTCTTCTTGGTAAGACCCACGCCGTGCTCTCCCGTTATGGAGCCATGATAGGAGAGGGCGAGCTCAAAGACCTCATCCACAGCCTTTTCGGCTCTCTCCTCCTCTTCCCTGTTGGCTTTATCGTAAAGGAAATTTACGTGAAGGTTCCCGTCCCCTATGTGTCCGAAGACCACCATCAGGAGGTCGTACTTCTTGGCTATCTCCCTGAGTTTTGGAAGGGCTTCGGCGAGGTATGTCCTCGGAAAGACTATATCCTCGTTTATCTTACCGCTCCTGAGGTTCCCTAAAGCAGGTCCCAGATTCTTCCTTGCGGTCCAGAGCTTCTCGGCTTCTCTCTCGTCGGAAGCGACCCTTACCTCTATACCCATACCGGTGAGCAGCTGCTTCACCTCCTCTATCTGCTCCCTCACCGCAGTCTTTGAACCGTCCACCTCAATCAGGAGGAGTGCCTCCACGTCTTTCGGAAGTCCTACAGGTTTGTAGTCCTCAACGGCTCTTATGGCATCCCTGTCCATGAACTCTAAAGCGGAAGGGAATATACCAGAGGTCATTATCTTCGTAACTGCTCTGCCCACCGTCTCAAGGTCGTCAAAGAGCGCCAGAGCTGTTGCCCTCGCCTGAGGCTTAGGGATAAGCTTGAGTGTCGCCTCCGTAAGGAGTCCGAGAGTTCCCTCCGAACCGACGAAGAGCTTTGTTATGTCGTACCCCGCAACGTCCTTGAGTATGGGGTTTCCCGTCTTAAGAACCTTTCCTTCCTTTATGACAGCCTCAATACCTAAGACGTACTCCCTCGTTACACCGTACTTCAGACACCTGGGACCTCCAGCGTTCTCCGCTATGTTCCCTCCGATGGTTGAGTACTTGAAGGAGGAGGGGTCAGGAGGATAAAAGAGCCCCAGTTTCTCAACATGCTCCTGAAACTCATAGGTGACAACTCCCGGCTGGACTCTGGCGGTTGCATTGTCCACATCAACCACGAATCTGGTCATCTTTTCAAAGGACACAACAACACCCCTTTCAGTTGTAGGGACAGCCCCTCCTGTGAGACCAGAGCCAGCACCCCTTGGAAAGATGGGAATATCCTCTTCGTAGCACACCTCTACGAGTTTTATCACATCCTCTCTATTTTCTGGAAAAATCACAGCCGACGGAACCGCCCTTTCTATGGGGATGGGGGTAGCATCGTAGGAATACAATTTTCTCTCCACCAGTGAGGTGTTAACCTTTTCCTTACCAAGAACATCTATTAACCTATCTATACCCTTTTTCTTGACTATTCCAAACATAAGGAAAATATATCATTCCTTCTTTACAGCGATTATGTTTGTGAACATGGTTGAGTTAGGAATGAGGATAACCTCTCCCTCTCTTTCAATCACCGTGTAGCGGAAGTTCACCTCAACCACCTTTCCCTCGTACCCACCAACCTTTATCACATCACCTATCTTGAAGGGGTTATAGAGGATTATAAGGATTCCAGAGAGAAGGTTAGAGATTATATCCTTCAGGGCAAAACCGAGGGCGAAACCTGTAAGACCAAGACCTGCAATAAGAGCACTCACGTTCACACCCAGCATCCCGAGAGACGTTATGAGACCTATTGAGACCACAGTAACATAGAGAAAGTTAGATATGAGGCTCAGAACGCTGAGCTTCTCACTGCCGAACCTCTCCTTCAGGGAGTAAACCCTTCCCTTTACCAAAGAGGCAAGGATAAAGGAAGCGAAGAGCACCAGGGCTGACAAGAAGACCTTTTGAAGGGTATCACCATCCATGTGAAACCAAACCTCCTCAGCAGTTTAAAATATACAACCATGAAAAAGCTTATCCTCCTGCTGGGACTATTACTTATAATTGCTATCATGCTTACTGCTGTACTTTCCAGAATCCCTGTAGGGGACAGGGTGGCAATAGTAAAGATAGCTGGTGTTATAGTGAATCCCCTGCCTACGGTAAAGAAGATTGAAAAACTTAGAAAGGATAAGAGCGTCAAGGCTCTGGTCATAAGGGTTGACAGCCCTGGCGGTTCGGTTGGAGCCTCTCAGGAGATATACAGGGCAATAGAGAGGTTCAGAGCGGAAGGTAAGCCGGTGGTTGTTTCTATGGGTAACGTCGCCGCTTCTGGGGGTTACTACGTCTCCGCTCCGGCGGATTACATCTTCGCCAATCCGGGAACAATAACGGGAAGCATAGGTGTGATAATCCAGCACGTGGCTTACAAGGAGCTGATGGAGAAGATAGGAGTTAAGGCAACAGCCATAAAAACGGGTAAGTTCAAGGATACTTTAAATCCCTTTAGAGAGCTAACACCTGAGGAAAAGAAGTACCTTCAGGAGACTATAAACGAAGCCTACGAGCAGTTTATTCAGGCAATCCTGAAGTACAGAGGTAAGAAGATAAGCGAGGATAAGCTCAGAGAGGTCGCAGACGGAAGGGTTATGACAGGTGAGAAGGCTAAGGAGCTCGGTTTAGTTGATGAGGTTGGCGGTCTGGAAGATGCGGTTGAGAAGGCTAAGGAGCTTGCAGGAGTTCCAAAGGCACGGGAGTTCTTCGTTCCTGAAGAAAAGACCTTACTACAGAAGGTTTTGGGCGGTGAGATAGAAGAGCTGAAAGTTTTGAACTCCTACAGCCCCCTCTTCTACCTGATGAGCTTCTGAAGATGGAGTTCGTTGTAGGGAAAACGGACGGAGACACCCTTTTCAGACTTGTCTTAGGTCTTATAGTTCCGAGACCCATAGGCTGGGTCTCCACCGTAAGTAAGGAGGGCGTGAGGAACATAGCTCCTTTCAGTTTCTTCAACGCCGTGAACGACGAGCCGCCGGTCCTTATGATATCGGTGAGTGACAGGGACGACGGAACTCCGAAGGATACGGTGAAGAACATCCTTGATACGGGAGAGTTCGTTGTGAATATGGTCACCGAAGACCTCTTTGAGAATATGCTTACCACTTCGGAGGGATTCCCGCCGGAGGTAGATGAGTTTGAGATGGCAGGGTTGACCCCAGAAGACAGCATACTAATTAAAGCGCCCAGGATAAAGGAAGCAAAGGTAAGTTTTGAGTGCAGGCTCTTCAGGCACGAGAAGGTTTACGATATGCACCTGATTCTGGGGGAAGTGGTCCTTATAAAGGTTCAGGATGGACTTGTAGATGAGGAGGGAAGGGTTAATTACAGCTTCTACAGACCCATTGGGAGACTTGGAGGAGCTTACTATTTGAAGCTCCACCCTGAGTGTATAATACGCATATGAATGTAGCTGTTGTTTTCAACGAGGACTTTTCGGGAGTCTTCAAGCTCAGAAGCGTTCCCACGAAGGAAAGGTACACAAGGAAGGTTGTAGAGGAAATAGCTGAAGCTCTCAGGTTTAATGGACATAAGGTAGAGGTCTTTGATGCGAACCTCTCACTCTTTGAAAACCTATTGTCTTTCGTAAAAGAGCATGGGTCTGATAGTACCGCGGTTTTCAACCTCGCCTATGGGATACAGGGGGAATGCAGGTATTCCCACATACCGGGGGTTCTTGAACTCTTGGGTATCATGTACACAGGGTCAGGACCACTCGGACACTCGTTAGCTCTGGATAAGGTTGCAACCAAGCTGATATTCCAGACATGGGGAATACCGACCCCCGAATTTTGGGTAGTATCAAAAATTGAAGACTTGCCCAGTGAGCTTTACTTTCCCCTTATAGTGAAACCAAGAATGGAGGCAAGCTCATTCGGTATCCATCTCGTGTGGAATAGGGCTGAACTTGAGGAGGCTGTTTACAACGTAATTGAGAACTTCCACCAGGATGCACTTATAGAAAGGTTTATAGAAGGTAGGGAATTCAATATAGGCTTAATAGGAAACGGCGAAGAGCTCAAAGAGCTACCAATCACAGAGATAGATTTTGGAGACACCGCTTTCGGTATATACACCCATGAAGCCAAGTTAAAAACCTCTTACAGAAGGCTCTGCCCTGCACCCCTTGAAGAAGAAACCATTGATGAGATCGCAAGGCTCTCTAAAAAAGCCTTCCGTGCCCTGAAGTTGAGGGATTACGCAAGGTTTGATATTAGGATGGATAAGGACGGTGAACTCTACTTCCTAGAGGTAAACTCAATGGCTCATCTCTCCAGGAATGCCTCCTTTTTCCTTGCAGCTCAGACAACAGGCTACACCTACGAGGAATTTATAAACGAAATACTTAAAGTGGCCCTGAGGAGGTACGGTGTAGATGCTTGACCTTGAAAGTATAGAGGGTGGATTCAGTCCTTCGGGGAACGGCAAATTTACCGAAGCTGAAAACTGTATGGTTTCAACAGCACACCCAGAGGCAACCAAGGCCGGGGTTGAGATGCTCAGAGCTGGAGGGAACGCCGTTGATGCCGCTTGCGCTGCAGCGTTGGCTCTATCGGTCTGTGAACCTCAGGCGAGCGGAATAGGCGGTCAAACGATGATGCTGATATATACGGGAAAGAAGGTTATAGCGATAGACGGCTCTTCAAGGGCACCTTCCTTAGCTCATGTGAATGCAATATACAGAGAGGATAGAGAGGTGGGTTACAGGGCTACAACCGTACCGAGCACGCTCGCGGTTTTAGGTTACGTTCACAGAAAGTACGGCTCACTACCCTGGAGTCTTATCTGTGAGCACGCCATAAGGGTTGCCTACGAGGGCTATCCCATAACGGAGCTCCAGCATCGTCTTCAACTCAGGGAACTTGAAAACTTCAAAAAGGTGGAGTCCTTTTCCGGCGGAAGGTACTTTCTGAAGGACGGGAAACCTTACAAGCCAGGTGATATATTCAAACAGCCTGACCTTGGGAAACTTTTAGAAGATATAGCTGCAAACGGATTTGAGTACTTTTACCAGGGCAAGCCCGCAAAGGTCATAGATGCGGATATGAGGGAGAACGGGGGACTCCTTAGGTATGATGACCTCGCTCTCATACCCCTTCCCATAGAGAGAAAGCCTGTTGTAGGGAGTTTCAGGGGACTCAAGGTGGTCAGCATGCCTCCTCCCGGAGCGGGTAGACCCTTGATATACGCCCTTCACATGTTTGATTCTGTCCCACCCGACGAGCTTCACAGGGAGAAGATACCTAAGGTTCACCTGCTCATTGAGGTCATAAGGGAAGCTATCCGAGAGTGGACCGGAAGACCTTACGACCCTAACCTGTATCCTCAGCTCTCCCCCAGAAGGATGCTCAGTAAAGAGTACGCCAGGAAGGTTGTAAAGAAGATAATGAGTTCAATAGAGATACACCTCCCTATACATGAAACTTACGACGAGTTCAAAGGGGAGACCACCCACCTGTCAGTTATGGATTCTAAGGGTATGGTGGTGAGCCTCACCCAGTCCATAGAGCGGGTTTACGGTAGCAAAGCCGCCGCCGAAGGTCTCGGATTCCTTTATAACAACTACCTTATGGACTATGAATACGAAAAGGTTGACCACCCCTACTACCTTAGACCCAACTCCATACCCTGGGCAAGCGTTGCACCGACAATCGTATTCTTAGGAGATAAACCATGGCTTGTAATGGGAAGCCCAGGAAGCGAGCGGATATTCTCTGTCCTCACCCAGTTTCTTATAAACATAGTTGATGTGGGCATGTCCATAGACAAAGCAGTAGGCGAGAAGAGAATTCACTCCTCCCTTGGAGGACTGGTAAGCGTTGAGGAAGATGGCTTTGATGAAGAGGTCCTAAGTTACCTTAAAAGAGAGGGTTACAGGGTAAGGATAAAGGACTCCTTCTTCTTTGGCTCAATACAGGCTATCCTCAAGACGAGGAGGGGAACATTCCAAGGGGTTGCAGACCCAAGAAGAGATGGTACTGCGGAGGGGTTTTGATGTTTCCTTGCCTTCTGTCCATACCCCACGGAGGGACGGAGGTTCCCAAGGAAGTTGAAAACCTTTTAATCTTATCACCCGAAGACCTCCTTGAAGATGGAGACCCTTTCACTCAAGAGCTTTACGACCTTGATGCTATTTCAAAGGTTGTTATGAAAGTTGCCAGAGCCATAGTTGATGTAAACAGGGCGCCCAACGACCTACCACCGGAGAACCCAGATGGTGTTTTAAAGACAGAGACCGCTTTCGGAAAGCGAGTATACAGGACGTTTCCCAGCAGGGAGCTAATGGAGGAGCTTCTCAGAAAGTATTACTACCCTTACCACAGGAGAATTCAGGAGGAACTGGATAAAGAGGAAGTACTTATAGCCTTTGATTGCCACTCAATGGCTCCTGTAGCACCCAAGATAGCACCAGACAAGGGGAAGAGACCAGCCTTTTGTTTAGGAGACGCCCACGGTAGGGCATGTCCAAGAGACTTAACTGAGCTTCTGAAAAAATGTCTGATGGAAGTCTTTGAGCTTCCTGACAAGGAAGTCACTATAAACTTACCCTTTGCAGGAGGCTACATAACCAGAACCTACGGGCTAAAACGAAAACCCTGGATACAGATAGAAACAAGAAGAGACCTTTATATGAACTGGGATAAGCTTAAAAAAGACGATAGAAAACTTCTTAAAGTAAGGAGGAAGCTATCCCTTAGTCTGAGCCTGTTCTTTGACAGAGCTTACCTTTAAAATAATTACATGCTGATAAAGCACTTCTCCGATAAAGACCATTTCTACAGGTTCTTAAAAAACAGGGTTGGTGTGTTCTTCAAGGAAGCCGAGGATAGAGCCTTTGAAGGGGTCTTTCACTGCCTCTACTTTGAGTTCACCGAAAATCCGGAACCTATATTCCTATCCGCTCAGAAGAGCTGTATCTCCGTCTTTTCAAACGGAGAAAAGTTCCTTTTATGTGGCAGCGAATCCAACATAAGAAACTTCTGTTCCGAGCTGGTAAGCTACACTGAGACGAAGAGCTTAGCAAGGGAAATACTTGAAGCCTTCATAAGGTACAGGAAGAAAAACTTTCAAATCCAGTATAACAGAAAGATTTTGCCTCTTGGTCTGAAGACAGCAATAATGGGAGTCCTCAACGTCACTCCCGATTCCTTTTCTGACGGAGGACTCTACTCCAAACCAGAGGAAGCCCTAAAAAGGGCTATCCAGATGTACGAGGAAGGCGCTGAGATAATTGACATAGGTGGGGAATCAACGAGACCGGGTTCTGAGAGAATCCCTGCAGAGGAAGAACTCAAAAGGGTTCTCCCAGCTCTTAAACTTATAAGAAAGGAGCTTCCGGAGGCGTGGATATCCGTAGATACTTACAAGTCCGAGGTAGCAAAGGCTTGCCTTGAAGAAGGAGCTGACATCATAAACGACGTGAGCGGTGGCACCTTTGATGAAAAAATTTTTGAGGTCATATCAGAGTATGGCTGCCCTTACGTCCTGACCCATATAAAAGGCAGACCCGAAACCTGGAAAACAGAGCCTATAGTTTACGAAGATGTGATGAATGAAATGGTAAGTTGGTTCAAAGTAAGGCTGGAAAGGATAAGAGAGCTGGGTTATAGAAGGGAAGAGAATCTTATCCTTGACCCAGGGATAGGATTTGGGAAACTTCCAGAGCACAACATAGAGATTCTCAGGAGGTTTGAAGAGCTAAAGGTATTCGGTAAACCTCTTATGGTTGGTGTCTCAAGAAAGTCCTTCATAGGACTCGTCCTGGAAGGTTTCCTCAACAGAAAAACCCAGCCAAAAGAGAGACTGTACGGAAGCTTGGGAGCAGTTGCTCCAGCCGTAATCCAGGGAGCCCATATAGTAAGGGTACATGACGTAAGGGAGACGAGAGAGTTTTTAGCCTTGATTGATGCGGTGAGGACCTACGATGTTTTTTGAACTCCTTAAAGAGCTCTTCGGTTTCAGAGACATTATAGATATCATCACCGTAGCCCTTTTTATTTACGGGATAATCTATTTCTTAGCGGTAACGAAGGGATTTCAGATACTCAGAGGGCTTGTCTTTCTGGGTTTATTCTGGTTTGCTTCTGAGATAATACAGCTCAGAACCTTATCCTGGATATTTGAAAAACTATGGACTCTGGGTTTATTCTCAATAGTGGTCATATTTCAACCTGAAATCAGAAGGACCTTAGCCCGTATAGGTGAAAAAACTAAGGTTATAAAGTTCTCCTCTGTGGAGGAGAGAACCATTGAAAGAATCGTAAGGGCATGCAGGTTCATGTCCGATAGACAGATAGGCGCACTAATTGTAATAGAGAGAAACCAGGATATTGAGGATATAATTGAGGGTTGCGTTTACATAGATGCAACGGTATCCGTTGAGTTGCTCATAACCGTATTCTATCCCATGACACCACTTCACGATGGGGCAGTAGTTATAAGGGGGGAGAGGATAGCCTTTGCCTCATGCGTTCTTCCCCTATCAAAGACCACAGAACTGCCAAAAAAGTACGGTACAAGGCATAGAGCAGCTCTGGGAATAAGTGAGGAGAGCGACGCCATAGCGGTCGTTGTGTCAGAGGAAACCGGAGAGATATCCCTTGCGGTAGAAGGAAAACTTGAGAGGAGTTTAGACCCTGAAATACTCAAGGATAGATTAAGCGAACTTCTGGGGTTAAGACATGAGACTACTTAGAGAGATATTTGTAAAGGACTGGAAGTATAAACTTGCAGCACTGCTTATATCTGTTTCCCTATGGAGTGTTGTTAATTTCGGGAGCAGAACAGCGATAACTGTATCAAGGTACGTGGAGGTGAGAAACCCTAAACCCGAGTTTAACTACAAACTTGAACCGGACAGGGTTGAGATAACCGTCTACGTGGTAGAAAGGCTTCTTCTGTCAAAATTGATAAGCCATGTGAGGGCTTACGTTGATGTTTCTAAGATTGATAAACCTGGAGTTTACAAATTGAACGTTATATCTGAGACTGCCGTTCCTGTGCTGATACACCCAGCGAGTGTGGAACCCCCCGTGATAAAGGTAAGGGTTTTAAAGAAACCGCCCGAGTAGGGCGGTCCTTTTATCAGCCGCAGCTGAATGAGCTTCCGCAGCCACATCCACCAGAGGCGTTGGGATTCCTTATGGTGAATCCACCACCCATGAAGTCAACCACGTAGTCCAGTTCCGCACCGTTTACGTAGGGCATAGAGAAGGCATCTATAACTACCTTAACTCCACCCTGTTCAAAGACGTGGTCTCCCTCTTCAATGGTGTCATCAAATCCCATAGCATACTGAAATCCTGAGCATCCCCCAGGGACAACTCTTACCCTGAGAATAGGATTCTCTATGTTGTTTTCCTGAGCAACCTTGAGTATCTCCTCGGCTGCCTTTTCGCTAACCCTAAACACCATAGTTGTCTGCTGCTCTTGCATATTCCAACCTCCTTTATAAGAATTTGCTTATAAGATACTTCATGAAGATAGCTTCTTTATGACGTAAGTCAAGGGAAAGAAGAGCATTCCCAGTATAAAACCCAAGAAAAAGGAAATCAGAACGATAAGACCCACAGGTAAGGACGGGGTTCTTGTATTTCCCCACAGAACCAACTCAACATTCTGACCGGAGTTCATCAGAAAGAAGTATAGGGATACACCAAACAATATGAGGAACAGCAGTATAAATATTAGACCTTTCATGCTTTAAGATTGTGTATCAATTTCTCAAGAAGTTCAAGGGCTTTCAGACTTGGGTTTTCCTTAGCCAGACCCTTCCACGCTATATCGTAAGCGGTCCCGTGGTCCGGCGAAGTTCTCGGGAACGGAATTCCTACGGTGAGGTTAACACCTTCTTCAAAGGCTAAAAGCTTAAAGGGAATAAGTCCCTGGTCATGGTACATGCATAGGAAGAGGTCATAGTCCTCTCTCTTAAGAAAGGCTGTGTCCGGAACCAGAGGTCCTTCAACCTTAAAGCCTTTCTTCTTAAACTCTTCAACCACCGGAAGTATCTCCTCCATATCTTCCTTTCCTATCTCTCCAAGCTCCCCTGCGTGGGGGTTCAATCCCAGAACACCTACCTTTGGCTCGTACCCGAACAATCTCTTGAATTCCCTGAATATAAGGTTTAGCTTTGAGGATACGTTTTCTCTCTTAACCTTTCTGGGAACTTCACTTACAGGTATATGGGTGGTAAGGAGAACGACCTTTACCTCCTCTGAGTACATAACCATAGCGTACTCTTTAGTGTTTGTAGCCTGAGCCAGATACTCAGTCTGCCCTTCGTAGCTGAATCCGGCTCTACTTGCCCAGAACTTGTTTATAGGCATGGTAAGAAGCCCATCTATGTTCCCGTACACTGCGTCAACAACAGCTCTCGCAAGGTATGCCACCGCAACCTTCCCGGAACTAATAGAAGGCTGAGGCACAGGTTTCTCAAGTATGTTCATATCCAGGATGTAAACTCCAGGATTGTCCACTTCCTGAGCGGAATTTACCTTCAGGTAGTCAAACGCTACGCCCAAGAGAGCTCTTGCCTCAAGAAGCGTCTTCTCCTCACCGTATATAAGGTAAGCTGCATCCTCCTTGAAGTGTTTATACAGCTTGATTATCAACTCCGGACCTATTCCAGCCGGGTCTCCAATGGTTATACCCACCTTATTCACTGTACTCGGCTCCACAATTTTCTGTCTCCCATACCACAACCTTTTTAAGGGTAGGATACCTCTCCTTTACCTTCTTGTAGAGCCACATCGCAAGATTCTCTGCACTGGGAGAGAAGTCAAAAAGCTCATTCAGGAGTTTATAGTCAGGGAGGAGGTCCTTAAGGAAGTTGTCTATTTCAACAAAGTCTATCCCCATACCGCCTTTATCAAGCTCATAAGCCTCCAGATAAACCTCAACCCCCCACGTGTGCCCGTGCAAGGGCTCGGGACTTCCGTGGTAGTCCGTTAGAAAATGTGCTGCGTTAAACTTCCTCTTTACCCTTATCGTCCACGGCATATTTGCGAACCTCTTTAAATATGCTTTTTGACCTGTACATCCTGCTGTCCGCCACATCTATGAGCCTATGTAGGTCCGAACCATCGTTAGGGAAACAAGCGTAGCCTACACTCAAGGTTACGTTTATATCCTCATACTTAACGGAGAAATCACTCACAAGTCTGTTAGCTATCTCCAGTATGTTAGCCTCTTTTTCGGCAGGAAGGATTATAAGAAACTCGTCACCGCCCCATCTCGCTATCATGTCGTACTCCCTTAGCTTGTGCCTGAGCTCCTGAACCACCATCTTAAGAACCA
Source organism: Hydrogenivirga caldilitoris (assembly GCF_003664005.1). Lineage (NCBI taxonomy): Bacteria > Pseudomonadati > Aquificota > Aquificia > Aquificales > Aquificaceae > Hydrogenivirga > Hydrogenivirga caldilitoris. Next base: position 1,419,433 of record NZ_RCCJ01000001.1, read on the forward strand.
AGTCTCCAGCGTTATGCCCGTACCTGTCGTTCACCTGTTTGAAGTCGTTCAGGTCAACCAGTAATATACAGAACTGCTCCTTCAACCTGCTGGCTTTTTTAACCTCTTCCTTTATATACTCCTCTATGAAGTTCCTGTTGTAAGCTTTCGTAAGCGGGTCATAGAAGGCTGTATGCTCAAGGACTTTCACCGACCTCAGATAGCCGGCAAGCTTTATGACCGATATGGCTATCATGAAGTATCCAACGGCTGTGGTAATGTAAAAGAAAGGGACGAGAGCTTCACTTCCCCAGAATATGTACACCCTTGACAGTGTGACAGCGAGCAACCCTCCAAAAAACCACAGGAGCTCCTTTATGCCTTTGTTTTTCCAGGCTACGAAGAGCAGAGCTGCCATAACTATAAGGAGAAGAAAAGCTTCGTAAATAAGGATTTTAATCATCCTCTATATCCTCTCCCCTCAGGAGACGCTGGGCATAGTTCACACAGTTAAGAACCATGAAGAGGAGAGCGTGTTTATGGGTATCTTCAAAGTTCTCCTTCACCCAGACCGTTCCATCTTCCTTTTCCACAAGACTTATATACTTTAGGGCTTCTTCAGCGAGGGCTTTATTTTGAACCTTCTGTAGTATCCTCTCCCTGACCCAGTCCGGTAAAGGTTTTTCAACCTCAGACATCAACAAACCTCCAACAAATCGGAGACAAACAAGGGCTTAACCCCAAACAGCAACCTCCCGACCTTTAAAGCATAAGTATATCCCAAAACTATATAAAAACCACCCTCCAAGTGAGAAAATTTCGCATTTGAGCCTATAGACTCCCTTTTATCCCCGTACCTGGAGATCAGAACTACATAGGTGTTGTTAAAGGGTGAGTAAACGTTGATGGAATTCTCTTCAATCCAGACAAAGGAGGGTTTACTGGAAAAGGATATCAGGTTAATTCCTTCCTTTATAGACTTTAGCAAGTCTTTCCCGCTTTCTATAGGTGTTCTACTGGTAACGAAATTTCTCATAACTGAGAAGGAAAGCTCGTAGGAAGGTACCATGAGTCTTTTCTTAACCTCTCTAAGGTAAAGCTTCACGTGATGGTCTAAACCTCCCACAACCTTACAGAGCCAGCCCTCCTTAAAATACCTTTCCACGTAAAGCTCAGTGTTTATCAACTTAGTATAGTTGCTGATGATTCTTCTACCAAGGATAGGATACAGGAGGAAGCCTATAAAGAGATAGAGTATAAGTTTGAGCTTGTTTTCAAGGAGTGCATCTCTCAAATCTACAAGCTCAAAGAGATAGTCCCTGGTTTTCTCCAGCTTCCACCTGTACTTACCCCTGAAATGGTGGGCTATAACCTTCAGGTCCCCGATCTCAAGGAGGTCTCCCTGGAGGTTACCCTTATCATCGTTAAGTTTTATCTCCTTTCCCGCTATAAGTTTGTCATCGGCAAAGTTTTTTATATGGTCGTTCCCGTGGTCGGTTACTATGACGTAATCTATCCCCGCCTCCTCCCTTGCCCTTATCACATCCTCAGGCTTCCCAAGGGAATCGTAAGAAAACTGAGTATGAATATGGAGGACATAGGAGTACACGAACACATCGGGAGGCTCCATCAATGGGGCATTAGGTGAAACATCCTTAACAAACCTCACAGGAAAGGCAAAAAACCACAGGGACAAACCCATAAAAAGAGCTAATACCAGTAGGACAATTTCTATCATTTGAGGTTCATGGCTTCCCTAACTTCTGCCATAGTCTCTTGGGCGGAATTCCTCGCCCTCACAGAACCCTCTATGAACACCTCTTCCACCTTCTTTATGTTTTTCTTTATCTCTTCTCTTTTTTCCCTCACAGGGGACAGAAACTCCTCAAGACCCTCAAGCATGAATTTTTTACAGTCCACACATCCGAGCTTTCCACTTCTACAGTCCCTATCTATCTGCTCTATCTTTCCCCTGTCCTTTGTGAAGAGTTTATGATACATGAAGACGGGGCATATCTCCGGTCTTCCGGGGTCGTTCTTCCTCAGCTTCTGAGGGTCGGTGAACATCTTCATTACCTTGAACTGAACTTCCTCCTTACTGTCGGCAAAGAATATGGCGTTGTTGTAGGACTTGCTCATCTTCCTGCCGTCCGTTCCGGGAACCTTCGGAGTCTCTGTGAGTAAAGCCTCCGGCTCGGGGAATACCTCCCCGTAGAGGTAGTTGAACCTCCTCGCTATCTCACGGGTTAGCTCTATGTGGGGGAGCTGATCCTCACCGACAGGAACTCCCTGACCTTTGTATATGAGTATGTCAGCCGCCTGAAGGACAGGGTATCCCAAAAAGCCGTAGGTATCCGTCTCGTAGAAGTCCCTCTTGGAGACGTTGAGATTTTTGAGGAGTTCAGGTTCTATCTCTCCCTCAAATAGGGCGGCTATGAAGGCGTCGGCGAGGTTATCAAGGAGGTGTTCTTCAAACCTCTCAAAGTCCTCAACCTTGTAGGGAATCATGTTTATGAACTCCCTAACCACGTCCCTGAGCCCTCCCCTGAACTGGAGAGCTATGTCCTGAAGCCTCAAGAGGTTGTACTTCATATCCTTGTAGGTCGGGTTCCATTCAAGCCAGCTTTTGGGGGTAATCATGGAAAAGAGCAGGTGGAGCTCAGCGTGCTCCTTTACCTTTGACTGAATGAATAGGATGCTCTTTTCAGGGTCAAGACCGAGGGCGAGCCAGTCTAACATAACCTCTCTAATGTTCCTCTGAAGCTCGTTGGTCTTCTTGTATGCTGTGGTTAAGGCATGCCAGTCCGCTATGAAGAAGAAGGTTTCGTGCTCCTGCTGAAGCTCTGTCCAGTTCTTTATAACGCCAAAGTAATGCCCGAGGTGGAGCTTTCCGGTGGGTCTCATTCCGCTGACTATACGCATAATGAAGTATTTTAGCCTTTTATATCCAGACGGTGTGCTCTTCCTACAAGCTGGGTAAACTTTTCTATATTTTTCTCCTTCATAAAGCTTCCAATTCCCTCAATAACTTTCAGAGGCGATAATGGGTCATAAAAGTTAGCCGTTCCAACTTGAACCGCCGAAGCGCCGGCGTAAATATGTTCCAAGGCATCCTCATGGGTCGTTATCCCTCCCACCCCTATTATCGGGACGGCGGAGCCGTACCTTTCATAGGTCTGCCATATCATACGTACCGCTATGGGGAGTATGGCAGGTCCCGAAAGTCCCCCAGTTTTGGTAGAAAGCTCCGGCCTCTCCTTGTAAATGTTTATCCTCATCCCCAAGAGCGTGTTTATCAGGACGAGTCCATCGGCTCCAGAGTCTATACATACCTTTGCGAACTCCGTAACGTCCGTGACGTTTGGTGAGAGCTTCACGAGGAGGGGTTTCTTTATGCGCTTCTTTGTGTTCTCAACGAGGTTTCCCAAGACAGCAGGGTCATGCCCGAACACGATACCTCCCTTCTTAACGTTGGGGCAGGAGACGTTAAGCTCGTAAGCCACTATCTTGGGTGCATCCTCTAAAGCCAGGCAGACCTCAACGTACTCCTCCTCAGTCTCCCCAAAGACGTTGGCTATGAAGTGGGTGTCTATCTTCTCAATCTCGGGGTATAGCTCCTTCAGAAACTTCTCCACGCCCGGGTTCTGGAGCCCTATGGAGTTGAGCATCCCGCAGGGGGTCTCCACTATCCTCGGAGGCTCGTTTCCAAGGCGGGGTCTTAGGGATATTCCTTTCGTAACTACGGCTCCGAGCTTTGAAACGTCGTATATCTCTCTCGCCTCCAGTCCGTAACCGAAGGTTCCGCTCGCAACCCATACCGGGTTTTTGAAGGTTATTCCGAAGAGGGTTATGGAGAGGGTGGGATTTGCCTGCATCTCTTATTTAGTATAGGTTAAAAAGGGGGTTTGGTATGGACAAAACTCTGCTCATCCTCTACCTTGTAGCGCTGGGAGGAAGTGCCCTATACCTTGGCTATGCAGCATTCATACAGAGGAAAGCTCTAAGGAGGCAAGGGGATAACCATCTCGGTAGAAGATACGGAATAAGCTCCGATGTAGCTTTAGCCATAGGCTTATTTTCCCTCCTACTATCCGCTCCCTTCTTTTACATAGAGAGGGATAAGATACCTTCGGTCTTCTTTAAAAACCCTCCAACGCTCCTATTTCTTCTCTTCTCTTTCATAGGATTGGGCTTCATACTTTACGCCGTTTTTAAATTCTTAAAAGGAAGAAGCGTATCCAAGAAGCTCCTAATATCGGAGATTGACCTCTCTCCGAGAGGTGTTCTAAGTGGAGTGGTAAGGTTCAAGGGAAAGGAGATTAAGAGGGAGGGTCTTAAAGTAAGGCTCATCCTCCAGAGGGCTTACGTGGCTTCCAAAAGGGAACTCAGAATCGGAGAAGTTCCTCTCTGGTCACAGGAGATAGAGAGCGTGCCCTACTTTATGGGAAACGCCCTTGAAGTTCCCTTCAAGTTTGAGCTAGGGGAGAGCTTTCCCTCTTATGAGGACTGGGAGGAGGGGTACGAGCTTCTTCTACTACTGGAGGGCAAGGAGTTCGGCGTTGAGGTTTTCCCGATTAAATCAAAGGGAGCTCCTACTGAGGATATTTCCCTTGAGGAGGTTTTCAGAGAGCCTGTAATTCCACGTTCAAAGACCGCAGGTGAGGTGTTAGCTGAGAGGCGGTATTCAAACCCGTGGTACGGACTCATAACTTCTTCTTTCTTGGTTGTGTTTCCTCCCTTTATGTGGTTTCTGGTGAGAGAGAAAGAGGCGTTTGAAATAGAAGCGATAAAGAGGTTCCTTTTGAGCGGCCTAGTGGGAGTGATTGTCTTCTATTTACCTATTTATCTATCCGTGAAGAAACTCAGAGAGGGTAAAGTTGAGGAAAAGAAGATGATGGTAAAGAGGATAAGGAATACAGCACTTGTCCTTTTAATGGGATCGTTCATCGGTTGGGGATACGTTCTATTCAGGTTCTTGAGAGGTGATAGCGTTCCTGTGGAAAGACTTATGGAGTTCTTAGAGATATACTTCATTGATGGTCTCCTAGGAATGTTCTTCCTATTGGGTATATACGCCCTTTTCGTGAGCCTGAGAGACCTTCTGACAAGAGAGAGCACGCTTCCTTAAGGGAGTATTCCCTTCAGGGCTTCTTTTCTCTGTCTGCAGGTGGGACACTCACCGCAGGGAGGTTCCGTTCCCCTGTAGCAGGAGTAAGTTTTCTCGTAGGGAACTCCGAGTTCTTTGCCGAGCAGGGCTATATCCCTCTTGGTCATACCTAAGAAGGGTGCCCAGACGTGAATCCTCAGCTTCCTCTTAGCCGTAAGGACTGAGCCAGCGTTTATTGCCGCTTCCGCCGAAGTTATGAATTCCGGTCTGCAGTCGGGGTAGGGGGTGTCTAAGGCGTGGACTCCTATACCTATATGGTCTATTTCGTAAGCGTCGGCAAAGGCGGCGGCTATTGCCAGGAAGTTCAGATTCCTCATGGGAACCGTGGTTATAGGAGGTTCGTTCTCAGGATACTCACCGGACGGGACATCAACGGACTCGTCTATAAGAGCGCTTCCCTTTATGCTCCTGTATATAGGCGTATCAACTATTATGTGCTCCTCCACACCGGCGATAGAAGCGAGTTCCTTGGCGTACTTTAGCTCCACCCTGTGCCTCTGCCCGTAATCAAAGGAGATAGCCCATACTTTATTAAAGTCTCTCTTGGCAAGCCACAGAAGCGTAGCTGAGTCCATGCCACCCGAAAGGAGAACTATAACTTTATTCATGAGCTAAATTTTAATTCATGAACATACTCAGGGAATACAGACTTATACCTAAGGAAGAAGAGAACGGAGTTCTTAAACTCCTTGTCCCAAGGTCTTTTAAAGAGGAGGTTATTGAAGAGATAAGGTTCAGAACAGGGAAAGACATTGAACTTATAATCCTTCCCGAAGACGAGTTCGCCAAGGAGCTTCAGGAAAGACTTTCAGCAGAAGAGATAAGGGTAGAGAGTGGGGAAGAAGAGAAGAGGGAAGGCTTAGACCTTTTACTGGCTCAGGACGATAGCCCCGCTGTAAGCCTTGTAAACCAAGTTCTGATAAAAGCCTCAACGGTAGGTGCCTCGGATATACACTTTGAGCCTTATGAAGACGAAGCGGTGGTGAGGCTGAGAATGGACGGTGTCCTCCACGATATACTTAAGGTCCCAACTTCCACCTACCAGAATGTAGTCTCAAGGATAAAAGTCATGTCAAACTTAAATGTTGCAGAGAGAAGGGTTCCGCAGGATGGACGCATTCGCGTAAAGATAGGCAGCAAGGATCTTGATATAAGGGTATCGGTAGTACCCACCGTATTCGGGGAGAGGGTTGTCCTGAGGCTCCTTGATAAAACCGGTTCACTTCTTACCCTTGAACAGCTCGGTCTGTCTGAGGAGGATAGGAGAAAGGTGGAGAGACTTGCCAAGAAACCTTACGGTATAGTATTGGTGACGGGTCCAACGGGAGCAGGAAAGTCAACAACCCTCTATGCTATGCTCCTTTACGTAAAGGACCCCAAGAAGAACATAATCACGATAGAAGACCCTGTGGAATATCAGATAAAGGGAATAAGCCAGATACAGGTGAACCCAAAGGTTGGTCTGACCTTTGCCAGCGGTCTTCGTTCTGTTCTAAGACAGGACCCGGACATAATAATGGTCGGGGAGATAAGGGATTCGGAAACGGCGGACATAGCAGTTCACGCTGCCCTGACGGGGCACCTTGTTCTATCAACACTTCATACCAACGATGCACCCTCTGCCGTAACCAGACTTGCAGACATGGAGATAGAACCTTTCCTGATCGCTAGCTCCTTAGAAGGGGTGATAGCCCAGAGACTGGTCAGGCGTATATGTGACAGCTGCAAGGAGCCTTACAAACCTGAGGGTGAAGAACTCAGGGAACTTGGAATAAAGGAATACGAAGGTGAGTTTTTCAGAGGAAGAGGCTGTGAAAGGTGCCTTGGAACAGGTTACAGGGGAAGGGTTGGCATATTTGAAGTTCTTGAGATGGACGATGAATTGAAAGCCTTAATAATAAAATCACAGGACTCAAACGACATAAAGAGGCTTGCAAGGCAAAAGGGCTACAGAACTATGCTTGAAGATGGCATAGAGAAGGTTAAGAAAGGGGTAACAACCTCAAGTGAGCTGATAAGTGTGGTCAAGAGCTAAGAACCTTCTATCACCTTATAGGATATATCTAAAAATTTCCGCTTCCTCTCAAGGGAGCCTATCTTCTCGGCTAACCTGTTCACAAGTTCGTAGGCATCCTCCTTGGTCAGATGTCTCAAATCAAACCCCCTGTCCCTAACGATTGATTTAAATACTATGTTCGCAGCGGGACCTATTTCGTTTTTAAACTCTTCCAGAATCATATCTACCTGAAAGGGGGTAAGAAACTCCCCCTCATAGACCGGTTTACTCTCCTGACTCTTTTTGAGAAAATCAACCTTCTTTGATTTCAGTATCTTATCAAGCTCCCCGGACTTGTTCTTCAACACTTCAGATAGAACCCCCATGGACTGATAAAGTTTAAGCAGGTTCGCATCCTCGGAAAAGATACCCAAGAAGCATATATCGGACGAGATGGGAGCCAGATAGACTAAGTTATTCCCGAGCTTCCCAAGGAAGAAAGAGTCTCCACTCTCCAACTTGCTCAGTTCCGACACAACGCCGCAAAAGGTATTGACCAGAGTATTAACCTCTCTCTCATTCATATCGTGGTCTTCTATCCTGACGAATCCGTTTTTGCTAAATATTACGAGGGCTTTCGCCTTTGACAAGCTCCTTTCTTTTGCAAGCAACTCCTGAACACTTCTCTCGTCCACAGAACTCATTCTACCATTTCATAGAGAGCCTTTATGCTAAGCCTGATTTTCTCAAAGGCTTCAGCAAGCTGGGCTATCTCATCGTTACCTTTTACCTCAACACTGACGTCCACCTCTCCTGTGCTCACCTTATCCATCAACTCCGTAATATGGTTTATCTTTGACAGTATAAGCTTCTCTATCATCAACTTTATCCCAAGTATGGGTCCAACAAGCCAGAGCAACTCCATAAAGACAGCCAAACCAACCGAGTATCTCAGAGCCAAATCGTCCTTAACCCCGCCCTGAACGAGGGCAAAATAGGTAAGCATACCCACAAAAGCGGCTCCCATAACAGAGCCCAAAATTACAATAGACATTATCTTCTTGATAACGCTCTTTCCGCTCATCTTTTCTCTACCTTTGACATGAGTAACTTCAGACTCCTCCTCATACGCTCAAAGGCTTCCGCCATCCTGCCTATTTCATCGTCTGAGTCTATGTTCACCTTAGCATCCACATCTCCCTCGGTTATCCTTAGTATCACCTCGGTTATGTTCTTAACTCTGCTCATAATGTACTTATCTATAAGGACCCTTATAACATAGACGGGAACAAGAAAAGAAACTCCTATAAGTGCTCCGTAAATGAGGGCTCTTCCAGTGGCTTCTTCTTGGGGCACACCAGCCAGAACAAGCACAAAATAAAGAGCAAAGGTTGTAATGGCAGCGCCAGCAACTGCTCCTCCAAGAACTATAAGGGAAATCTTATCAAGGACGGTCATATCATATTTAAGATTAGTCAACCAGGAACACTACACGCTATAAATTCTCTTAATGCTCTTATCAGACTTAAAAATATATGAATATTTTTAAAAGGGCTTTTCTGGAACCTTTTCCCAGTCTTTGAGGAATAGCTCTATGCCTTTATCGGTTAGAGGATGTTTGAAGAGCTTCTCAAGAACCGCAAAGGGCATAGTGCAGATATCCGCTCCTATCAGAGCTGCTTCAAGGACGTGCATAGGATGCCTTATGCTTGCAACTATTATCTCGGTGTCCATCTCGTAGTTATAGAAAATCTCCTTTATCTCCCTTATCAGCTTCATACCTTCTCCGGAAATATCGTCAAGCCTTCCCACAAAGGGGGAAACGTAAGAAGCTCCAGCCTTTGCAGCTATCAGCGCCTGCATAGGCGAAAAGACAAGAGTTACGTTGGTTGGGATGCCTTCCGATTCCAACACCTGGACAGCTTTCATACCCTCAGGTGTCATGGGTATCTTCACTACCACGTTCTCCCCAAGCTCAGCAAGGAGCCTTCCCTCCTTAACCATACCTTCCGCATCCAGGGAAACGGTTTCCAGGCTTACAGGTCCATCTACCTCTTCAAGAATCTCCTTTACAACCTCTTTAAAGGGTCTCCCTGTCTTGGAGACCAGGGTGGGGTTTGTGGTAACTCCGTCAAGTATACCCCAGCTGTTTGCTGTCTTTATCTCGTTTATATCTGCCGTGTCCAGGAAAAACTTCATGCTTTCACCTCCTGAAAAAGTTTATCCTCCTTCTGAGCCCCAAGAAACACCTTGATTACCTTCCCCTCTTTGACCACCAACGTTGTGGGTGTTCCAAGTATACCGAACTGCTTGGCAAGTTCAAGACCCTCCCTCTGAGAGACATCTATCCTTTTAACCTTTGTGCTCTTTGACAGTTTCTCAATTACAGGCTCCATCTTTCTACAGGCTCCGCAGCCGGGAGAGTAGAAGTATAGGACGACGTCTCTGCCCAGCTTTTTGGGTATATCCCTTCCCACAAGCTTCTTTGTTCTCCATCTGGCAAAGAGTTGCAAACCTAAAAGGAGGATTAAAGTCCCTGCAACACCAATAAGGAATATCTTCAAGAACTCCATCAGTCTGAATATTTTAAACCAACTGCTGAGAGAAGCTGTCTGAGTTCTCTCTGGGTGAGCTCCCTCCACTTACCGGTGGGTAACTTTCCAAGCTTCAGAGGTCCAAGGGCTACCCTCTTTAGCTTCAGGACAGGATGCTTAAAGGCGGCAAGGAAACGCTTAACTATATGCTTCCTTCCCTCATGGAACACTATCTCAAGCAAGGTGTTTTCTCCCTCATACCTAACTATGCGAAGGTCGTCAGGTTTAGCAAACCCGTCCTCAAGTTCCACACCTTGTTTCATCTTTCTTAAAGCGTTCTTAGATACCTTCCCCCTGACAAGGGCAAGATACACCTTAGGTAGTTTGTACCTTGGATGTAAAACCCTGTGAGCAAGCTCTCCGTCGTTGGTGAGCAACAACAGTCCCTCTGTATTGTAATCAAGCCTGCCGACAGGATACACCCTCTGGGGGATATCCTTTATAAGCTCTTCTATTGTCTTCTTCCCACCTTGAGTTCTTCCGAGCTGGGTTAAATAGCAGCAGGGCTTGTTCAGTATTACATAAACCTTCTTCGGGGGCTTTAACTCTTTTCCGTCAACCTCAACCTTATCTGTATCAGGGTCTATCTTCAGCCCAAGGTCCTTGACCACTTCCCCGTTTACCTTTACCCTACCCTCCTTTATGAGCTGGTCAGCCTTTCGGCGGGAGGTAACCCCGCACATGGAGAGGTAACGGTTTAGACGAATTAGCATATAAAGAGTTTAATCGCTCTCAAGGTCCTTTATAAGTTCTTCCTTAACCTCTGGAGGCAGTTCTGTAATAGCCTTATAATTTTCATGGTTTATCTCTATCCTTACAGGTTCTCTCTTGAAAGCTTCCACCTGTTCCGGTGTAAAATCCCATTTCAAGAAATGAACAACTGAAGCCTTCCCAGACTCGTAATCCATCTGACTCCTTTCATCTGCACGGGCTTTTATGGTGTACTTGTTCCCTATATGTATGTAAACGGCATCATGTATACCAACCAGCTTTGGTAGTGCTTCCTTTCTCTCTCCCTCGTCGGGTATCTCTATAAACAGAGTGGCGGAGAGCTGGTTCTTATCAGGTATGAGCTCGTTATAGGTATCTATCTCAAACTGTATATCCTCATCCTTAACGAGTCTCTCTATCCTTATCATCTCCTGTATCTGAAACCACACTGTATCGTAGTTTTCAAAGACTAAGGTAACTTTATCCCCCACGGGAACCCTTCTTTTCTTCTTAAGCTGTGTAATCTCCGCCAGTTTTTCTGGTCTTACCTTTTCGTATTCGTAAATATTCAGGATATCCTCTTTACTAACCTTTCTCATTTTAATCTCCTCCATAAGCGCGATAAAGAACCTCAAGGGGGTGTAAGGGTTGTTTCCCTGTGCCCAGCTCTATCATATGGGAAGCCAGAGGACAGTCAGAAACGTAAAGGTCCGCTTCCTGCGCTTTAAGGTCGTCAAAAAGTCTTGAGCCCACTTTGAAAGCGTAGTCAAAGGTTTCCTTCTTAACACCGAAAGTTCCATCGTGCCCTGAGCATCTGTCAACTATCCTAACCTTAGTCTCGGGTATAAGCCTCAGGAGCGCAACACCCTTATACCCAACGTTAAGAGATTTGAGATGGCAAGGAATGTGGTAAGCTATGTTACCCATTGACACCTTGAAGTCCTTGTTGAACTTTCCTTCTTCGTTCAGTTTCCAAAGATATTCATGAACGTCGTAAACCTTTTCGGCAACAGCTTTCGCATCGGGTTCATCGGGGAGCAACAGAGGGTATTCATACTTGAGCTGAAGGGCACATGTAGGTATGGGAACTATTATGTCAAATCCCGCATCCACGTAAGGTTTTAGGTTGCGCACATTCCTCTTTGCTTTCTGGGCAGCGGAGTCAATATCTCCGAGGTCAAAGTATGGGATTCCACAACACTCCTGGGTTTCGGGGAGCTCAACGTAAACATCGTTCTTCTCAAGAACTCTCGTCAAGGCTATCCCCTTCTGGAGAAAGTTGTAGTTCAAAAGGCAGGTTGAAAATAAAACTACCTTGCCGTTTTCTCCCTTCACAGGTCTTTTGTTCTTCTTAAACCAGGATGGGAAGCTCTCCGTATTGAACTGAGGAAGTTTGGCTCTCTGGTCCACCCCCATAAAGTTCTCAAGGATAACCCTCACGGGTTTTGTATTCATTAGAGCGTTCAGGATGTGTGCCTGGGGTCCAACATTGAGCTTCCCGTTGAGATCGGTATTTACCATTAATTTATCTGTTAGTTTTGCACCTTTATTCTTAAACTTCCAGGCTTTGTATCTAAGAGAGAGATGGGGGAAGTCAATCTTCCACTCGTGGGGAGGTGTATAGGGACATCTAAAGTAACACTGTTTGCAGTGGAAACAGAGCTCTAAGGGCTTAGCAAGCTCCTCCTTTGTAAGTTTCTCTATGTCGTCATCTTTAGCATCAACAGCATCAAAGAGTGAAGGAAAGGAAGGACAAAAACCCACGCACATACGGCAGTCTTTACATTTGGAGTATACTCTCTTCGCTTCCTCCCATATGGCTTCCTCATCGTAGAACTTTGGGTCTTTAAGGTCAAAGTTGAATTCTTTAACACCGCCTATACCGGATTCGTACATCATCTCTCTCCTGAGTGTTTCAGAAAGGGGGGACACCCCCCTTAAAGGTTAAGCGGAAGCTTTGTACTGCTCAAGGGCTTTCTGGAACCTTCCAGCGTGGGACTTTTCAGCCCTTGCGAGGGTTTCCATCCACTCCGCTATCTCGTCAAAGCCTTCCTCCCTGGCTACCTTTGCAAAGCCGGGGTACATCTCGGTGTACTCGTAGGTTTCACCGGCTATTGCGGACTCAAGCATCTCCTCAAGGGAGTTTATGGGCTTTTCCGTTGCGGGGTCCACACCGCCATACTTTCTGAGCATGTCAAGGTGACCGAAAGCGTGTCCGGTTTCACCCTCAGCAGTTTCTCTGAAGATGTTGGCTACATCGGGGTAACCCTGGATGTCAGCCTCCCTTGCAAAGTAGAGATACCTTCTGTTAGCCTGGGATTCCCCAGCAAAGGCATGCTTTAGATTCTCAAGAGTTCTTGTTCCTTGTAGGCTCTTGCTCATGGCTTTCACCTCCTCCTTAGGATTTTATCTATTATTATATGCGAAAAATTTTCAAAGGACAAGAGGGACTTTACAAAATCGTACAAGCCTTCCCTGTAAAGCCGTATGTAGCTCTCCTCCCCTCTAAGGAGTTTCAGGAACCTGTCCATGGTAAAACCACCAGCCATACGGAAGGCTGCCCATTGGAAGCTGTAAGCGAGCTGGGCTATCTTACCTGCGTAAATAAGGTCGGGTAGGATTTCTTTTCTTAGCTTCTCTCCATAAAGGGTAAGGGCATTGGAAGGGTCTTCCGTGATGGCTTCAGCGAGAAGTCTTCCCCCCAGAACCCCGTAATAGATGCCTTCCCCCAGGAGAGGGTCAACGAGGTTAGCCGCATCTCCAACCAGCAGTACGTTCTCTTTACCGAGCTGCAACTCTCCTTCTGAGGTTATGAAAGGTATCATCCAGCCTTTCGCTTTTTTGACCTCCCCGAACTTTATCAGCTTGTGTTTGGCTGTGTAGTCCTTCAGAACCGAGAGAGTGTTCTCCTTTCCTGTTGTGGCAAGCCCAACGCTAACCATATCCCCCTTGGGAAATATCCAGGCGTAGCCCCTTTTGACTACACCTATGTCTATCACAACTCTGTCCCGTAGGTCTCCCTCAGTCCAGAACTCTACAGAACGAAAGTATTTTTCCTTTCTATATCCGAGCTGTCTACCAACCCTGGTGTAAAATCCGTCAGCCCCCACAAGGAAGTTCGCTTCCACCGTTCCCTTGTCAGTTTTTACGCGAAGCGTCCCTCCAGGTTCAAAACTCAGAAATTCGGTCTCCTCCCACAGCACTGTGCCTTCCTCAACCGCACTATTCACAAGAAAGCGATCAAAGCTGGACCTGTCCACTATATAAGCTACAGACTCCGGCTCAAGCTTCTCATGGAATACCTCCCCTCTGAATCCCAGGAGTCCCCCCCTTACTTTGTTTAAGACTTCCGATTCCCAGCCCTTTGGCAGTAGTGGGGTTATCCTTGCAGAGAGACAACCCGCACAAAGCTTGAACCTAGGAAGTTTTCTCCTCTCAATAAGGAGAACCTTTGCGCCCTTCTGAGATAAGTATCTGGCAGTGCTAGCCCCTGCCGGACCTCCTCCTACAACAACTACGTCGTACTTCACAGCTCTATAATTATCTCCCATGGAGCTTAAGGATGCTTTTATTCTGGGGATTGTGGAGGGGTTAACCGAGTTTCTTCCTGTTTCTTCAACAGGACACCTGATACTTACAGCCCACATCTTGGGTATCTCCCATACTGAGTTTACAAAGAGCTTTGAGATAGCCGTTCAGCTTGGTTCAATCCTTGCCGTTGTTTTTATCTACCTTGAACGTTTTATAAAGGACTTTGAGACCTGGAAGAGGGTAGTCTTAGCCTTTATACCTACCGGACTTGTAGGTTTTCTTCTTTACAAGTTGATAAAGGGATACTTTATAGGAAACGACTTGATAGTGGTAGTTAACCTGTTTTTAGGAGGTATCATACTTATAATCGCCGATAAATACTGTGAGAGGTTCTGTTCCCTTAAGGATATAGATGAACTCCCTATAAAAAGGGCTCCTATTATAGGCTTATTTCAGGCTCTTGCGGTCATGCCAGGAGTTTCAAGGTCCGGGGCAACCATAATAGGAGGTATGCTCATGGGTCTTTCGCGCAAAAGTGCCGCCGAGTTTTCCTTCATACTCGCAGTCCCAACAATGCTTGCCGCCACCTCTTATGACCTGTTGAAAACGGGAGGTCAGTTTGGAAGCTCCCAGTGGGAACTTTTAGGGATAGGTTTTGTAACAGCCTTCTTCACCGCACTGGTAACAGTAAAAGCCTTTCTAAAGTTCCTCAACTCTCACGGCTTCATGGTCTTTGGTGTTTACAGGATAGTTATAGCCCTGGTCTATGCGGCAGCCTTCCTTCTATAACGTATCTGGGTAAGCCTTACTATGGTAAACACAATTGTCCCAGTGAATCCAAGCATGCCCAGTAGGAACAGGTATCCTCTGAACTTCTCCGGCAGAGCCACCTCACCCCTTGCAATCCTGAGAGCGTTGGCAAACTCAAGTTTATCAAAGGTTACTCCGTACATGTACTTGCGTATTACCATATCTTTATCAAGGAAAACTATCAGGTTAGGGTGGACAAAGTCCCTGTTAGGGAGGGTAGCGAATCTGAAGTCTATAGCATCAAGGAGTTTAAAAAGCTGGGTCCTGTCTCTGACGAGGACTACCTTCCATCCCTTGTAATTCAGTCCGTGTTTCTCTGCAAAGCTTTTCAAGTCAGGAACCGTATCCTGTGGGTCAAAGGTCAGAGTCAGAATGTAAAAGTCTTTACCTACCTCTCCGAAGAGCTTTATGACCTTTTTAAGGCTCTCGGTTATTATGGGACATGCGGAGGTACAGTGGGTATAAACGGGACTTATTATTACGGGTTTCCCCCTTAGGGAGTATAGGTTAAACTCCGTGCCCTCTGAGTCCACGAGTAAAACGTCGGGGACTCTATTTCCCAGGGTTCTACTTTCATTGGGAGGTATACCGGTCCCACCTGTCTGGGAGAAGGAAAAAAGAAAGAGAAGAAGGAGGGAGACGAGGGGAGCCAGAAGAGACATATCACCTCTCCTCCCTCAGGGAAAGCTCCTTACTCTCCTTCTGGGTCTGCTGTAGTTGCTTTAGTGGTATGGGATATTGCTCGTTGTAAGCGGGTGAGTTCTGAAAGACACCTCTCTGGGTAACATCGTAGAGTGGAGGTATGTAGGAGAGAACGGCGAGGAGAACAGCCGCGACGGTCCAGCCTTTAAGGTTGTTCAGCACGGTGGAGGGTCCGTCGTGATAAGCCTCCGCTATAGGGAACTCAACCGTAGCCTCCCTGACTTTTGGAGCGAGAAGCGTTCCTAAAAAGGCTATAAGGAAGAAGAGAAAACCAATACCAAGAAGCACACCGCCCACAACGGAAAGCTGGGCGTAACCTACCCACTCAGGTCTGTAGAGGGGAGAGTCTGGGTTAAGGTAAGTGAGTCCGGCGTTTGTCCTTCTTGGAAAACCTTCAAGGGCACCCCCAACCATCATAGCGTAGGAGAACATGAACATCCCCTGCATCCAGAAGTAGGGAGCTAAGGCGGCAAGACCCTTGAACTTTACCTCCGTTCCCCTAAGCTTGGAGACCATGTAGAGGGACATCCCTAAGAAGGCAAGGAGGACTAATCCTCCGACGGTTGTGTGGAAGTGTCCGGGTACGTAAGCTGTGTTGTGAACGGCTAAATTAAGGTTGTAAGAGGCGTTTACTATCCCTGTAATGCCTCCAAAGAAGAAAAGAACGAGCCCTGCGAAGAGGTAGGATAAGAGCCACTTATCCCCCTCAAGCCTAAGATAGGGTAGTCTCATCCACCAGTAGAACTTGGAGTTCTTCACAGAAGGGTCTTCAGCCTTTGCAGAGTATTCAAGGGAGGCAGCAACGGTAAAGGCAGTTATAAGACTTGGAAGGGCAACACAGAAGGTAAAGATGGCGTGGATGAGCTTCCAAGCGTTGGATATACCAGGCTCTGTAAACTGGTGGTGGAGTCCAACAGGAAGGGAGAACAGGAGAAAGAGTATAAAGGCAAGCCTCGCAGCCTGGTCAGAGTAAAGTTTTCCTTTTTCTGAAGCTATCTTTGGAAGCATCGTATAGAGCATCACGTAGGCTGGAAGGAGCCAGAAGTAAACGACAGGATGTCCAAAGAACCAGAAAAGTGTCCTTGCAAGGAGCGGATTTATCTCATCAACCCAACCCACAGAAAGTGGAAAGAGCTGGAAAAGAATTTCTATAGCAACGGGTACTATCATTATAGTCCAGAGGGTATGGTTTACGAAGACTCCGAATACCGCAAGGGGTAGCTTTTCTTGTTTTTCCCTCCTCCACGCTATGGCGTTAGGTATCCAGTCAAAGAAAAAGGGCAACAGCGAACCCACAACAAGAAGAACTGTTCCTATATAGAAAGTCCAGTGCCCTATCAGGGGAGGGTAAAAGGTGTAGAGGAGTGTTGCCTTCTTTGTGAACATAGCCCAGGCTGCCATTAACGTCCCGCCTACCATGAGTATCCAAGAAAGCCACTGAATCGCCGGTCTCAGAGGTTTCTTCAAAAGATACAGAACTACGGCGTTTCCAAAGGCAACGGCAAAGAAAGTGGTGAAGACTATCGCGTTTATAACCCCATGTAAGGTGAGCCCCTGGTAGTAGTCTATCCCCAGGAAGGAGTCAGCTTTAATTATCCCCGCTCTGTATAGAACCTGCATGACGCCGTGATAAACACCGAAAACAAGGAGGAGAATGGGAAAAACTATCTCACTCAGGATTATGAACCTGATGCTACCTTCCACTCTCATCTCACAACCTCCTCACTTAACTACTATCTTTCCCTGCATAGCTTGATGACCCACGCCGCAGAATTCGTGGCAGACAACGTGGTAAACCCCCGGTTTCTCAAACCTGTACCTTGCGTAGTTCACCGTTCCTGGTATTGCCATGAGGTTTACGGTAGTTCCATTCACATGCATACCGTGAACGACATCGGCGGATGTGAGGTAAAAGTCAACGGTTGAGCCTACTGGAAGCTCTATCTCGGTTTGCCCCTGATTAAAGTCAAAAAACCACATCCTTGCAACAACGTGGAGCTCATACCTATCAGGAGCATGCTGTATCAATCTTCCCTCTTTGAAGGGCTGGACATCCGTTATACAAGTTGGAAGGTCTATCTTGAGACCCTTTGCAGCATAAACTATAAGGACGAAGAAG
This sequence comes from Hydrogenivirga caldilitoris, assembly GCF_003664005.1. Classification (NCBI taxonomy): domain Bacteria; kingdom Pseudomonadati; phylum Aquificota; class Aquificia; order Aquificales; family Aquificaceae; genus Hydrogenivirga; species Hydrogenivirga caldilitoris. The sequence goes on from NZ_RCCJ01000001.1 coordinate 1,437,042, forward strand.
AAGAGGAGTAAAGCTATCGCAATAGTAAGAGCGTTTCTCTCAGCTCTATCCATGGCAAACACCTCCTATCAGGAAAAAGAAAGGAGCAATAGGTAAACCAGCGCCCAAAGGAAAAGGTAAAAACCCACAAGGAGACCAAAGAAGCTCACGGCTCCAGATGGGAAAAACCCTTCTCTGCCTTCCATGACAGAACCTCCTTAAGTTAGTAAGTTATAGCTAACCATCATAATAAAACAGGTGGCTCAAAAATGCAAGTCTTTATTAAATTGAAATTCTCCTCAGAAAATCCTTATAAATTTAAAAGGCGGGGGCAACGCCCCCGAAAGAACGGCTCAGGAGGTTGCTCAAGTTCTAAAAGACGGGAGGTGCGCCGTACTTATAAGGGTGGTAATCGGGTTCTACTTTGGGGTGCTCCTCACCGAAGTTATCAACGGGAGCCGGTGAAGGTATCTGCCACTCAAGGGACTGGGACTGCCACGGGTTGTCGGGAGCCTTCTCTCCTGCGAAGAGCCCCTTGAGTATGCCTATCGTAAAGACGAGCACACCGAGACCGAGGATAAGCGCACCAACAGTCTGTATATTGTGCAGGGTTACCCATTCGGGTATGGGAGGATAGTCGGGATACCTTCTGGGATTACCGAGCATTCCGACCACCATCTGGAAGAAGTAGAAGAGGTTTGCACCTATGAAGGTGAGCCAGAAGGATACCTTTCCAAGGTTTTCGGGATACATCTTTCCGGTCATCTTGGGGAACCAGTAGATTATGGCACCGAAGAGACCAAGCGTCAGAGCCATTCCGAGAACGTAGTGGAAGTGTCCGACGATGAAGAGGGAGTCGGAGATTCCAAGGTCTATGGCGACCATGGCGTTGGGTATTCCCGTCAGTCCACCTATGAGGAACATGAATATTCCGCCGAGAGCATAGAGCATTGGAGATCTGAGTATTATAGCTCCACCGTGAAGGGTCCCTATCCAGTTGAATATCTTTATACCGGTGGGAACCGCAATCAGTATCGTGGTGTAAGACATTATCACCCTTGCCCAATCGGGTACACCGGAGACGAACATGTGGTGTATCCAGACCTCAAAACTTAGGAGGGTTATCCCCCACACGGCAAATATCATAGACTTGTATCCAAAGAGCGGTCTTCTTGCGAAGGTGGGGACTATCTCAGAGAAGAAGCCAAATACAGGGAGTATCTGAACATAAACAACGGGATGGGAATAGAACCAGAAAACGTTCTGGTAAAGAAGCGGGTCTCCTCCCTTAGCGGGATTGTAGAAGTTGGTTCCGAGGTACTTGTCAAGGAGGAGCATCGTAACCGCACCTGCAAGGGAAGGGACACCTACGAGCTGTATAACGTTCGCCGCTATCAGACAGTGGACGAACATGTTTGTGTTCCAGAAGTTTATTCCGGGCGCCCTCATCTTTATGTAGGTGGTTATGAAGTTTACCGCGGTGGCTATGGAGGAAACTCCTACGAGGTGGATTATGAAGACGTAAAGGGCTGTAACTCCAGCATCACCGCTCGCTGAGTAGGGAGGGTAACCAGTCCACATCATCTTTATGTGGTTTCCAGGTATAAGCGTTAGTAGAACAAGAACGCTCGCGCCGAAGAAAGCCCACCAGCTCAAAGCGTTGAGTCTGGGGAAGGCAACGTCCTTGGCACCTATCATAAGGGGTAGGAGGAAGTTACCGAACCCACCTATGTGGGAGGCTATCGCCCACCACAGGAGAAGGACAGCTCCGTGTCCCGTGAGCAGGTAGTTGTAAAAGTCCGGCTGAACCAGCTGTATTCCAGGAGAGGTCTGCTCAAACCTTATTATCAGACCAAAGAACCCAGCCACGAGGAAAAATATGTAAGCGGTGGACAGGTAAAGGATACCTATCTTCTTGTGGTCCGTAGTGAAGAGCCACTCTTTTAAACTCGCACCGAAGTAAGGGACAGATATGGCCTCTCTCATCTCACAACCTCCTTAAAGATTCCCCTTTATCTGATTGGACTTGTTAGCAAGGTTGGTCTCACCTTTTAGCCACAAGGTGAACTGTTCTGGGGGAACAACCTTCAGTTTTGTAAACATGTGGGAGTGCCCGGTTCCGCAGAACTCCCTGCAGAATATCCAGTACTCTCCAGGCTTGTTTATCTGGAACCAAAGGTGGGTTATCCTGCCTGGAACCATATCCTCGGTTATCCTTGCCGGCATAACGTAGAAAGAGTGAATGACGTCAAGGGAAGTGAGGAGTGCTTTAACGGGTTTGCCTGCAGGGACGACTATCTTCTGGTCATCGGGCACCTCATAACCTGTGGGGTTAAAAGTGGTGACAACGGTCTTTATAGTATTACCTTTCTCATCAAGATATTCCGCCTGCCAACCCCACATGAAGCCAGTAACCTTAATGGTCATAGCGTCCGGGGGAGCTGTCCTCTGCTTCTTGAATATAGCGAAGGAGTAGGTTGCAAGGACGAGGACTATTATAGTGGGAACTATGGTCCACAGAGCTTCAAGTCCCCAGTGTCCGTGTTTCTCATGGTCTCCTATCTCCCTCTCGCCCGGCTTGAACCTGTACTTCATTATGAAGTACAAACCCGGGACCGCAACCACAACGTAAATAACGACCGCAACCACCAGCCACACGGTTACGGCTTCGTTCCACCACTTTGCTGGAAAGGCGAGCACCTGCTCCATCATTGCACCTCCCTTTTAACTAACTTACTTGATATAAAAGCCAGCATAACCACACTCCCAAGCGCCGCAAAACCAACCCCTCCAAAGATTATGGTGGGATTGACAACAAAAGCGCTCCTTGAGGGGTCGTAGGTATAGCAGACCAGGAGCGCAAGGTCAACCACCGAGTTTGTTGATATCCTTCCGCCCTCAGCTTCAGCCAAGGCTATCCTTACATCCCTTTCGGCGGGGTTTATACCAAACAGATACCTAGTTATCCTCCCATCGGGAGCAAGGAATACGTAAACGTTAGTATGAACAAAGGTCTTATCCCTTTCGGAGAAGAAAAACCTAAAACCAACACTATTCGTAAGGGTCTCTATATTCTCCTTGGGGATTAAACCGAAAACCCACTGGGAGGTGAAGGGTCCATGAGACTCTTTAAACTTCTTCAGTGTTTCAAGGTTATCCTTCTCATCAAAGGATAGGACAAGAACCCTGAAATCCCTATTCAGGAGAGAGTCAGACCTCTTTATAAGCCTGTTTAGGTTGTCTATACGTATAGGGCATGAACCCTCACAGGTATAGTAGGAGAAAAGGAGTACGGTAGGTTTACCCTTGAGGAGTTCATAAAGTTTGACCCTTTCACCCCTTTCAAGAACAACCTCGGTATTTGACACGTAGTTACCCAGATACTTGCTCGTATCTATCTTCAGGAGCTCTGGGTCAAAGAAGTCCTTTCTCAGGGCGTTGTTAGCTCCAACAGCTTCTGCAAATGTCATACATGTGCTCAGAAGAAGGACAGCAAACAACGCCTTAATCATATCGCCGTAGACCCCACGAGGTATGCGGTTCCTGCAACGAGCATCCACATGACATCAACGAAGTGCCAGTATGCAGACACCGCTGCCATCATTGTCGGCTTATCCTTGTTCATCTTTCCGGTAACAAGCAGCCACATTACGTATATCTGGGATATCAAGCCCACCAACACGTGGGAGGTGTGAAGTCCTGTAAGAGCATAAAAGCCTGTTCCGTAAGCGTTGGCACTTAGAGTAAAGCCCTCGTGCCAGAGGTGCATCCACTCCCTCATGTGAAGAACTACGAAGAGCCCGCCGAGTAAAAAGGTTAGGAATGTCCAGGTTAGAGCTTTACCGTTATCTCCCTCTTCCTCAAGGGCAAGCTCAGCCTTGAATATGGTGAAGCTTGAAGCCCAGAGTATCAAGGTAAGGAATCCTGCCATACCGAGGCTTATCCCCTCGGGAACCCACTCATGCCATTTGTCAGCGTGGGCGGTCCTTGCTGTCCAGAAAAAGGCAAAGAGGGTTCCGAATATCACTATCTCGGAGAGAATGAAAGTTAAGATACCAAGCCACCCGTATCCCATATCCTTCTCAACCTGGAAGTGCTCGCTTGCCCAGCCTGCAGCACCCACAAGTATGAGCACAAGTCCGACACCCCCGAGGACAAGCCCTGGCATCTGCATGCCGTAGTGGAAGAAAAGGGTAAAGGCTATGGGTAACAGAAGTGTCCCTATCCCTATAGGGAAGGGCCAGACACTGGTTTCATGGTGCGGATGATGAACAGCTCCCTGTGCCATCTCAATCCCTCCTTAGGAAAAAGCTTCCGCTCAATAATGAGCTAAATCAGCTGAGGTATATCATATAACTCTCCCACACCCTTTGCAAGATTTTTAAATCAAAAAGTGAGCTGTATGTCATTTATTCCGAGCCTTTAATAATAATGGTTTAAGCTCTTTATTGGTTAGTATGTTCTAACAATCCTAAACATATTAAACCATAAGTTATTTATAATTCGTTAAGTTTATGCCATAAAGCCTGAAGCCTCATGTCAACCAGAAAACACAACTAAAGAGTTTACAACTAAGTAAACCCGAATTTATAATAAAGTTAGCGCTTACTAATAGTGGAAAGGAGGTGAAAGATATGGAAAAGCACGTTGTAATCATAGGAGGCGGAATAGGAGGTATAGCAACCGCGTACAACCTCAGAAAACTTGACAAAAACCTCAAGGTCACGATAGTCTCCAACAAACCTTACTTCGGTTTTACCCCTGCTTTCCCCCACTTGGCTTTAGGTTGGAGAAGGTTTGAAGACATAACTATACCCCTTGCCCCCCTTCTTCCTAGGTTCAACATAGGATTTATAAACGAAGCCGCAGAGTCTATAGACCCAAAAAGTAATAAGGTAAAGCTCAGGTCTGGCAAAGAGATTGAGTACGATTACCTCGTCATAGCGACAGGTCCGAAGTTGGTGTTCGGTGCCGAAGGGCAAGAGGAGAACTCCTCCTCTGTCTGTACTGCCGAGCATGCCATGGAAACCAACAGAAAACTGCAGGAGTTTTACCAGAACCCTGGACCAGTTGTCATTGGAGCCATACCAGGTGTCAGCTGTTTTGGACCAGCGTATGAGTTTGCTTTTATGCTCAACCATGAGCTGGTAAAGAGAAACATAAGGCACAAGGTTCCCATAACTTACGTTACCTCCGAACCTTATATTGGTCATCTCGGTCTGGGTGGTGTTGGTCCCTCAAGGAGGATGATGGAAGACCTCTTTGCTGAAAAGGACATAAAGTATATAACCAATGTAAAGGTTACAAAGATTGAAAAGGATAGGGTGGTTTACGAGGACCTTGACGGTAACTCCCAGGAACTTGAGGCGAAATTTACGATGTTTATGCCGAGGTTCCAGGGTCCCGAGGTTGTTGCTTCTGCTGGAGATGAAGTTGCAAATCCAATGAATAAGATGGTCATAGTTAACAGGTGCTTCCAGAACCCTACTTACAGAAACATATACGGTGTGGGAGTTGTAACAGCTATACCACCGGTTGAGAAAACCCCCATACCCACAGGAGCACCTAAAACGGGTCAGATGATAGAGGGAATGGCAATGGCTGTTGCTTTGAACATAATAAACGACATTCACAACTCACCCGACAGGTACGCACCAACACTCGCAGCGATATGTATAGCGGATATGGGTAAGGAGGCAGCAGGCTTTATCGCAAATCCCGTGATACCTCCAAGGGCATGGGTAAAGACAAAGAAAGCCAAGTGGGTCCACTACCTTAAGACCGCCTTTGAGAAGTACTTCCTGTGGAAGGTAAGAAGAGGAGATATAGCTCCATGGTTTGAAGAAAAGGCTCTTGAGCTATTTTTACACCTTAAACCTGCAGAACCCTGTAAAGATTGTGAGGGTGCTCCAGGCTCAAGATGTTAAACTTTAAAATTAGGATTGAACATGGTGAGCACTAGAGAGAGGATCATCAAGGCGGGGGCTCAGATAATAGCTCACGAAGGGCTCAGAATGTTTACAGCCAAAAGGATAGGGGAGAAATTGGGTATCTCAGACGCCGCCATATTCAAACATTTTCCCACTATGGACAGTATAGCGGAGGAGATAATCTCAAGGTACACGACCGAGTGCTTAAGGAGAACAGATGAGGCTATCAGGAACGGGAAAAATGCTGTAGAAAGGCTTGAGCTGATACTGGAGGGACACATTGATTACCTGGAGGAGACGCGGGGCATAAGCCCCGTCCTCTGCTTTGAATTCTCCCGAAGCAACAGGAGAAAGTTAAAGAAACTGATCTTTGACTTCCTGAACAGCTATGCAGATAAGGTCGGTTGGGTGATACAGGAAGGCATTAAGGAGGGAACTATAAGGAGAGATATTGATATAGAGGAGGTGAGCTTTTCCTTTATAGGTCTCATGCAGGCAAAGGTCTTCCAATGGTTCATAAGGGGAAGAAAAGGGAGGATAGTCAAAGATAGAGAATCTCTAAAGAAGATGATTCTTAACGGTCTCGTTACCCGCCAACCCTGAACATCTCAACCTTTTTAGCCCCTCTGGCACCCTCTAAACTTCTTAACTCTGAGTACCTATCCTCCCTGTCAGACCATACACTCCTAATATACTCAACCAACTCAGTATCGCTGGCTCCTGAACGGATAAGTGCTTTCAGGTCATAGCCCCTTCCAGAAAACAGGCAGGTGAAGAGCTTTCCCTCTGCCGAAAGTCTAAGCCTGGTACAACCCCTGCAGAAGGGTTTGGTAACGGAAGCTATAATGCCAAATTCTTGTCCAGTGTCTCTGTACTTAAACTTCATGGAGGTCTCACTAAGGTCTCCGGTCTCCTGGGCTTCAATGCCGTATCTTTCATTCAAAAGGGCGAGTATCTCCTCTGCAGGGACAACCCTGCTCATACTCCAGCTGTTCAGGGTCCCAACATCCATGAACTCTATAAACCTTAAAATCAGGTCATTCTTACGACAGAACTCAGCCATATCCAATATCTCATCATCGTTAACACCTCTCACAACAACCATGTTCACCTTTACAGGCTCAAGTCCCACCTCCTTAGCTATCCTTATACCTTCTATCACCCGTCCAAGGTCAACCTCCCTACCAACCATAGAAGCAAACTTTTCCCTGTTGAGACTTATCAGACTCACAGTTATTCTCCCCAGACCAGCGTTCTTTAACTTTTCAGCTTTCTGGTCAAGAAAGTACCCATTCGTAGTAAGGGCTATATCCTTAAGTCCCTCTATACCGGAGAGCTCCTCTATAAGGTTTTCTATGTGGGCTCTAACAAGGGGTTCACCGCCCGTAATCCTCGCCTTTTTCACTCCGAGGGAAACAAGCAGTCTAACGATTCTGGTTATCTCTTCATAGGTAAGGAGTTCCCCTCTATTCAGGAACTCTATCTTCTTATCCGAAGGCATACAGAAGAAACACCTGAAGTTACATCGGTCTGTTACAGATATCCTTACGTCCTTCAGAACCCTTCCAAGCCTATCCTCAACCATCTAAGCCCCCAAAACCCACTCTCCCCTTCCGGAGGAGAAAATCTCCTTCTTCCATATGGGAGCCCTTTTCTTTGTTTCATCCACAGCGTACCTGCAGGCTTTGAAGGTTTCATCCCTGTGACCACCAAAGACCACAACCAGGAAGGATTGCTCTCCAACGGGTACCACACCCAGCTTATGATGGATAAAAACCTCCTCCACACCAAACTTCTCCAACGTCTCTTTCCTTATCTTCTCCATCTCTTTAAGAGCCATCTCAGGGTAGGCTTCGTAATGCAGCTCCCTTACATCCCCATCCTCAGGGGCGCTCCGCGGTATACCTATGAATATTGAAGATGCTCCGCAGGAAGGAGGTACCTTATATTCGGCAAGTATGCTCTCAACCCCAAACCACTCATACCCTATGTAAACTCTGGGTATCATGCTCTCCTCCTTATATGACAAACATGTCATATATTATTTTAGCTACAAGTCTCCCTTTGACAAGGTTTTTCTTTTGTATAATTTCAATTCAAAAGAAGGAGGGAAAATGGAGGTAGAAACAAGGACTAGAGAGATACGCCTCATAGACGTTATACAGAGGGCTGTCCAGCAGGACGCCAGCGACATACACATAACCTCAGGAGCCCGTCCTGCCATAAGAGTTGACGGTAAGATCACCTTCCTGAATGAGTTTCCTGTCATGACCCCTGAGGTTACCCAAAAGTTAGCCTACTCCGTTATGTCCGAAAGACACAGGAAGACCCTAGAAGAGAGAGGACAGGTTGACTTCTCCTTCGGGGTGAAGGACCTGGGAAGGTTCAGAGCCAACGTATTTTACCAGAGAAGTTCCGTTGCGGCTGTTTTCAGAAGACTGCCTTACAAGATAAGAACGGTTAACGAGCTGGGTTTGAGTGAGAAAGTTTTAGAGCTCTGTCACAGAAAGATGGGTCTTGTGCTCGTAACAGGACCGACAGGTTCTGGTAAGTCCACCACCCTTGCAGCGATGATAAATTACATAAACGAAAATTTTCCTCACCACATAATAACCATTGAAGACCCGGTTGAGTATATATTCCATCACAAGCAGAGTATAGTCAACCAGAGGGAACTTGACCAGGATGTTTACTCTTTCGCTGATGCACTCAGAGCAGCTCTGAGGGAAGACCCGGATGTCATACTTGTGGGTGAAATGAGGGATAAGGAAACCATTGAGATAGCTCTCAGGGCAGCGGAAACAGGTCACCTTGTATTTGGAACTCTACACACAAACACTGCCATATCAACCATAACCAGGGTGGTAGACGTATTCCCGGCAGAGCAACAGGAGCAGATAAGGGTCCAACTGTCCCTAACCCTTCAGGGTGTTATCTCCCAGAGGCTGCTTCCGAGAGTGGGCGGGGGAAGGGTTCTCGCCTATGAGTTACTCATACCAAACGCAGGTATAAGAAACCTGATAAGGGAAAACAAGCTTCAGCAGATATACTCCTTGATGCAAAGCGGACAGATTGAAAGTGGTATGCAGACTATGAACCAGAGTCTATACAGGTTGCACAAATCTGGATACATATCCTTAGATGAAGCGCTGAGAGCTTCGCCCGATATAAAAGAACTGGAGAGGATGCTGGGGATAACAGGTAAGAGGGTCTGAGAATGCCAAGGTATAAGGTAAAGGCATACACAGAAGAGGGGAGCTTGGTAGAGGAGCTTATAGAAGCTTCCAACTTCAACGACCTCATGGAGAAGGTGCGAAGGAGGGGACTGAACTTCGTAAATGCCGATGAGGTGATTGAAGCCCCTGCAGTTAAAGAGGAAAAGAAGGAGAAAAGGAAGGGATTTTCACTTTTTGGTGGTGTTGGGGATAGGGATATAGCCCTCTTTTGCCGACAGCTGGGTGCAATGGTTAGTGCAGGAGTGGGAATAATAGATGCCCTTGACATAGTTGCAGAGCAGATGCCCAATAAAAAGCTTGCGCAGGCTGTAGCCGAGGTCGCAAAGGAAGTTAGCGAAGGTATGTCCATGTCAAACTCTATGTCAAAGCGGACCAACATATTCCCTGAGCTTGTCGTCAACCTGGTCGCTGTGGGTGAAGAGACGGGTGAGCTTGATAAAGCACTGCTGAGGGCGTCAGAGTACTATGAGAAACTCGCCATGATAAAGAGCAAGATAAAGAGTGCCTCCTTCTACCCTGTGTTTGTTCTCGTTATAGCAACGGTTATAGTTACTGGAATTCTTTATTTTCTGGTACCCACATTTGCTGAGATATACGCAAGCTTCGGCGGTTCTCTCCCGCTACCGACACAAGTTCTTATAAACTTATCCAACGCCTTGAGGGAAAACATCCTGTACATAATAGGCTTCATAATCTTGTTCTCCATAGTATTCAGATTTCTTTACACAAGGAGCTATGGTTTCAGGAAGGGTGTACATAAACTTATACTCAGGCTTCCAAAGTTCGGTGACCTTGCCGTCAAGAGTGCCATGGCAAAGTACGGAAGGACTATGGCCACTCTCTTTGCCAGCGGAGTTTCTATTGAAAGAGCCCTAGAGGTAGCAGGTAACGTAACGGGGAATCTTGTTATACAGGAAGCCGTGGAGAGAGTAAAGAAGGATGTTACAGAGGGGCAGAATATGTGGTCCTCCATGGAGAAAACGGGACAGTTCCCTAAGCTAGTGGTGGCTATGGTTAAGGTTGGTGAGGAAACGGGAAGACTTGACGAGATGCTGGACACAATAGCAAGGTTTTTTGAGGACGAGGTTGATAGAACTGTTGAGGGACTCATAACGCTTATAGAGCCTATGCTCATAGTCGTTCTCGGTACAATAGTCGGAGGCATACTTATAGCCCTCTATATGCCGATATTCAAGATAGGTGAGCTGGTCAAGTAACGCGGCTATAAACCAACCTTACCAATGACTCTATCTCAGAGCCATCTAAAGAAATCTCTCTGAGTTTTTCCAGTAGTGAGTTATACATGGTTTTTGCCCTTCTTCTGGCTTCCTCCTCTCCAAGCAAAAGGAAAAAACCATCCCTGTCAAGTATATCGTCAGCAAGTTGAAAGAGCAGTCCAAACTCTCTACCAACCTCTTCAAGGACAGGAAGACGGTCCTCCCTATGGGAGACTATGCCTCCGCACATAAAACAAGCCTCAAAGAGAGCTGCAGTTTTCTTTATATTCACCTTCTCAAGGTCTTCCTCACCGCCTATGTCAAGAGCTTGCCCGCCAACCATACCAGATACGCCAGACTTAACGGCTATGATATTCACAATATTCAGTATGTCCTTAGGAGAGAGGGTTTTAAACGCCCCTTCTCTGGTAAGAACCTCAAAGGCGTAGGTGAGTAGAGCATCACCTGCCAGTATGGCTATCCCTTCCCCAAACTTCACATGACATGAGGGAAGTCCTCTTCTGAAAGCGTCGTTATCCATAGCTGGGAGGTCATCATGTACAAGGGAGTAGTTGTGGATTATCTCTATAGCACAGCCGGCTGTTATAGCGTCATTTTCATCACCTCCAAGGGAGTGAGCAACAGCAACAGTTATAAGGGGTCTTATCCTTTTACCTGGCTGGAAGACATAGTAAGTCATAGCGTCGTAAAGCTCACCCGTCGCCAAAGGGGAAAACAGTTCCCTTAACCTCCCCTCTATCTTTTCCTTCCAGAGAGAAAGCCTGTCCATAGGACTTAAAATTATAGAGAACTGAAGGAGGCGGTTACTTGAAAATCGGTGTATTTGACTCAGGGGTCGGTGGTTTGACGGTTTTAAGAGCCATAAGAAAGAGGTTTTCCAGAGTTGATATCTACTACCTCGGAGACACAGCAAGAGTCCCTTACGGAACCAAGTCTCCTGAGACAGTAATCAGGTACAGCCTTGAGTGTGCAGAGTTCTTAAGTGAAAGGTCAATTGACGTACTCGTTGTTGCGTGTAACACTGCAAGCTCATACGCACTGGATACACTGAGGGCTACCCTTTCCGTCCCGGTAATAGGCGTGGTTGAGCCGGGTGTAACGAAAGCCTTATCCTGCACAAGAGGGATTGTAGGCGTTATAGGCACGAGCGCCACCATAAAGAGCAACGCCTATCAGAGCCGTTTAAAAGCTGCCGGCGTTGAGGTTTACTCAAAGGCGTGTCCCTTGTTCGTTCCCCTCGTGGAAGAGGGTCTCTTGGAAGGAGAGATAACCCAAAGGGTGATTGAGATGTACTTGAAGGAGTTTAAGGATATAGGCATAGATACCCTAATACTTGGGTGTACCCACTACCCACTGCTGAAGGGAGCTATACAAGAATTTTTGGGGAACGTTGAGGTTGTGGATTCTTCCGATGCCGTTGCAGAAGAACTCTCTTGCATAGTGAGAGATGAAGGAAACGCAAAAACTGAGCTGTTCTTTACAGATATGTCTCAAAACCTTGAGAACTTAATTGAGGTTATCCTGGGGAATAAATTACAGCCAAAGATACTCAAAGAGTGGGCGCACAGAGCTTAACCGTATATTTCAACGAGACTTTTCCTTCTAAGCTCTTTTATAAGCTCATCTTCTTTCTCCTTTAGCTTCTTGGTAGTCAGTTCCTCTTTAATATCCTCCTCACTTCTTCCGGATATCAGCTTTACCTCCCTAACCACCCTGGCGAGATATATGTGCTCCTGGTCTTCCGCTACAGCTATGTCTCCTACTTTTGTTTTCCAAAGCTCGTTGTCAAGGGCAGCCACAAGCTCGCCTTTTTTGACCTTTAACTTTTCCACCTTCTCACCCAGCTCGTTTGCAAGTTTGTCCATATCCGTACCGTACTTTTCCATCAGGGAAAGAAGCTTCTCCTTGTTATCCTTACCTATAACGAGTAGTTCAATCTCCTTTAAGTACTCTATATCTCCTCTCTTCAGCCTTTCAAGCTCTATCTCAAGGTCAGTAACGTTGACTTTGCTCATAAGATATTCCTTCAATCCCAGGGTTGAAGCGAGTTCAACTCTGATCAAAGCCTTCAAATCTGAAGGGGAAAGCCCATTCTCATAAAGCTCCCTGTAAAGGGCGTCTATTGTTTTCCCGTTGGATTTGGCTATATCCTGAATTACACTCTCTATGTAGCTTTCTGGTATGTTTAACCCTTTCTCATGCAAGAACTGAGCTACAAGATGCTTCTGCACAAGAAGCTGTATAAGCTGCTTTCTGTCCTTTATGCCGTAAAAGACTTGAGCCACCTTGATCTCGCTCTCAAGGATAGGCTCTCCGTTCACATTGGCCACAACCCTGTCAAGTAGCTGACCAAATGCTGTCCAAGTCACAAAAAACAGGAAAACTACAAGTTTTTCAGGTATAACTCCAAACGGTAACTTTTTAGTACCTCTCTGAACCATTCCTCTAAAACCTCCTGTTTCTTTATCCTCAAAATCTTACGCCTGACCTGCTCTCTAACCTCTGACAGGGGCAAAACTCCAGCTTTTCTCTTATCTGTAATCTTAAGTATCAGATAGCCAGTTTCAAGTTCTATTGGTCTTGATACAGACCCTATATTATAGGGATACAGTCCCCTTCTTATCCGCCTGGGCAGAGCCTGAATGGAGTACCAATGTTCCCTTCCCACTATAACTCCTTCTACCTCTTCCGGAATACCTCCCCTCTTTAAACGCTTGTACACCTCGTTAGCCTTTTCTCTGGAGTCAGCGACCACCCTGAGCAGCTTAACCTGGTCTGGATAATAAAACTCCCTCCTGTTGAGGAGGTAGTAAGCCTCCACCTCACCATCGCTCACTGAGATATTCTTTGCAAGCCGCTCCTCTAAAGCTTTAACTATCAACTCCCTCCTCGCAAGTTCCACAAGTATAGGCTCAGGGTTTCTACCAAAGGTTTTTAGCTCCCTCACAGCCTCCTCCTCACTTACCTCTATTCCCATACTCTTTGCGAGGTCTTCAATGATAAGTCCTTTTATATATTCAAAAAGGAACAACCTTTTATCCTCAGGAGTAGGCTTCTTGGGGGAGAAATGCAACATCTCCTTCCAGTACACTTGGAACACACTCTCAAACTCTTCCTTGGTTATCACTTTCCCGTTAACCTTAGCAACTATACTTTCTGCGGCAAAGGAGAAGTACACGAAAAAGAGCAGGAAGAGAAACATCAGACCTTATTATATCTCCAGCTCCAAAAAAGCAGTAAAAGAGGCAACAAACCCAGAATCGCGAAGACTCCACTCCACACAAAAAGGTCCTGGAAGGCATAGGAGTACGCGAGTTTGGTCTGAATTGCCCCAAAGGAGTAGTAGGCTTTGGTTAGGGCTTCACCAACGGTTGAGGAAGTGTTGATGAAGTTGTAAGCTATCCCCTCTATACTCCCTTTAACATAGTGGTAATTTTGAGACTGAAGGGTTGAAATTTCATCGTAGTGAAAGGAGGCGTTGCCTTTTATTACGTTGGTAGCTATAGCTGTCCCGAAAGAGCCACCTATAAAACGAATATAGTCCAAGAGACTTATAACGAGGATCGTCTTCTCCTCAAGCCCTCTTAGAGCTATCACCGTGACCGGTGCAAAGAAGAGACCCATACCTATCCCCATGAGGGAAAGTTCTAAAGAGGCTTCCGCCTTTGGAGTATATAGATCGTAATGTCTCGTAAATAGAAATATAGAACCAAGATACAAGACTATAGCTACGAAGAGTGTACCCCCTGCACTCCACCTGTCACTCAGGACACCCGCCACCACGGAGAAAAGGGCTATTGAAAAGGCAAAGGGTAAGAGAAGTAAGCCGGTGGTGAAGGTGCTCAAGCCTTTGAGGAATTCAAAGTATAGGGGTATAGCATAGAAAAGAGCGTACATAGAAAAACCAAGAACCAGCATGAAAACCACGAAGGAAACGGAGAAGTTTAAGCTCCTAAATACATTAAGATCAATAAGTCTATTGCTGGAGAATAAGTCAGACACGAAATAAAGAAGGTATCCCGCAAGGGCTAAAACTGTAAGGAAAGCTATGGTATTTGATGTAAACCAACCAAACTGTTGTCCCTTTGACAGGACTATAAGGGTGCTTACCGTTGCTACCGATATAAGGGTAAAGGATAACAAGTTGAAGGGAAGGAGCTTCCTCTCCAAGGAAACTTCTTTCAGAAAGAATAGGGAGGCTGTTGTGAGAACTATACCAACAGGTATGTTTATGAAAAATATCCAGTTCCAGCTCAGATGCTCGGTAAGCCAGCCACCCAAAGTAGGACCAACAGCAGGGGCAAAGGAAGCCCCCAAGCCAAAAACGCCCATAGCTATACCCTTTTGCTCCGGGGGATATATGGTGAAGAGGATCGCTTGAGCGGAAACTATTATAAGGGCTTCAGCAAATCCCTGAATGGCACGGAATACTACAATCTGATAAAGCTCCGTAGAGACCCCGCACAGGTAGCTTGAGAGACCGAAAAGAGCCACACCCGCTATATACATAGCCTTTAAACCAGTGAGTTTTTCAAGCCACTCTATCAAGGGTAAGGTGACGGCAGCAGCTATCATGTAGGCGGTAACCACCCACTGGATACCATACAGGTCGGTTTTTAGAGGAGCCATCATCTTTGGAAGGGCTATGTCTACTATGGTGGTATCCAAAATAGCCATAAAAGCCCCAGCCATAACTATCAGGGTGTGAACAATGAGCTCACCTCTATTCAGAGAATATGACTGACTCATCAGTTATTATATTAATCAGGAAAGGTAGAAAGCTCCCATCCTTTTTACCTTACCCTCAATCTCCATCTTTGTGAGTAAGGCAAGAGTTTCCCCCTCACTCAACTTTAGAAAATCTCTTATATCTTCCAGGCTCCTTGGGACTTTCAAAAAGTCTATAAGGTCGTTCTTGCCTTCTCCACCAGAATGTCCAAACAGGTCAAAGCCGTCCTTTATCAGGGTAGCTTTACCTTCCCTCAAAAGCTGGTAACATCCTTCCCAGTTGGGCGACCTGCCTATACCTATATGAACGTAGACCCTCTTTCCCTGCTCAAAGGCGTAGCCTGCAGTTATCATAGAGCCACTGCCTTTACCAGCCTCGGGGATAACAAGAAACTCGGATAGGGCTGCTATTAACCTGTTTCTCCTGGGGAAGGTATGCCTACTCCCAGGTTCGTGGGGTAAAAACTCTGTAAGCAAAGCTCCTCCTGCGTCCTCTATCCTTTTAAATACGCTTCCTCTCGCTTTTAGAATTCCGTAACCCAACACACAAACCGTGTAACCTCCGTTTTCAATCGCACTCTCATGGGATTTTGAATCAACTCCAGGAGCTCCACCAGAAACTATACCGTAACCCTTTGACAAGCCCAGTTTAACAAGGTCTTCTATGAAAGAAAGTGTGTAAGGGGTCGGTTTTCTTGTACCAACTATACCAAAAAGAGGAAGTTCCCTTAGATTCCCCTTCAGGAACAGCAAAGCCGGAGGGTCCTGCAAAGTCCTGAAGTGCTCGGGGTACGTATCGTCTTCAATAGTCATTACCTTTAAGGAATGTCTTTCAATGGTGTCAAGAAGCCTGCTAAAGATTTCTCTGTCATACTCACCCTTCACCAGGGCGTTGGCTTTTTTCTCCCCTATAAGGCTCTTTAACTCATCAAAGTTTGCAGATACTATCCTCTCCGCGTCTCCGAAAAATCTGTAGAGCTTTGCTAAAGTTCTGTCCCCGAGACCTTTTGTTAACTTAAGCCTGAGCCACAGATCTACCTTTTCCATATAGTCCTAACATATATCATAGGGTAAACCCTTGTTTTCGTATAAGGATTCTCTTATATTGTTTATCACTATCATCTGTGAGGAGGCAGGAAAATGTATTACGTTGCTCAGGTGATTCGTGATGAGTGCAGCAAATATAACTGTAAGCAGTGTACCCTATTCTGTCCAGAACCTAACACCCTTATGTATACGGATGAAGGTCACCATGCCTACGTTATGACCGAGAGATGCAAGGGTTGTGCGCTTTGCGTATACGTATGCTCTAACCTTCTAAAGAGAGATTCTATAGAAATGGTTTATGCAGAAAACAGGGATGTTGCTGGAGTTAGATAACTTTTTGGAGGTAAGTTATGGCTAAATTGGGACCCTCAGGATACTCACCCTATCCTGTTGCTATGTATGAAGACATTTTAACACCACCTCCCGGAAAAGCCCTTCTCTTCAATGAAATAGTTGATGAAGAGATAGCTATGAGAGAAGCGGCTAAGGCTATGCTAACCCGGGAGAACCCAACCATATTCCCAGGACCTCAGGTGCTCTATGCCTGGAATGAGGAGGCTAAGGAGAAGGCAAGGCTTGTAAGGAAGATAGCAGAAACCCTTGGAGCAAAGATAATTCCAATGTACGATTACAGACCAAAGTATCCAAAGATAGACCCCGAAAAGGAGATAAACCCTAACCACCCTAACCTAACGATATGGCACAACAACATAAAAGCGTGCATCTTCATAGGTGTTCACTGTCACTATGCAAACGTGGCTCTGAAAATAATAAGGGCGGAGACAGACTGCTTCACGATAGCTATGTGTGGTAACGCAGGACACGAAGATGCGATGATCACCCTAAGAGACCAGCATACCGAAGAGCTTGAGAAGTTCATAAGGGTTGCTGAAGAAGTGAAGAAGGAGTTGGGCAAGTGAAGGTGTCCAGCGTGAAGGTAGAGCTAAATCATGTATGTTCCCGAAGCAGGGAATAAATTCAAAAGAGCTTTTTAAGGAGGTGCAGTGATGCAGAAAACCGAACAGGTTCAATATAATAGAGCGGGGCAGAGGATAGTTTCACCAGACTATCTGCTCTTTGAAGCACCAAGAGAAAAACAGTTTATGACAGGCTCAGAGGTTGTTAAAGAAGCTGTTAAAAGAGCTAGCGTTGACGCTTCTGTTTCGTACCCGATAACCCCCCAATCGGAGGCAGCACATCTTATAGGTGAACTATGGGTAGAAGGGTACGTCGGGGTTTACTTCAGGGGTGAGTCAGAGTTCGGAGTTATGTCCGAGGTAGCCGGTTGCTCCATGGCAGGTGCCAGAACCATAACTACCACATCCGGACCCGGA
This sequence comes from Hydrogenivirga caldilitoris, assembly GCF_003664005.1. Lineage (NCBI taxonomy): Bacteria > Pseudomonadati > Aquificota > Aquificia > Aquificales > Aquificaceae > Hydrogenivirga > Hydrogenivirga caldilitoris. The sequence continues at coordinate 1,454,534 of NZ_RCCJ01000001.1, forward strand.
ACCCTGAGAGCAATGGAGAACTTCCCCATGTGGGCGGGCTCACGTCTACCTATACAACTTGTCCTTATGGCAAGGGGTGTGAACGCTCCTTTGACTATACAGCCTGATAACCTGGAGATATCCTTCCTCCTTGACACAGGCTGCATGATATGGCACGCAGAAACAGCTCAAGAGTTGTTTGATATGATACTCGCTGGTTTTGTTGTCGCAGAGCAGCCGGACGTTCACGTTCCTGTCATAACAGCCATAGATGGCTTCTTTATATCCCATACGAGGGAAGCCGTTATGCTCCCCCCCGATGATATAGCACTTCCTCCCTATAACCCCTACAAGTCCCCCATGGTTCCCCTTGACATGGAGATGGCACCCGGCAGGTTCCTAAGAGACCCGTACGTTATGAAGTCTAACTACATATCCTATGCAGCCCATACAAGCTGGCAGTTTGAAGTAAGGGCAGCTATAGAAAGGTCAAAGCCTTATGCTAAGCACTATCTTAGGGGCTTAATAGAAGAGTTTGGAGACCCTGAAGCCGAGATAGTCTTCGTTGCGTCAGGAACGGCGGCAGCCCAGGCTAAGGAAGCTACCCTTATGCTCCTTCATGATGAAGGGGTGAAAGCCAGGGTTGTAAGGCTCAAAACTATAAGACCTTTCCCCACAAAGGAACTTATAGAAGCCCTCAGGGGCGCTAAGTACGTTTTCGTTCCTGAGTTTAACGTTATAGGCTGGCTTGAAAGAGAAGTAAGGCGTGCCCTTTACGGAAATCTTGATGTCCCCGTTATAGGTTCTCCAAGGGTCGCCGGTGGTATGACCATGCCACCTGAGTTTATAGTTAAGGAGATTCTCCAATTCCTTGGAAAGGAGGTGAAACATGTCGTATAAGATTTTTAAAATAAACGAAGACCTTAAAGATTTCATGCCACCTGAAATAGTTGACCTTGAGGAGAAAGCTACCTGGGGGAATCCCAAGCGTGGAGTCATGGACCTGCCCTACTCCAAAGAGCTCATTGAAGAACACTCCCTCTGTGCAGGGTGTCCAGAATCAGCAGCCTTCAGGTATATCCTTGCATCTCTTCCGAACCCTGAAGACACGATAATAGTTAACTCAACAGGTTGCACATCCCTCGTCTTTCCTCACATAGCCCTACACACAGTTCACTCCCTCTTTGGAAACCAGAACGCCGTTGCCTCTGGCATAAAGAGAGTCCTTGAATGGAGGTTTCCGGACAAGGTCAAAGACGTGATAGTCCTTGCAGGAGACGGAGCAACGGTTGATATAGGTCTTGACTGTACCCTCCAATCCTTCTTCAGACAGGAGAAGATAACCACCATATGCTTTGACAACGAAGTTTACGCTAACACCGGAGGGCAGGAGAGTGGAATGACCGTTAAGGGGCACGTCTTTAAGATGGCTCCTAAGGGCAAACAGTGGGATAAGGTTCCCATGTGGCAACTTGCTATAGACTCCGGGTGTCACTACGTAGTCAGAATGACCGTCTCATCACCTAAGAAGGTTGAAAAGGTTATAAAACAGGCTATATACGTGGCGAGAGAAGTTGGACCAACTTACATACACCTTTACACACCCTGCATACTTGAGATAGGGCTTAACGCCGATGATGGTCTTGAAGAGATGAGGAGAACGGATAAAGAAAGGTTTAAGTTCTTTGAATATATGACGGATGCGGCTAAGGAAGTCATTGAGAGGAAGAAAGAGGAGGGTCTGATATGAGCCAGCCAAAGAGGAGAAGGGTTAACGTAAGAATGCCTGCCATAGGCGGACAGGGTGCCGTTACAGCAGCCCATATTATGGCTACAGCGGCAGACTACGCCGGGTACTACGCCGTTTCAAATCCCTTTTTCGGAGCTGAGAAAAGGATGGCTCCCGCCGAGAGCTACGTGAGGATAGGCGTTGACCCCATATACGACAGGGGTGAAGTGGTTTATCCGGACGTAATTATGGTTTTCCATTCCCAGGTTATAACCATGGGTAAGTCCTACACTATGCCCTTTTACTCAGGTATAAAGAAGAACGGACTGATAATAGTGAACACAGAGGAAGACCTCCTCACAGATAGAGACCATAAGTTCCTTGAATCACTCAATGTAAAGGTGTTCAATTTTCCCGCCACCAAGTTTGCTATGGAGATAGCTGGAACTGAACTTGCCACCAACATGGCTATGTTGGGAGCTTTCTTTGGAGCTACCCAGATAGTAGGCATGGACGCTATTGAGGAAGGTATAAAGGCAAGGTTCCTTAAGAAGTTTGTCGCTTCTGGTGGTACCATGTCCCTTGACTCGGCAATAGAAAGGAAGTTCAAGAAGAAGCTTGAACTTATTGAGAAAAACATAAATACCGCAAAGGCAGCCTATGAGATAGCACAGGACTGGGCAAAGAGCCAGGGTGTAGAGGCTTGGCTGCCAAAACCCGAAGAAGTAGCAAAGGTCTGAACAAAAAGGGGGCTAATAGCCCCCCTTTCCTTACCACTGAGATGTAATCTTTGCCTTTTTGTTTATGAACTTGTCCACCGCAAGGGCTGCTTTACATCCATCGGCTGCAGCTATCACAGCTTGTTTTATGTTGGTACATAGAACGTCACCTGCTGCAAAGACACCGGGCACAGAGGTCATCATTTCCTCGTTGACAACTATGCAGTCTCCATCTGTCATCTCAACCTGACCCATAAGGAAGTCAACAGAGGGTTTTGTCCCACCGAGGAATATGAAGACCCCATTTACCTCAAGGAGTTTCTCCTCCTGCTTTGCAACATCTTTGAGCTTCAGTCCCTTTACAAGTTGGTCTCCAACTATCTCAAGAACCCTGTGTCTTAAAAGTACCTCAACGTTATCAAGCTTCTCAAATTCTTCAATAACCTCCGCGGGAGCTTTTATCTTGCTACCGGGAGCAACGAAATAGACTTTACTTGCAAAGCGGGCGATGAACTCTGCCTCTTCTACTCCGTAGTCGTCTTCACCTACAACGGCAACAGGCTGGTCTTTGAAGAAAGCAGCATCACATACACCGCAGTAAGAGACACCCCTTCCAAGAAATTCATCCTCTCCCTTGAACTTGTTAGCTCTCTCCATAGCTCCGGAAGCTATTATTATCGCCTTGCCTCTGAACTCCCTTCCGTCTATGGTAAACACCTTTTTTACCTCATCAGAGAAGTCTGTAGCGATAACCTTACCCCTCACAAACTGGGTTCCAAAGCTTTTAGCCTGTTCCCTCATTATCTTTAGAAGTTCATATCCAGATACGGGTCCGGGAACACCAGGGTAGTTTTCTATCTGCTGGGTGACTCCAAGGGCACCGTCAGCCTCGGCTCTGTAAAGGACAAGGGTTTTTAGCCCTGCTCTTGAAGTGTATATGGCGGCGGTAGAGCCGGCTGGACCGGCTCCTATAATGATGACGTCGTATAGCTCTTCCGGTTGGTAGTTTAGACCGAATCCTACACCCATATCTCTCCTCCGCAGTAATTTTAACCTATACCTCTACGTGCAAGCTCTGTGCCAAATCATCCAAGTGCCTCATGGACCCTGCCAACTATCTCTTCGGAAGGTTTCAGGGTTTTTCTTCCAGGTTCCCACTTTGCCGGGCAGGCTTCATCGGGATGACTCATAAGGTACACGTTAGCCTTCATCTTCCTGACAAGTTCCTCAGCGTTTCTGCCAACGTTGTAGAAGTTTACCTCTGAGCCAACAAGCACACCGTCGGGGTTGATTATAAATGTACCTCTGAGAGCCAAACCTGTATCCTCATCGTACACGCCGAACATCCTCGCTATTTTTCCGGTGGGGTCTGCACCCATTGGGTACGTTACGTTTTCCAGGAGTTTCTCAGACTGGTGCCAAGCCAGGTGCACATACTTGGTGTCCGTTGATACGGATATGACTTCCACACCCAGTTGGGTGAGTTCCTCATAGTGCTCTGCAAGGTCGGCAAGCTCCGTTGGACACACAAAGGTGAAATCCGCAGGATAAAAGAATAAAACCAGCCATCTCCTCTCTCTTATAAAGTCTTCAAGGGAAACCTTACCAAAGCTCCTCGTCTTTGGATCATAAACTTCCATCTCAAAGTTTGGAACCTTCTTACCCACACTTACCATCTCCATACCTTTTACCTCCTTCAATTCTCTTATTGAGAATATCTATCAAATAAGAAAATTTGTCAATATGACAGGGCTCATTCAAGCACATGCTCAGGATTCACAAGGGTATCCCTTCTGAAAACTTCCCTCTCGTAGGGGTAGTCGGAGCGATAATGAACTCCCCTGCTCTCTTTTCTTGAAAGGGCACCTTCTACAGTTGCAAGAGCGACAAGTAAGATGTCAAACAGTTGCCTGTTTTCCACAGAAGGCTCAGCCCTCTTCAAACTCTCAAACCACATCAAGAGTGTACGCTTTGCCTTCAGGAGCTCCTCCTCATTCCTCTCCAGACCGACCTTATCCCACATGAGGGCTTTGAGCTCTTCAAAGCTAAAACCTGGTATACCCTGAGCATCTCTCAAGTTCTTAAAGTTTGAGCTGTTTTTCTTTAGAAACTTCACGTCAAGGTACAACCGGTAGGCTACCCTGTAACCGAACACAACGCCCTCAAGGAGAGAATTAGAGGCGAGTCTGTTAGCCCCGTGAACCCCAGTACAGGTACACTCTCCAACCGCGTACAAGCCTGCAAGAGATGTCCTGCCTGAGGTGTCAACCTCAACCCCACCGATATAGTAATGGGCAGCCGGGACTACCGGGATCGGCTCCCTTTCAGGGTCTATCCCTCTCTCCTTTAAGAAGGAAACGATCGTGGGAAAACGATTCTTGAGGTCAATTCCCTTCCCAATAAGGGGTCTAAGGTCTAAGAAAACTTCCTGGTTGTGCTTTAGAACGTTGAATATGGCACGAGCAACCACGTCTCTGGGTTGAAGCTCGTCCACAAAACGGTTGCCAGAGCTATCTATGAGGTAAGCCCCTTCCCCTCTAACCGCCTCCGAGATTAGGAGATTCGTTCCCTTTAAGACCGTAGGGTGAAATTGAACGAACTCTGGGTTCTTTATGCTTGCCCCAGCCCTGAAAGCTATACCTATACCGTCCCCCCTGACCTTAGAAGGGTTAGAGGTATGCCTGAACATAGAGGCTGCGCCTCCGGTTGCCAAGATAAGTGCCTTTGCTCTAATGAAACGGAGCCTTCCTTCACAGGAATATATGAGTCCCTGAAGAGTATCTTCACCAAGAATCTCCTGAAGTTCCCCCTGAAGGACGGGTATGCTTAGCTCTTCAACCTTTCTCAGCAGCTTGGTGTATATCTCCCTTCCGGTGTAGTCTTTTACCTTTAATACTCTAGGAAAGGAGTGCCCCCCCTCGGTTGTCGTTGCGTAGGCATCACCTTCCCTATCAAAGTTAACACCCCACCTTTCCAAATCCGCAATTCTTAAAACTCCATCGTTAACGAGTATCTCAGTTGCCTTCTCATCGTTGAGGTATCTTCCGGCTCTCAAAGTATCAAGCAAATGAACGTAAGGGCTGTCAGAGGGGTGTAGAGCTCCAGCTATACCTCCCTGTGAATAGTAGGTGTTGCCTATCCCTCTTGTGAGTAACAGTGGAGAGAGACCAAGCTCTTTGAGAACTATAGCCGCTGTGAGTCCTCCTATTCCGCTTCCGCATATAACTATATCCGCCTCCTCGGTTGGTAACCTGGAGGTGTCAAAGCTCAGAAAATACCTCATTACGAACAATTTTAACGATAAGGTCTGTAAGTCTATCGGGATCGTGCCTAACAAAATTATCCTTATCCCCTATCAAATCTTCAGCGAATACCTTCACACCTTCTCTGGCTATCTTGGCTATATCCGGTGTGACAGGCTCCTGACCCTGCTCCAGATACCTTTTGAGGATGTCGCCGGAAGGCATCTTTGTGTTCACTATAACGGCATCTATACCCTTTAAACCTGTAAATTTAAGAAAAGTTTTCATGTGGTCGTAGGCTGTGAACTCGTCCGTCTCTCCCGGCTGGGTCATAGCGTTGACAATCAGAACTTTTAAAGCTGGACTTCTATTAACAGCTTTCCTTATATCCTTGATTAGGAGGTTGGGGATTATACTAGTGTACAAGCTACCAGGTCCAAAGAGTATAATGTTGGCTTTTTCAATAGCCGCTATAGCTTCTATTGGTGCTTTAGCACTCTCAGGTTCTATCCATATTTCCTCTATCTTTGCAACTCCCTTTTTCCCGTACTCGGTTATCTCTTCCTCTCCCTCAACGACTGTCCCATCACTAAAACGGGCAACCAGATGAACATCCTCAATAGTTGAAGGTATTATGTTACCCTTTGTTCTTAATATCTGGGAGGTTAGTTTCACAGCTTCCAAGAAACTACCTGTAATGTCCGTGAGGGCTGTCAAAAAAAGGTTTCCAAAGGCATGTCCCCCAAGACCGTCACCCCTGAACCTGTATTGGAAGAGACTCTGCATTATATCCTCACTCTCTGAGAGAGCCACTATACAGTTCCTTATGTCACCGGGAGCAGGTATGTTGTATATCTTTCTGAGTCGCCCCGTACTCCCACCGCTGTCAGCGACAGTCACTATAGCGCTCAGTTCATCAATCGTCTCTCCAACTTCTCTCTTTAACCCCTTGAGAAGGGTTGATAGTCCCGTTCCCCCACCAATAGCAACCGCTTTCATATTTTGACCTCCGTTATGTATAATCGGCAGTTTTCCCCACCGTTAATGTCCCACACCCTCCTATTTTATCTTTTCTGAATCTATTTGATAGGGTAACTTTCACCCCCAGAGAACGTAGCAACAGAAAGGCTCTCTCGTATTCCTCAGGAGACATCTGAGGATAATCAGAGACGCTGTTGTAGTATAGGAGGGCAACACCAACACCCAGCTCCTTAGCCAGCTGTGCAAGTTTAATAAGTTCACCCTCTGAATCATTGACATCCTTTATGAGCAGGTATGCCAGACTCAGTTTTTTCTTCCTGCCCTTTGGTAGCAGAGGTAGTTCCTCCTTCAAAAACTTGACAAGACGGTTCAGATCGCCCCCGTAAGGCATAAGAGCTTTCCTCTTGTTTCTATCAAGGGAGTGAAGGGATACGCTTACACCGTTATGCTGCATAAAGAGTAATTCCCTTAAGTTCTCTAACGGAAATCCTGTTGTGTAAAAGGAGACCTTAAGCCCCTTCTCCTTAAACTCATAAAAGGCTGCCTTGACCTCGCCCCAGTTGGCAAGAGGTTCCCCTATTCCGGCAACAGCTATACGCCTTATGGGAAGGAAGGAGCTTACCACATAGTACTGGGAGAGGATCTCTTCTCTCCTCAGGTTCCTCAGAAGACCGTGTTTTCCAGAAGCACAGAAACCACATCTAACATGACAACCGACCTGGGTTGATATACATAGAGTATCCCCTCTGTAGTGAACAGCTTCTATCGTAGAACCGTCCTGAAGTTGAAATATAAATAACCTGTTATGTTTACTTTCAATTGTGCGCAATAAATTCATAGTTGGCGCTATCCTCGCTCACCCTTCTACAACAACCACCACAGGCTTGGCAGCTTTTGATAACTTTCTCGTAATCTTTGGGAAGAATTTCGCTTAAAGGTATTTCTTTTGTCTTATCTTCAAAGCTCAGAATGACCAAGCCCCTCATAGGGTCAACCTCAATCAGCTTTGCTACCTTGTTATCTATGCATAGCTGAGAGCCTTTTTCAGGGAGTAAGTGCTTCACAAGATAGTTGTCCTTTTCAAAGGACATGCAACATATTAGCCTCCCGCAGGGTCCTGTAAATTTTGAAGGTGAAAGGGGGAGGTTCTGCTCTTCTATATCTTTAAGAGATATAGAGTCAAACTTGTCCATAAATTTCATGCAACAGGGTACCTCTCCACACAGACCTACCCACCCCAAAATCTGAACCGCATCCCTAACACCGACCTGTCTCATCTCTATACGTTTCTTGAAAACCTTAGCAAGCTCTCTGACAAGATTCCTGAAATCAACCCTTTCCTCAGAAGTATAGTAAAAGAATATCTTTCTTGAGCTGAGTGGTATATAAGCCTTTAATAGATGCATTTCAAGTCCCTGCTCTTTAATTTTCTCTTTGCAGGTTTTAAAAGCTTTGCTGCTCTCCTCCTCATTCCTGCTAAAGATTTCCATATCTTGAGGTGTTACTTTTCTAACGAATTTATACCTCACACCCGTAGGGCTATCCTCTTTAGAAACTCCCAAAACGCGAACAACGTCCTCTCCCTTTTCATCCGACTCAATTACGACAACCTCACCTCTTGACAGTTCCTCGTCACAACCCTCCAGAACACCAACCTTGTTGGTGTCAAAACTCCTAACCTTTATGTAATTCATCTTTCTTACCTCCATAATGCGTAAAGGGAAAGGAGCCCAAGGCTAAATCTTAAGCCTCTTCCGAGTCCCGCTCTGACCTCGGAAATTCTCTTAACGAGCATATCAAATCTATCATAACTTAATCCTTCTTTTAAAAAAGTCTCCCTCAATTTATCTTCCAGAAGGTCAAGGAACAGTTCCTTGTCTTCAACCTCCCTCTTATCAAGCTTTATGGCAACCTCATAAACCTTATCAGGACGGAGTGAGAGAAATTCGCTCAGAAGTTTTATAAGCTCTCCCTTCTCTTCTATAATTTTGGCAACGGTATAACTACCACCAGAACTTTGATAAAGGTCCCTGTCTTCCCTTCCTAAGAGTTCATAAAAGGCTTCCTCTTCCAGAGGGAAAAATTCAATCTGGTAAGTTCTTGAGACTATCGTAGGGAGTACTTGCTCCTTCCCGTTAGATATCAGGATGAAAAGCGTGTCTGCAGGAGGTTCCTCAAGGATTTTCAGGATCGCGTTCCCAGCTTCAGTGGTCATCGTGTGGGCATCGTCCACTATGATTACCTTCCTGTGGGAAAGAGCCGGTCGCATGTAAGCGAACTCCCTCAAAGCTCTAACCTGGTCTATCTTTATACTCCCACCCAGAGGAGGTAGATAAACGAAATCAGGATGCTCTCCAGACAGGTACTTAAAGACCCTCTTACCGTTGCTATCCTCATAAACGGATATGCTTTCCCAGTTGCCGGAGACTATATCCTGAACTACCCGTCCGTAATGGATACAAGACACACACTCATTACACCCCCAAGCCTCCCCTTTTAAACAGAGAACCCCCTTAGCAAAGTCCAAGGCTGCGGTTGTCTTTCCCACACCTGGAGGTCCGTAAAAGAGAAAACCTCCCGGAAGCTTACCCTCCCTGTAGAGTTTCTCAAGAAACCCCTTAACCTTGCTCTGGTCCTTTAGGTGCATTCTTTAAATTTAAGCTCTTACATGACTACTTGTTTAACGAAAAGTATCTCAGGTATACTTACAAGGTCTTCAATCACATGTTCAGGCACCCTGTCGTCAAGGTTGAGTATTCCAAGGGCTATCCCGCCCTTCTTCTCTCTTCCAAGCCTGAAACCGGCTATGTTTACACCAGCACTCCCAAGGACCGAACCTATCTTTCCTATAACACCGGGTACATCCTTATTCTCAAAAACCAGGAGGATTCCTTCCGGTTCTATATCAACCCTGTATCTGTCTATCTGAACTATCCTTAGCAGTTGCCCTTCAAGAACTGTTCCGGCAACAAGCTTCTCAGTCCCGTTTGAACGCACGACCACCTTTATATAGTGTTTAAAGTCAGGGGCTTCCTCCGAGTAGAGCTCTTCAACCTTTATACCCCTGTCCTTAGCCACGTAGGTGGCGTTTATTATGTTTACAGGAAAATCAACCACCTCTTCAAGGATACCTTTAAGGACGGCTGCCGAGATAGGGTGAAAATGCTCGGATATATCTCCTCTAACCTCTATATGGACTTCCCTTATACCTTCCTCAGCCCATTGAACCATAAACTTTCCCATCCTCTCAGCGAGGTCCAGGTGTGGTTTTATAAGGGTCAGTACGGAAAGGTCTGGGAAGGGAGCGTTTACAACGTACTCAACGGTCTGACCCTTTAAAGCCTTTATAACCTGCTGAGCAACTATCACCGCAACGTTTTCCTGAGATTCATAAGTGTTTGCACCTATATGAGGTGAAAGCGAAACATTTTCAAATTTCTTAAGACGGTCTATAAACTCTGGTGCAGGGGGTTCCTTTGAAAAAACGTCTAAGGCTACCCCTCTTACCTTCCCGTTCTCAAGGTTTTTTAGGAGAGCTTCTTCGTTTACTATACCGCCCCTCGCACAGTTAACTATGTATACACCCTCTCTCATGAGGTCAAATTCAGCATCACTTATCATGTTCCTAGTTTCATGGGTAAGCGGAGCATGAATCGTAAGGACATCTATCTCTCTGAGCATGTCGTGGAGGTTATCCATGAGCTTCACACCGAGTTTGTCAGCCTTCTCGCGGGGTATGTAAGGATCATAAGCAAGAACGGTCATACCAAAAGCCTTCGCCCTTATAGCAACTTGAGAGCCTATGTTACCGAGACCTATAATACCTAAGGTTTTACCGTATAGTTCCGTCCCCATAAACTTTTTCCTATCCCATCTGTGTTCAAGGAGGGATTCATGAGCTCTGTGTCCATTTCTGAGTATCGTCAGCATGTGCATCATGGTGAGTTCAGTTGCGCCGATGGTGTTAGCCCCAGGGGTGTTCACCACAAGGATACCCCTCCTGGTGGCTTCCTCTATATCAACATTGTCAACACCAACTCCCGCTCTTCCAACCACCTTTAAACGTCCTGCCCTGTCAAGGAGCTCCTTGGTAACAGGTGTCCTTGAGCGTGTGATTATGCAGTCGTAGTCTCCGACTATTTCAAGGAGCTCTTCGTAAGATATCTCCGGCTCGTTGTAAACCTCAATATCCGGTTCCCTCTGAAGGAGCTCTATACCTTTTGGAGCTATTGGGTCAGTGATAAGCACCTTATGCAATTTCTTCCTCCGAAAAGAGTGGCTTAGAGGAAATTATTATATAACAATTAACCTTTAGAACCTTTCCACAGTAGTAAAGTATTTGCTACAACACTTACCGAAGAAAGAGCCATCATAAGTCCAGCAAGTTCAGGTTTTAGATACACACCAAACTTATAGAACAGCCCTGCTGCCACGGGGATACCGACAACGTTGTAAACGAAAGCCCAGGCGAGGTTCTGCCTAATCTTGTTGCTCACAGACTCACCAAGCCTAAAGGATTCCGGAAGTTTTCCTATTCCTGATAGGAGAACCACGTCACCAACCTGTTTGGTGATATCAACACCGTGAGGAACTGCAAAGGAAAGGTCTGCCTGAGCCAGGGCGGGAGCATCGTTAACACCATCCCCCACCATAGCTACCTTAAATCCCTCTTCCTGCAAACTTGCCACTACCCTCCTCTTCTCCTCCGGTTTCACCTCAGCCATAAAGCTGTCAAAGCCAAGCTCCTTTGCGACAAACTTGGTAGTTTTTGTCCTATCTCCTGACAGTAAAACCGTCTTAAGCCCAAGCTTTTTCATCTCACCAACAACGAGTTTTGCCTCCTGTCTGAGGGTGTCCTTTAAATAGAAGACCGCAAGGATTTCACCGTTCCTCTTCAGAGCAACAGCCTTCCACACGTCCTCAGGGAGAGCTTCCTCTTCATACTCTCCTATGAAATACTCCCCGCAAACTATGCCTCTTCCCAGGAGCTCTTTACACCCGTCAAGTTCAATAGCCCTCGCCCCTTGCTTTTTGGCAAAATCCCTTATAGCTTTAGCTATCGGGTGGTTTGAGTATCCTTCCATCGTATAAACTACGTCAAGAGCTTCAGAGGAACGCAGCTCATACCTGACAACCTGAAACCTACCTTCCGTAAGTGTCCCTGTCTTATCAAAGACCACCATGTTTATCTTCGGAAAGACTTCCAAGGTAGAGGGTCTCTTTATAAGAATACCCCTGGTTAGAGCCTTTGAAATTCCAACAGCGACAGCGAGGGGGGTTGCTATTCCCAGGGCACATGGACAAGAAATAACCAGTACCGCAAGAGCAAATTGAACAGCCTGCTCAAAGTTTGCACCCAGTTTTATCCAGGAGAGGAAGGTCAGCGCGGAGATCAACACCACAGTCTGGACAAAGTAATGGGACACACGGTCAGCGAGTTTTTGAATCTTAGGTTTTTCGGAGAGAGCCTCTTCAATCATCCTGTTTATCTTAGAAACGTAAGAGTCTTCATAGGAAGCCTCTACCCAGATTTTAAGCATACCGCTTTCAAGGAGAGAGCCGCTTATCACCCTGCTTCCGGGCTCTTTAAGGATGGGCTCAGGTTCTCCTGTAAGGACTGCCTCAGAAACGTAACCCTTCCCACCGATAACCACTCCGTCCACAGGTACCATGTCTCCAGGTCTGCAGAGGATAAGCTCACCCTTCCTGAGCTCACGAACGTTCCGCTTTAACTCTTCTCCATTCTCAATAACCGTTACCTCAGAATGTTGAAGCGTAAGCATATCCTTAAGTAACTTTAGAGCCTTTCGTTTAGCCCTATCCTCAATAAGCCTTCCAGCCTTTACAAAGGTTATGAGGAAGGCGTTGGTCTCAAAGAAAGGAGTCCCTGGGATAATACCAAAGAGTGAAAGTAAGCTGTAAAGGTACGCACCAGTGGTTCCAAGAGCCACAAGCACATCCATTCCAGCCACACCGTTTCTCAGGGAATTGTAGGCTCCCTTATAGAATGTCCAGCCACCCAAAGCTTGAACGAGCGTTGATAGAGCCAGCTGAATATAAACAGAACCCTCAAAGGGGCGGAACATAAGCCCCATTATCAAGAGAGCCGATAACCCAGACAGGAGGAGTATGTACATCTCCCCACCTCCCTCCTGCTCTTCAACAACCCTGTATCCTAATTGCTCTATAACCCTTGTAATTTCCTCCTCGGATATTTTGCTCTCATCAAACTCTATCCTTACCCTCCCTAGCTCAAAGGAAACGTCAACCTTCTTCACGCCCTCCCTCTTTTTTAGAGCTATGTCTATGGTGCGGGCACAGTTCACACAGGTCATGCCCTCAACCTTTAAGGTGCGTCTCATTTAATTAAGCTTATTCCCCTGTGGACGTTAAAACAATCCTTTAATTTCATGTTAAAAGTTTCATAACCTCCTCTTCCATACCCTCTCTGTTGCTGCGGGTAAGTTCTATCAAAACGGCGCCCTGAAGTTTCCTCAATTCCCTTACAAGTGGATGCACGTCCCTTATGGGCAGGGTTGCCAGAATTTTTGACTTTGGGTCTCTGGCTATACTACTTACAAGCTCCCTGAATTCCTTTGAAAAGAGCTCCATCTTTCCAACTTCATCTATAACTATCACTTTATCCCTTTCCTTTAACGCTCTCTTCAGAATAGGGAGCACAACCTCTTCAAACCTTTTCACATTAACACCGTAGGAACCAACAAGATGCTTTGATGTGAAATTTTTACTTGCGAAGAGGGCTTCTTTGCCTTCCGTGGTCACAACCTTGAACCCAATCCTCCTGCGAGTTTTTCTATCCCTAACTTCCTGTGTCCAAAAACCCAAAGCTTTATCTCCAAGCCTTTGAACTATCTTCTTAATCAGCGTGGTTTTCCCTACACCGGGTTCTCCTGTGATAAATATCTTCATGGGTCCTCCTTTATCCTTTCAAAGAGTTCTTTAACCTGCCTTAGGGTCTTCTCAAGTCCGTTAGAGTTGTCTATTACATAGTCCGCATACTTCACCTTCTCCTCTATGTCCATCTGGTTCCTCCACCTTCTTTCAAAATCTTCTTCAGTAAAGCCTTTTCTCAGAGCCCTCTCCTTACAAACCTCATAAGGGGCGTATACTACAACCGTTCTGTCATAATTCTTGTAAGTTCCTTTCTCAATAAGAAGACTCGCCTCCACCACAACTATAGTGTCCTCTTTCAACTGGGAATAGAGCCTCTCCAATTCCTGATAAAGGGCTCTGTGGGTTATCTTCTCAAGCTTCTCAAGCTTTTCCCTGTCCTTGAAAACAATATCTGCAAGTTTCCTTCTGTCTATATCTCCGTTCTCAGAGAGTATTTCCTCCCCAAACTCCTCAAGAACCTCCTGATAGACAGGGCTTCCTTTTCTGTAAAAGGAACGTATGACCTGGTCTGCATCAACAGTAAAAGCTCCAAGCTCCCGGAACATACCGGCTACCGTTGACTTTCCACACCCAATGTTGCCCGTAAGTGCAACCTTTTTCATATCTAAGTAATTCTCACATAGAATAAAGTAAAATAGCTATCCTATGCGTGTACTCATAACCGGAGCTGCTGGCTTCATAGGTTCCCATCTCTGTGAGAGGTTTTTAAGAAACGGTCATGAGGTGATAGGACTGGACAACTTTTTAACTGGTTCTCCCGATAATATAGCTCACCTCTTTGAGAATCCCAGCTTCACCTTTATAAAGTACGATGTCACCAATTTCGTTTACGTTGAGGGTGAGCTTGACCTGATACTCCATTTTGCCTGCCCAGCTTCACCCGTTGATTACCTGAACCATCCCATACACACCATGAAGGTTGACTCCCTCGGAACTCTCCATACCCTCGGACTGGCCAAGCTCAAAGGTGCCCGCTACGTTTTTGCCTCAACTTCCGAGGTTTACGGAAACCCAACCCTGCATCCTCAACCTGAGACTTACTGGGGAAACGTAAACCCAATAGGACCGAGGAGCGTTTACGATGAAGCCAAGAGGTTCTCGGAAGCCTTAACTATGGCTTACCACAGGGAACACGGGATAGACGTGAGAATCGCAAGGATATTCAACACCTATGGACCCAGGATGAGAATGAATGACGGGAGGGTAGTTCCAAACTTCATTACCCAGGCTCTTATGGGAAAACCCCTGACTGTCTATGGAGATGGCTCTCAGACCAGAAGTTTCTGTTACATAGATGACTTGGTTGAAGGAATATACAGACTCGCCACCTATAAGGACCTTGCAGGGGAGGTATTCAACCTCGGAAACCCAGAGGAGTATTCCGTCCTTGAGCTTGCAAAACTCGTGATTGAACTAACAGGCAGCGGATCTGAGATAGTTTTCAGAGAAAGACCTGTTGATGACCCGGACAGGAGAAAACCTGATATAACGAAAGCCAGGAGGATTTTAGAGTGGGAGCCAAGAACACCGGTAAGGGAAGGTTTGGTTAAAACAATAGAGTGGTTCCGAGATAAAATTTAGGCTGTCTTCTTCTCCTCCAACTCCTTCTCTTTTACGGTGAGGCACTCCTTAAATACAACATAGGGACACTGCTCCCTGCAGTAATCGTGGTCTATCCTTGCAAAGAGCTCAACTATTGACTGACCCTTGGAGTCAAAGACGAGCTCGTGTTTTACAACCTCACCGAAACCAGCGTTTTCAAGGAGAGGATAGACATCACATCCTATATTGGCAAAGGCGGCTTCCGCACCCAGAGCCCTTATAGCCTTTATGAGCCTTATGAGCGCTTCAGAGCCTGTCGCGTCGGTGTAGTTCACCGCTTCCATGTCTATGAGAACAAACTTCAGGGGACCTTTCAAAAGCCTTTCTCTAACTTTTTCAACTATATATTCGTACACGTACTGAGCGTTCCCGAAGTATATGGACATATTCGGTCTTATATAGAGTATCTGAGGGCACTCCGGGAGCTCCCTCTTTTCAACGTTCACAAAAGTCTTTGACTCTGGGTCTCTTGAAAGAATGACTATCCTGGGATACATAGTCCTGTAAACGAATGTTCCAAGTGAAAGAATAACCCCAAGAGTTATCGCAACCCATAGGTCCATGAAAAAGACCGAGATAAAGGTAAGCCCACCCACGACACCGTCTACCTTGTTTATCTTGTAGAGCCTGATTATGTCCTGTGGTCTTATAAGGTTTATTACAGCTGAGAGAACTACGGCAGCAAGGGTGGCCTTGGGCAGGTAATAAAAGACCGGAGCTAAAAGGAACAGAGTCACACCTACCAGAGCACCGGTTACTATGCTGGCTAAAGGTGATTTCGCTCCAAGAGCGTAATTCAAGGAAGACCTTGAAAAGGAACCACCGGCAGGGAAGCCTTTAAAGAAGGCAACGGCTATGTTAGCAAGCCCCTGACCTATAAGCTCCTGGTTCGGGTCCCACTTGTCCCCTGTCCTTATGGCAAGGGTTTTTGCAATTGCAACCGCCTCTATTAAACCAAAGAATGCAACTACCAGGGCACCTCCCCACATCTGACTCATAACCTGAAAATCTATGGGTGGAAGAGTAGGGTCTGGAAGTCCCTGAGGAACTTCCCCAACTATAGCGACACCTTTACCTTGAAGCTTAAACAGGTAAGTCACCAAAGCCGTTAAGAAGACCGCTATCAGAGCCCCAGGCAGATAAGGGTTCACCCTCTTGGCACCCCAGATTATCAGATAGGCTCCCACACCTATAACAAGGGTGTAAGGATTTGTAAGCTCTATCTTCTTGATCATATCCGCAAGGACGGTAAATATATGAGTGCTGCTTACCACCTGATAACCGAGCATGTGCTTGAACTGGGACAAGGCTATCACGATCGCACCTGCGGCTGTAAAACCTATAACCACACTGTTTGATATAAGGTCAACGATAAAACCAAGCTTGAAAACACCCACAAGAAGCCTCACTATACCCACCATGAGGGCTAAAAGACCCATGTAGGCTACCCACTGGTCTGACTGGGGTTGAATGTGAAGGCTAAAGAGTACCGATGCAGAAAGCAGACAGGTCATTGCAACCGGACCTGTACCTAAAAACCTTGAACTTCCAAAGAGGGCGGCAACTATCGTGGCTATGAAAGCCGTATATAAACCTGTTATGGGAGGCATTCCCGCCAGGAGAGCGTAAGCCATAGCCTGGGGAACGTAAACAGCCGCAACGGTTATACCGGCTACAAGGTCCCTGACCAGTGAGTCCTTGGAGTACCCTTTAAACCATCTTGGGAAAGGAAAACCGAAGTAAACGGGTAAACTCTCAGTTTTCATTGGTTTTTTAAATTATAAAACAGCTTTTGAGTTTTGTATTATAAGAATCTATTAATGTTTTTATAAGATGAAATAAAAAGGGGGCGCTAAGCGCCCCCTTAGAAACTTACAGCGCTATGTTAATCAAGTTCGGGCATATCGGTAGGGGTCATGTCCTTCTTTTTGTCCTCGGGAAGGTCTGCTATGAGAGCCTCTGCGGTGAGCATCGTTCCAGCTACAGATGCAGCGTTCTCTATGGCTGTCCTTACCACTTTGGTTGGGTCAATTATACCGGTATCCATCATGTCAACGTACTCACCCGTTGCAGCGTTGAATCCCCAGTTCTTACCCTTCTCTTTTCCGAGCTCTATAACCTTCTCAAGAACTACAAAACCTTCATAACCAGCATTGAGGGCTATCTGCCTTAGAGGCGTCCTGCAAGCTTTCTTTATTATCTCAACACCGAGCTTCTGGTCTTCATTATCAACGTCAAGGTTTTCCAGAGCTTCGGAAGCTCTTACGAGTGCTACACCACCGCCCGGAACTATACCTTCTTCAACGGCAGCTTTGGTAGCATGGACAGCGTCCTCAACCCTGGCTTTCTTCTCCTTAAGCTCGGCTTCGGTGGCAGCTCCAACCCTTATGACAGCCACACCGCCGGAGAGCTTAGCGAGTCTCTCCTGGAGCTTCTCCCTATCGTAATCAGAGGTTGTCTCCTGTATCTGTTTCTTAATCTGTTCTATTCTTGCCTTTATCTGGTCTGAAGAACCCTTGCCTCCGACTATCGTCGTAGTCTCCTTGTCAACTACTACCTTGTCAGCCCTTCCGAGCATATCAAGGGTAACAGACTCAAGCTTGATTCCAAGGTCTTCCATTATGGCTGTTCCACCTGTAAGAACAGCTATGTCCTGGAGGTAATCCTTTCTCCTCTGACCAAATCCAGGAGCCTTCACAGCACAGGCTCTGAGAACTCCCTTGATGTGGTTTACCACAAGGGTTGCAAGTGCTTCACCTTCTACATCCTCAGCTATAACAAGGAGAGGCTTTCCAGCCCTGACAACCTGTTCAAGGACAGGAAGCATATCCTTTACGTTGGATATCTTCTTCTCATATATAAGTATGTAAGGGTCTTCAAGAACACATTGCATCTTGTCCGGGTCGGTTATGAAGTAAGGGGACAGGTATCCTCTATCAAACTGCATTCCTTGAACGGTTTCAAGGGTAGTCTCTGCAGACTTGGACTCTTCAACGGTGATAACACCGTCCTTTCCAACAGCTTCCATAGCGTCAGCTATTATCTTTCCTATCTCAGGGTCGTTGTTAGCGGATATGGTTGCAACCTGTTCTATCTCTTTCCTTCCTTTAACATCTACGGACAGGGATTTAACCTCTTCCACGACAGCTTTAACAGCCTTGTCTATACCCCTCTTAACATCCATGGGATTAGCACCGGAAGCTATAGCCTTGAGTCCTTCGTGGAATATAGCCTGGGCGAGTATTGTAGCGGTGGTGGTTCCATCACCAGCAACATCGGCGGTTTTGGAAGCAACCTCCTTGACGAGCTGAGCTCCAATATTTTCGTAGTTGTCCTTGAGCTCTATTTCCTTGGCGACGGTAACACCATCCTTTGTAACCAGGGGTGTACCCCAGTTCTTGCCTAAGATAACTTCCCTACCCCTTGGTCCAAGGGTAACTTTCACCGCATTTGCAAGCTTATCAACACCAGCCTTAAGCTTTGCTCTTGCTTCTTCACTATAGATAATTCCTTTTGCTGCCATCTCTCACACCTCCTTCTCTTGGTTTTTAATTAGGCTGTAACTTTTGCATCTTCAACTATCGCAAGAACTTCGTCCTCTGACATTACAAGATACTTTTCCCCGTCAAGCTCAACTTCCGTTCCAGCATACTTGTTAAAGAGAACCACATCCCCTTCTTTCACCTTGAGAGGTTTGAGCTCCCCGTTGTTCAGGAGCTTACCCTCTCCAACAGCTATAACTTCGCCCATCTGGGGCTTTTCCTTCGCGGTATCAGGAATGATAATTCCAGACGGAGTCTTTTGCTCTTGCTCCTCAAACCTTCTTACCACAATCTTATCGTAAAGCGGCTTCAGCTTTGCCATCGGTACCTACCTCCTTCCGTTTTTATTTCGGTAAAAATTATATTAACTTTCTCGTCCCATGTCAAGAGGTCTTTTATAAAAAGATGAGTCTTATATGCTAAGATTATTTTAGCCAATAAGAATCACAACCCAACCTCATTGTGTGTTTTATAGGCTTATAAGTTTTTCTTTTGGTTGCATAAGAGGGAATTGTTCTAACATAACACGTAAGTTTTAAAGATTTTAAGGAGGAGCCAGTATGGAGACGATAAAGGAACTGTACACTCACCTGTTCCGCCGCCAGTGGCCAGCATGGATAGGTGGGATAAGTATGGGTTTCATCGTAGTCCTCATGTTCGTATGGGGTGCTCCCTGGGGTGTTACCAACGGGATCCTGGTTTGGGGAGACAACATACTCAAGCCTATACTTTACCCAGATTCAGACGTGCAGAGTCCGATATGGCAGTTTACAGCTTTGATAAACTGGGCTTTCCTTCTGGGAGCTTTTATCTCTGCGCTCCTTGGAGGGGATTTCAGGATAAGCATCCCCTCTTTTAAAGAGTTCCTAATGGGCGCCTTTGGGGGGACGTTGATGGGTATAGGAGCCTTTCTCGCCTTTGGATGTACAATAGGAGCTTTTCTCGTGGGCTTTGGAGCTCTTTCAGCTTCCGGTATAACGATGATGATAGGTTTGGGTATAGGAACGTATACCGGGTTGAGGCTATATATGTGGCTCCTTACAAAGGGCTGGGGCACACCAGGTAGGGCTATTGAAGTTCCGGTAAATTTTCAGGTGATACTCGGTGTTGTACTCATGGTAATAACCCTTGGACTTATAGTCTTACTTGATAAGAAGGTGTCCACTTACTCCCCAGCCCTTGGGCTGGGTTCCGTTCAGGTCACCGCTGGCTCTTTAATATTCTTCGGAGCTATCCTTGGAATAATCAACCAGAGGACAAGGTTCTGCTTCGTAAGAGCCTTCAGAGAACCCTTCATGACCGGTGAGGGTAACATGACGAGGGCTGCAGCTCTCGCCCTCATAGTGGCCGCAGTTTTTGGTCTTATAGTCAAGTTCTCACCTCTTACTAACGTCCTTGAGATACCAGACGTTAAAGACATACTGGCAATAGAGATGACTGCTCCTCCTTCTATAAAGGCTATGATGATAGCTCCCTCCTTTCCCATAGGTTCATTGATAGGAGGTTTTATCTTCGGCATAGGTATGACCCTTGCAGGTGGCTGCTCTGTGGGTAGCTTCTGGCGGGCGGGAGAAGGCTCCCTGAAGAACATGACGGCTATACTCTTTTATGCCTTAGGAGGTTCTCTCTTCGCTTTCCTTTACAGGAAGATAGAGCCTGCCATACTGAGCACCTTCTCCGGTCTTTACGAAAAACTCGGAGCAACTAACGCAACGGGTATAAGGCTCTTCCTTCCGGATGCTCTTGGTCCTGGGTGGGCTCTCGTCATATTCCTCGCCTTCGCCCTGGCATGGCTCCTGTTTGCAACCTGGAACGAGAGAACGATGAAGTTTACCTTATAGATTCAATTATCGGACATACGGAGGCGGGGACGTCCCGCCTCTTCCTTAAGAGACCCTCCAGGAGTTTCTTCTGGGAATTCAGCTCCTCTATGAGATTTTCTATCTCACGGATTTTTCCCTTTATCTTCTCCTCAACACACCCGCAGGGTGTCCTTCCCGAAAACTTCAGGGAGATAATCTCCTTTATGTCCTCTAACTTAAAGCCGACCGCTTTCGCTTTGAGGATGAACTCGCAGAGCTTGAGGTGTTCTTCCGTGTAAACTCTGTAACCCGAACTGTTCCTTGACGGTGGTGGAAGGAGACCTATCTCCTCCCAGTATCTTAGGGTCTTGGGATTCAGTCCAAGCCTCTTGGCAAGCTCACCTATCCTCATAGGTATATAGGTATGTACCCTTCTTTAACTTTCAAGACGTGGTACTCAAAGCCAGACCTAACGACCTCAACACCGTCAAAGAGCGCCTCCTCGGAAACATTAAACATATTCATGGCGACCTTACAAGCCTTGAACTCAACACCGTGGAGCATGAGGTTCTCTATCCTCTCCTCAAACTCTCCGTTCTCAAACCTGTCAAGAAAAGTTATCCCCTCATCGTAAGCAACCACCTCTATGTCCGCACGCGCTTCCCAGAGGTTTATAGCTCCCCTTATCCTTAGAAAGACCTTCTTCCACCTCTTCCTGTCCCTGAAGGTAACGGGGAATAAAAGTTTGATCTCCTCATTAGAGGAAGCTCTCAGGGGAGTTAAAAGGGTAAGCACTCCGGCGGTTCCCAAGAGGAGGTCTCTCCTTCTCACAACCACACCTCCAGAAAGTTTTTAAAGAAGTAACCTGAGAGTATCAGGAAGATTGTTCCAACGAGTCTGTTTATGTGAACGTAGTGGGCTTTAAGAAAATCAGCGAGGTAGCTTACAACCACACCTGAGAGGAAGACAGGTATAGCCCTGCCGACCGCATATACACCCATTAGAAAGACCGAAGCAGTCAGGTTACCCGTTGAGGTACTCAGAACTATTGCTCCGAGGAGTAGGGAGGTGCAGGAGGGACATAGGGAGAAGGTGTAAGCAACCCCGAGAAGGAAGCTGCCTGTGCCCGCTCCCCTGAAGGGATTGAGCTTAGCCACTTGAAGGGAGAAGGGAAGTACGTTGAGGAGGTTGAGGGCAATCAAAAGGAGAATAGCGGCGAGGAAAAGGTTGAAGATATCAGTCCTGAATATCTCCGAGAGGACTATAGCGCCGGCGGAGGCGATACCCCCGACAAAGGCATGGGTGAGGAGAAGGGCAACAGAGAAGCCGATCACGCTCAGGGTTATATCCCTCTTGGAGCTGTGCTTAGTAACGAGTATTCCGAAAACCACCGGCAGGAAAGGTAGGGTGGAGGGTCCAAGGCTCGTTAAGAAACCGAGAATAAAGAGTATTAACGCTAAAAGTAGGAAGGGCTGTTGCTCCTGAAGAAGGGAAGAGACGAAGAGGCTGAGTCCCGTAAAGTTTATGAAAAGACCAATAGCGAGTATAAGGGAAAAGCCCGTTATTGCCGGGACCGCCGGTATCAGGAAGGTAAGAACTTTAAGAACCTTCTCCGGCAGTAGTATGAGTATAAGGGTGGGGAGGGTGACAAAGAGAGCGTAAAGATTAAATATCAGAAAAGGACTCTTGAAATAAAGGGAATAGAATGCAAGGAGGGCTATAAAGGGAAGGCTGCAGTAGGTGAGACTGAAACCCAGAGCCACACCAGGAGGGAACCTTCTGTGGTGGAAGAAGAACTGAGGTGAGAAATCAATGGGTGCTATCCCGAATCTCCTCATGAGGGGAAAGCCGAGGATGAATATCCCAGCAACAATTCCTTGAACGACCAGAAGAGTCTCCAAGGAGGGAGTAAACCTCTTTGAGAGAATATAGAAGAGAAAGGCGATGAGATTGAAGAGAAGGAAGCGAGATAAGAAGAGAAGGGGTATCTCTAAAACGCTTCCCTTCTTCACGTAAGCCCTCAGCAGTAGATTTACATTCCACATGCAGGGGGTGAAAAAGGACAGGGCTCCGAGGAGGGGAACTATATAAACGGGGCTCAGGATATCTCCTCCTCTATAGCTTTCCTTATATTCTCCTCTGAAGGCACCACACCGGCGAACTTCACCTTTCCGTTTATCACCACCGCCGGGGAGGTCAGAATGCCGAGCTCCGTTATCCTGTCCACATCCTCTATGGGGTCGAGCATCTTTACCTCAGCGCCAAGCTCCCTCGCCACCTTAACAACCCTATCCTTAACCACCGCACACTTGGGGCAGAAGTTTGACTCCAAGAGCTCAACGGCCACCATAGATGAGAATATAAACCTTCCAGCTAACTGGAAGGCAAGGGCTAAAAGCTGACCACCTTGTCCGCCCAGCTCACGAGCTCATAGAGGTCATTCATTGAGCCGACAGGACAGGCAGCCCCCTCCTTAGAGTTCCTAACCTCTAAACATACCCCGCAGGCAACGACCTCCCCTCCGTTCTCTTTAAAAAGTTTCATCTGCTCCCGGACGTTGAACTTCTCGTTTTCTATCCCGAGACTCTCAACACCCTTTCCGAGAAGGAAGACCTTAACCTCATCCCCCTGAGCCAAGGAGAAGACGCCGAACCTGAAGGCGTTCCACACGGTCTCAGGGTCGTTGCTATAAACTACTATCCCCACTCTCATCCAGAACCTCCCTTTTGAGCTATATTTAATCACATGGAAGAGGTAAGGGAAAAGAAGTACGGAGAGATAGCGATAGAGCAGGCGGAGCTTGAACCCTGGGAGAACCCGACTCCTGAGAGGGACTACATGATAGAGATAACCTTCCCCGAGTTCTCCTGCCTGTGCCCGAGGTCCGGATATCCAGACTACGCGACCATAAGGATACGCTACATACCTGACAGATACATAGTTGAGCTCAAATCCTTAAAGCTCTGGCTCAATAAGTTCAGGAACAGGTATATCTCCCACGAGCAGGCGACCAACGAGATATACACCGCCCTATACGAGACCCTGAAGCCGAGGTTCTTAGAAGTGATAGGGGACTTCAACCCGAGGGGAAACGTCCACACGGTGGTGAAGCTCAGGAGTGACGGGAAATATGATTAAGGAAGAGAAGCTTTGGTATCTCAAGAACCTTGACATACTTTCCGGACTATCCGAAGAAGAGCTGAAGTTTTTAGACGATAACTCAGTGGGTCTTAACGTTAAGAAAGGAACCACCATATACTCTCCAGAGGAAAAGGAAGAGTTTCTTTACTTCGTAAAAAGGGGAAGTGTCAGACTCTATAAAGTTGACAGCAATGGTAAGGAGATAACCTTCGCGATACTTGGGGCTGGTGACATATTCGGTGGTATATCTCCCTATGACAGAGACATGTACGGTGAGTTCGCCGTTGCCCTGGAAGACACATTCATATGTCTCGTAAACAAAAGGGTTTTCTTCAGCCGTATGAGTAGGAACCCCACGATTATGCTTAGGTTGAATAAGTTTCTTGGTTTAATGACCTACGAATTGGAACTCAGAATTGAAGAACTCGTAGCCAAACCGGTTTTAACCAGGCTTGCCTCCCTGTTGTTGAGGCTCCAAGACAGGTTCGGCGACCCTGAAGGTGACATAAAACTGTCCCTATCCCACAGAGAGCTCGCAAGCCTTATAGGGGCAACCAGGGAAGCGACCACTATAGCCCTTAATGAGCTCAAGGATATGGGTGCGATTGAGATCGGCAGGAAGAAGATAAAGGTCATCAGTAGGAAACTCCTTGAAGAGCTCTCTACATTTTGACCAGCACTCCGACAGATACAAGCCTGGACATGAAGTTCTCAAGGTAGGGTATAACCTCCTCAAGTTCAAATTCAAGTTCCCTTCTCTCAAGGGCGGTTTTTGGGCTCACTCCTCCTACCACCTCTTTCAGGTAGCCATAAACAAACTCCGTCAGCTCCACACTCTTCACATTCTCATCTCTATCCCTGTACATAAGCAGGTAGTAATTACCCTTAGCGGCAATCATCTCCTCATAAGACATAGAGTTAAACCTGTGAACGGGAAAGGAAAAATGAAGAATCTTAGCCGATGATGAGAGCCTGTAGCTCCCCTTCCATGAGAAACCTTCAGATAATCTCTCATCAGGTGCGTTAAAGAGTTCCACTTCCAGCCATTCGTATAGGGCAAGCTCCTCAAGAAAGGGCAGTTTAGCCTTCAGGGGGAGTTCTTTTCCTCTAAAAAAATCAACGAACTCGTTTCCAAGGTCTAACAGAAGCGGGCTTGTATGCTTCAACCTCATAAACTCCCTGACAAGTGGTTCAAGCTCATCTCCGAGGTATTGAGAAAGTGACGGAAGCGAAGTCTCTATGAATTCCTCAAACCTGTTGTAGACAAGCAGAAAGTATAGCTCTAACCTCTCATTTTCGGGAGGCGTGATTCCCTTGGCTGTGGCAAAAAGTTTCCTCATCTCAGCAAGCTCTCTTTGCACCTCTAAAACTCCTCACTTCTTCAAGCTCGCTCATCAGCTCTCCGTACGAAGGTATGTTGTTGTCCCTCTCCAAGAGAACAGGGATATCAGGTTTCTTTGATAGAACATAGGCAAGAAGCTCCAGAACTTCCTCCTTAACCTTCTCTCCATGGGTATCTATAAGAATCCTGTCATCCTTATCGTGTCCAGCTATATGTATGTAAGCTACCCTATCCAAAGGCATACATTCTATAAACTCGTAAGGGTTGTATCCATGGTTAACCGAGTTCACGTAAACATTGTTAACATCAAGTAGCAGGTAAGCCCCACTCTCCTCCAAAACTCCCTTTATAAACTCCCATTCCTCCATATCCTTCAATGGAGTATAGTAATAAGAGATGTTCTCAATTATCAATGGTATTTCAAGGAATTCCTGAACCTTCCTTATCTTATCCGAAACAAACTTTATCGTATTATCAGTAAAGGGCAAAGGGAACAGGTCATGCAGGTATTCACCACCCATAGAGGAAAAACTAAGGTGCTCCGAATAAACCTTAATATCAAAGTCCTTTAAAAAACTCTTTATCTGCTTGAGGAAGGCGTAATTGAGTTCATCTGGAGAACCTACAGAAAGGGAGAGTCCGTGACAAACTACAGGGAAACGCTCCCTAACCCTCTCAAGGACCCTTCTGAAGAAACCTCCCCTCCTCAGCCAGTTCTCAGGTGCGATTTCAAACCACTCAGGTGATGAGTCATAATTTACTACCTCTTCAGCGAATGAATATCTGAGACCGAGTCCAAAGCCTTTAGGTAAGTTTAAGTCCATGTCCAAGTATAAACTTAACCCAAATCCTCGTATATTTGGTGAGATAGATTACAGATAACTTCCGTGGAGAGTCTATAGTTAAGTTACAAGGAGGTGTAGAAGCCATGAACGGAAAGCAAAAACTTATGGGCCTTTTAGGTTCAGCAGTCCTACTCGGACTGGGAGCAGAAGGAGTAACACCAGCCCATGCTGGTGAAGGTAAGTGTGCGGGTAAAACAGGCGGGACCAGTACGGAGAAAGCCAAAGAGGCTACCTGTGCTGGAATGAAGAAGGAAGGCAAGGAAGCTACCTGTGCCGGCACAAAAGAGAAAAAGAAAAAAACTAAGGAGATGACATGCGCAGGACCTGGGGGATGCGGTGGGAAGATGAAAAAGGACGGCTCAAAGTCCTAAACCGAAGACCCAATTAAAAAGCTGGAGGGAACGCTATGACTTCAAACCTAAGCGGTGTGGTTCGCCTTTATGAAAAGGGGCTAAATCTCCTGCCTCCCCTCCAGTCTCTTTTCCTTCTTTTTGTGAGACTTTACTGGGGATGGCTCTTTGCCCAAGCAGGATACGGTAAGCTCACCCATATAGATAGAACAACAGAATTTTTCGGAAGCCTTGGGATGCCATTTCCCGAATTTAACGCTTACTTTATAGGTCTTACAGAGTTTCTTGGAGGTGTTCTTATAAGCCTGGGACTTGGGACAAGACTGGTGGGTGCCTTTCTGGCTGGAGAGATGTTCGTTGCATACCTGGTAGCTCACAGGAGTGAGCTCATGAGCGTATTTTCAGATCCAAGCGAGTTTTACACTGCACCACCCTTCACCTTTATGTTTGCCTCTCTGATACTATTTCTGTTCGGTGCAGGGAAGATATCCCTTGACAATCTGGTTACCAAGGTCACAAGAGGTTTAGAATAAACTTATGCCCTCAGAAAGCGAATATGCTGAGGAAAGAAGCCGGCTCTTTGAAGAAACGCTTAAAAAAGCCACGGAAGACATCAAGGTTGACTGCCGAAGGGGCTGTACTTACTGCTGTTACGGGGTTACCCTCTGGATAAAGAGAGTTGAAGCTGTCCTAATGGTTGATTTTCTGAATAGGCTACCGTTAAAGGAAAGGAAGGAAATCTGGCACAGGATAAAGAATTACGCAAAGCTCTATGAGGAAGAGGCTAAAAGGGTAGGGTACGCACCTAGTTTCCCCATCAAAGAGGAGGACCTTGATATAGAAAAGCTGGGTGTGATCGGCGGTTTAGGTATGAACGAGGTACCTTGTCCCTTCCTTGAAGAACACACGGGAGTATGCCTCATATATGAGGCAAGGCCGGACATGTGCCGACTCATGCTCTATGAGAACAGTTCTGTATGTAAAAGAGACTGGGAAAACCCCCTCGGCTTCCTGTGGAAGAGGGAGATAGCACCCTTTATGGACGATATTAAGGCGAGGTTTTTCCCAAGGTGGAAGCTCAAGAGAGGAGAGCTCTCAAAGAAGTTCCCAAGTTTGGAGCAAGAGAAGCTTGAGGGAGAAGTGGGCTTCGTAACCCACTTTATAAGGTTTGACCCTGTGAGAAAGGTTTTCAAGGTTACCGGTTAGGGAGTCTGCAGTCCCTGAAGGTTTCCCATACGTATCTATTCAGCGGGTAGTTTAAGTACTCCCATTCACGCTTTGATGCATCGTAAACTCTCATTCCTTGATAACCGGCAAAGTCCATAACCATATAGAGAAAAGCTGCACCAGTGCCTCCAAAGCAAAAGAGCAGGACTTCATCTTCCCTCTTAATACCCTGATTCTTCAAAAACTCATCTACATAGGCAGGGATTTTTATCAGGAGCTTGTTGGTCCTCTTATCTCTCTGAATCCACCACTCCCAAGGTAAAGAGATAGAACAGGGAACATGTCCGTACTTTTTAGCAGCTGGAAACTTGGATATACCAAAGTAATGCCCTACAGGTCTACCATCTAAGATAGGTTTCTTACCTATGCTATTGAGCAGGTAATCCGCATCTATCTCCTTCCTGGGGTTATAGTTTGCCCTGAAGTTTCCTTCCTTTATCTGTGGCTCATCGTAACTTACAGGAAAACCCTTGTTACTCCAGCCAGACCAACCTCCATCCAGCAGGGCTACCTTCTCGTGACCAAGAAGATGGAAAATCCAGTATGCGTAGACAGCACCGAGAATCTCATTGGTGTTGTTACCCTTATAATAAAGGACAACTTTTGAGCTGTTGTTTATGCCCCACTTCCTGAAGAGTTTCTCGTACTCCTTGAGAGGTTTCTTAACAAGGGCTCCTGTTTTCTCATCCATTACCCTCCACTCCTCTTTTTCCGTAAGTCTTGCACCCGGTATGTGCCCCTCAACGAGATAGCTCTGAGAGTCTGAGAATTCAAGGATAACGATCTCCGGGTCTCCCAGATGCTCTTTCAACCATTCTGGTGACACCAGCTTGGGCAATGAGAAGGACACCCCTATCATAAGGAGAAGCACAATCAAGAAGTTCATGTGAATACCTCCTGAGCTCCTTTCAGAAAAATAAACCCATCTGTTAACCGGAAGTCAAGTATTAAGCTCACAAAAACAAATTGACATATCACTTAATCACCACATATTTAAGAGCATGAAGGTGTTTACCCTTGAAGAAGCGAGGAACCTACTTATAAAGATAAAGCCGATAGTGGAGGATATAAACATAAAGAAGTCTGAACTCTATGAGTTTTATTCCCGTTTGGAGGATGAACAGGACGAGCTAGAAAAGATGTACTATCAAACCAAGGTTAAGGAACTGGAGAGTCTGATAAAGCACGGCTTCTTAAGGATTGAGGAGTTTGGAGGAGTGATAAAGGGTGTGGACCCTATACTCATTGATTTCCTCTCCTACCACGAGGGAAGGTACATATGGCTATGCTGGAAGGAGGATGAGGAAACCATAATGTTCTGGCATGAGCTCAACGATGGCTTTGCTGGAAGGAAACCTGTTGATTACCTAGAAGGCTCAGAGAGGCTCCTTTGAAAGCTTTTCCGAGTAAACGTAGTAAAACCATATAACCCTCTTCACGTACCTTCTTGTTTCATCGTAGGGTATGGTCTCTATAAAAACAAAATCGTCCTCGTACTGTTGCCAGCTCTTTACAGCTCCCTGACCGGCGTTGTAGGAGGCTACAGACCTAACCAAATCCCCGTTCCAGAAATCAAGTAGATATCTCAGATAGGCTACTCCAAGGGTTATATTTGTTTCAATGTCATAAATATCATCATACACAAACCCAATACGCTCAGCCTTCCACCTTGCCGTTGTGTCAAGCAACTGCATAAGCCCCTTTGCATTGGATTTAGAGAGTGCTCTTGTATCAAATAGACTCTCCTGTCTCATAACAGCATAAATAAGCGCCTCTTTAACGGCAAACTTATCAGAAATTCTCTGCACAAGCGGTCTGAAAGGTAAAGGATAGGCTATACCTCTATAAAAAGGGGAGTTAGCCCCGTAATTGCGAGCGGCAACCTTTAGGGCTAGGTACGGGTCAACCTTAAGGATTTCAAGTATATCCTCTGGGAGAAGCTCCTCC
The DNA here is from genome assembly GCF_003664005.1 of Hydrogenivirga caldilitoris. Taxonomy (NCBI): domain Bacteria; kingdom Pseudomonadati; phylum Aquificota; class Aquificia; order Aquificales; family Aquificaceae; genus Hydrogenivirga; species Hydrogenivirga caldilitoris. The sequence goes on from NZ_RCCJ01000001.1 coordinate 1,483,897, forward strand.
GCTCTGTTGAGAGCTTCAAGTCTCATATAGTAATTGAACCCGAGGCTCTGTATACCCAGCAACCTGATACCGAGAGGAGATGGCTTCCCAACGAGCTTAAATTCCCCCTTTTCATACACTGGCAAGCCCAGAAATTTTCTCGCTACGGAGGCGTAGAATCCTTCGTACCTTGCACTCTCCTTTAGATAGTATTCTGCAAGTTCTCTTTCTCCAAGCTTACTTAAGACCTTATACTTCCAGAAGCTCACCTGCGCTCTCTCCATATTTCCTGCTGCAAACCTCTGAGCTTCCGAAAAGTTCTCATAGGCGAGTCTGTATCTTCCGAGAATGAAATCTATGAGCCCCACGCGGAACAGAGATTCAAAGTTATAGCCAGACCTAAGGAAAAACTTCCTTGCCTTCTTTAAGTCTCCCTTAGAAAGAAGATGCCAGGCGTACTTATAATAAAGGTCTTCTCTACCAGCCTGTCTGAGGAAATCCTCTGCCCCCTTCGTATCACCAAGCTTTATATAAACAAGGAGGGCGTAAACCTTCGCCCTATCGTCCTGACAATTGGTCAACTCACCCAAACTCCTCTCATACTCCCTGAGTCTGAAAAGAGACAAGCCCCTATAAAAACAGCTCTCAGATATATTCAGAACTTCCTTGTAAAGTCCCTTTGACAGGAGCCTGCTGTACACCTTCTCCCTTTCCTGCTCATTTAACTCAACCTTTGGCAAAAGCTCTATGGCGTGCTCAGGGAACCTCAGCACAAGGACTTTCTCCTCCAAGCCTAAAGATAGCCACAGCTTTGCAACGGTTTCCCCGTATTCATCTCTAGCGTTATCTAGGTTTATACCGGTAAGTATGAACCTGGCTCTATCCTTATCCCCAGATTCTGCAAGCAATTTAGCAACTTCTACCTTAAGCTCGTCCTTAAAGACAGCGTCTGGATAATTGTTTAATAGAAAAAGACCAACCTTAACATCCTTTGTATCTCTAAACTGTTTGAGAAGCTTATACTCAGCTGGTACTTGAGAGAAAACAAAGGCTGTGAGGAGGAAAAGGACGGGGAGCAGTTTCACTCGTACATCTCCTTTATCCTGCTGATACCCGTAGCTTTACCGCTGGTCTCGTCTATGTCAACACTAACAGCGTTGAAAACAACCTTTTCCTTTTCTTCCACCCTGAACTTACGAGGTAAAGCGTATATGAATCTCTCTATTGGCTCTTTATAATTCATGCCTATTACTGAATACCAAGCTCCCGTCATACCAACATCAGTTACATAGGCAGTGCCGTTCTTTAAAAGGGTCTCGTCAGCTGTGGGAACGTGAGTGTGAGTCCCATAAACCACCGAAGCTCTTCCATCAGCGTATATACCAAAAGCCCACTTCTCAGAAGTTACCTCTGCATGAAAATCCACAAGGACTATATCCACCTCCTTAGAAAGCAACTCGTATATACGGTCAAAAACCCGGAAGGGATTATCCAGATTCGGTTCAAGGAATACCCTACCCATAAGGTTTACAACCCCGAACCTGATATCCCCCTTTTCATAGATACCAAATCCCTTACCTGGTACACCCTCTGGGTAGTTGGCAGGTCTGAGAAGGTCTCCAGCCTTGTCAATGAATTCATATACTTCTTTTTTGTCCCAGATATGATTCCCCGAAGTAAACACGTCTATTCCATAAGACTTAAGCTCCTCATACACCTTCCTGGTTATACCAAACCCTCCAGCTGCGTTTTCCACATTTGCGATAACAACATCAAACTCGCCACCTCTATCTTCAAGGAATCTGCGGACTCCCTTTCGTCCGGGACTGCCTATGATATCACCTACTATCAAAAACCTCATAATTTATTTTTGTAATGCGGGTGGAGGGAGTTGAACCCTCACGCCCTAACGGGCACCGGATCCTGAGTCCGGCGCGTCTGCCAGTTCCGCCACACCCGCGCTAATAATTATTATTTAGCATACTCTACACGTCTTAGCTCTCTAATTACAACTACCTTTATCTGTCCGGGATAGTCCATCTCCTCCTCTATCTTCCTGGCTATATCCTTTGAAAGGATGTAGGCTTCCTCATCGCTTATCTCTTCAGGATTCACTATAACCCTAACCTCTCTTCCAGCCTGGACAGCGTATGCATTAGCAACTCCCTTAAAGGATTTCACTATCTCCTCAAGCTTTTCAAGTCTCTTCAGGTATGCCTCAAGGGTCTCCCTTCTTGCACCGGGTCTCGCTGCGGAGAGAGCGTCTGCTGCACACACCAGAGCAACCTCAGGATACCTAACCGGCTCCTCTTCGTGGTGGGCTTTTATAGCGTTTATGACAGCGTCGGGCTCTCCGTACTTTTTACAGAGTTCCACACCTATATCCGTATGGGAACCTCCAAGCTCATGGGATACGGCTTTACCTATATCATGGAGTAGTCCAGCTCTCTTAGCCAGTTTAGCATCCAGTCCCAACTCCTCAGCCATGAGTCCTGCGAGGTACGCGACCTCCTTAGAATGAAGGAGAACGTTCTGGGAGTAGCTTGTTCTGAAGTAGAGTTTCCCTATATAGTAATGGAGCCCCGGATTTATATCGTGAAGGTCAAGCTCAAAGGCTGTCTCCTCACCCATCTTTCTTATCTTTTCATCCATCTCCTTCTTTACCTCATCCACTATCTCCTCAATCCTTGCAGGATGTATCCTGCCGTCCTCTATTAGCCTTTCAAGAGCCTCCTTTGCTATCTCTCTTCTTAAAGGGTCAAAGGAAGAGATCGTCACAACGTCAGGAGTGTCATCTATTATCAGGTCTACACCGGTAAGGAGCTCAAAGGTCCTTATATTTCTACCTTCCCTTCCTATAATCCTACCCTTAAACTCGTTGCTGGGAAGCTCCACCGAGGTAGTTGTGTAGTTTATGGCTATCTGGGGAGATATCCTCTGAACGGCAGTAGTCACAACCCTCTTTGCCTCAAGTTCTGCCTTCTCCTTTGCCTCCTCCTCTATTCTCTTCATCAGTTTAACCGCCTCTATCCTGCTTTGCTCTTCAACTCTTCTTAGCAGCTCTTCCTTTGCTTCTTCCATAGTCATGGAAGCTATCCTTTGGAGTTCCAAAGTTTCCTGTTCCTTCAGCTTTCTTATCTCCTCCTGCTCCTTAGCCAGACTCTCCTCAAGCTCAAGGATCTCCTTCCGCCTTATCTCAACCTGTCTTTCAAATTCCCTAACCTCTTTCTCCCGTCTGTATATCTCCTCTTCCCTTCTCTCTATGGTCTCCCATTTCCTCTCAAGCTGCCTTTCTTTTGCGAAGAGGTTTTCCTCAAATTCCTTTAGCTCCCTCTTCTTTTCCTCCAGCTCCTTTCTAAGCCTCTCCGCTTCGCGCTGGGCTTGTTCTATTATCCTATGAGCCTTTTCATCAGCCTCCTTCAAAGCCGCTTCAGCCTTTTGCTGAGCCTCTCTTATAAGTTTCAGAGCCTCCTCCTCAGCCCTCTTCAACTCGCTCTCCACGTCAACGCTGATTGGCTTGCCCTGAGGAGTTTCCTTCTTGCCCCTCATCAGGAGAAATACAGCAAGACTACCCACCAGAATTCCAAGTGCTATACCAATCAAAACCAACGGCTCCATTTCAACACCTCCTTATCACTTCCTTTTCTGTAACAACTATGTCAACAGGTTTGTCCCAAGTGTCCCTGGGAACTCTATCAAGCACCTGAAAGGAATAAGCAACCCCAACCTTAGGAGCGCTCACTCTTTCCAGGAGCCTGTCGTAGTAGCCTTTACCAAAACCTATCCTGTACCCATTCACGTCAAAGGCTATTCCTGGCACCACCACCAGATCTAACTCTTCGGGGGTAACACTGATACCATCTTCAGGCTCCAGTATGTTAAAGGCTCCCGTGGAAAGACAGGTAAGGTTGTTTACCTCCAGCAGGAGGAGCTCGTCCTCTTCTACCTTCGGAAGTACAAGCTTTTTTCCCTGTGAGAAAAGCTGGTCAAAGAGAGGTGTAAGGTCAGGCTCCCCTTTAATGGGGCAGTACAGAAGAACCCTGTTCGCATGCCTAAACTCGGGCAGTGTCCTTAGCCCTGCCCTTATACGCTCATCGTAGGAGGACTTCAGCTCTGAAGGCAGAGTAACCCTTTTACTTAAGAGTTCCCTTCTTATATCTCTCTTTGTCTCTACCAATTCTTCTTCCACCTCCTGTTTCCAGGAGGAGAAGGCAAGTGGTGTTAAGGACCCACCCTGCCGTGACCTCCAGAGACTTCGTGGGCCTCTCGTCCTAAGGTGGGTACCCTCTCGGAGAGCCTTTAAAGACACCCCCGAAGCCGGGTTCCCTTACAGCCCACTTGTAGGCCCCATTGATTATCCCTGGGCCACGCACAGGGCAGGAGGTCTTTATCTTATTTCAACCTGCAGCTCTTCTCTCAACCTCCTAACCAGCTGATCAATTAACTCGCTTACCTCCTCGCTTGAAAGACTTCCCTTCAGGCTCCTGAAGGTAATCCTAACACCTACACTCTTCTTGCCTTCCCCTACCTTGGCATCCGCATAAAGGTCAAACACCATAACATCTTCCACCAAATCTCTAAGCTGAGATTTAATCTCATTTAATAATTTACTCACCGAGAGGTTTTTGTCCATAACAAAAGCTAAATCCCTTATAACCGGAGGAAACTTGGATAGAGGGCTGTACTGAGGTAGAACAGACCTTGTAAAGGGCTCAAGTTTTAGCTCGCACAATACCGGCTCTCCTCTGAGCTCAAGCTTCTGGGTCAACTCAGGGTGGAGCTTACCTACAAAACCCACCCTTTTACCATCAAACACAAGCTCAGACTGAACGTGGGGATGCAAAAATTCAAACCCTGAAGGCTCCAACTCAAAAGGTAACCCCTTACTCTCAAAGATACCTTGTACAACCCCAAGGAGACGAAGAGGGTCCCACGACTCCCCAGGGTAATCATTTACAGAACCCTTCACAAGGATACCGAGTCTATCCTCTTCACCTTCCCTAAAGAATACCTTCCCCAGCTCAAATATAGCCAGGTCATAGTTATAGTGGCTGTCGTTAAATTTCGCCACCCGCAGAAGGGAAGGGATAAGAGAGCTTCTCATAAACCTCTGGGTGGGAACGAGAGGATTAAGTATGTCAACCGCAGGTTTATCCAAGCCCAGGAGGTTATAAAGGTCTTCCTCCTCATAGGAGATGTTTATTACTTCACTCAAACCTTTATCTATTAAGTACTTTTTAATCTCCAGGTACTCATCCCTCCAGAGCTTTCCTGTTAAGGGTAACTTTAATGTATCCGAGGCATAGTAATCGTAGCCTTTCACTCTCATAAGCTCTTCAATTATGTCAACGTCACGGTCCAGGTCAAAGCTCCTATGGGAAGGGATTAAAACCTCAATACCGCATCTTTTTATCTCGTGAGGTATCTCAAGAGCTGAAAGTATTGAAGAGGCTTCTTCATTCTTGTAGCTCTCCCCCGCGTACCTCATGAACTTTCCCATAGACAGAAATACCTTCTTGGGCTCGTACCTCTCCACATACAGGTCTTTTACTGCCGAGACCTCACCCCCTGCGGTTTTCAAGATATAGTCAACGGCTATATCCTGGGCTTTATCTACCCTTTCAATATCTACATTCCTTTCAAATCTGTAGCTGCTATCCGTTTGGATGCCCAGCTTTTTGGAGGACCTCCTTATACGGGAAGGCTCAAAATAGGCTGCCTCCAGGAGAACGTTCTTCGTGCTTTCCACTACGCCTGTATCAAGCCCTCCCATAACACCCGCAACAGCAACAGGTCTTGAGCTGTCTGCTATGACAAGGACACACTCCTCAAGCTCCCTTTTTTCCCCATCCAAGGTTGTTATTGTCTCCCCCTTCCTTGCACTCCTTACCACTATGCCTCCTTCTAGCTTGTCAAGGTCAAAAGCGTGTAAGGGTTGTCCCTCCTGGAGGAGAACGTAATTGGTAACATCCACGATGTTGTTTATACACCTGAGTCCTGATTGCCACAGTCTCTTTCTTATGCTGATAGGGGAGGGCTTAACGCTGACACCTTTAATAACTACACCCCGATAACGTTTACAGTCCCTATCCTCTATAGATATTTTCAGGTCTCCAAACTCTTGAAAGGTTTTGGTTTCGGTTGCCTTCTTGGTGAGACCAAGTAGGGCACTCAGGTCTCTTGCGAGCCCCCTTACGCTTAGCACGTCTCCCCTGTTAGGGGTTATGTCAAGCTCCAAAATCTTCTCACCGAAACCCAGTAACTCTCCAGCATCCGTTCCCGGTCTTATATACTCGTCAAAGCTAAGAACACCTTCGCTGTGCTCCTCAAGTCCAAGCTCCTGGGCGGACAGCAACATACCCTCAGATGGAATACCCTCAAACTCTCTCTTGGTTATACATCTGTCGCCCACTTTGGAGTTAGGCAGGGCAACCACAACAACCTTGCCTTCGGAGAGGGTTAGGTCTCCGGTAACAACTGTTATACTCATACCCTCTGCAACTTCCACCCTTACGATGCACAGCTTTTTATTCTTGGGGTGGGGTTTAGTTTCAAGTATCTTTCCAAAGACAACGCCATCAAGTTCAAGCCCAAATTTTTCAACTGTGGTTTCCACACTTTTTAGGGAGAGTTCCTGAGCTACCTCTTCAGGAGCAAGACCTTCAAGCTCAACAAACTCAGAAAGCCAGCTAAAGGGAATTCGCATAATCTTGTTATTTTAACAGAGGAATGCTAAATCATATAACTGCTAAAGAATATTAATTAGTAAGAATTTATAAAACTCTTTTATGAACTTCATAAAGAATTTTTATTGCGAATTATTATCAGTTATGCATATTATCATAACAAGAATAGATATCAGGAGGGTGGCAACATGAAAGAAGTTAAGGCGGCACTCGTAGCGACTCTTTTATCCTTGTCTGCCACGGCGATGTCCGTAGAAGAGAAAGGGCACTACAAGTTCAGGTACGTAAAGCATTTCCAAAGCTCTGTGACCCTTGCAAAAGCCACAAGTTCGGGAATCGTTGAAGGTAAGGTCGTTTACGTGGGTAAGAGGAAGCTGGAGAACAGGAAAAAACTTATAACAAAGGATAAGGAAGTGTGTGGAACAGGTTACAAGATTGATGAAGTTTACGTTGTATCCGATGAAGGTGGTGTTAAAAACGCCGTCGTATTCATTGAGGGAGCGGGAAATCCCCCCAAAGAAACCGTAAAGCTCGTACAGGAGAAGTGTGAATTCCATCCCAGGGTCATAGCTATGGGTGCAGGGTCCACGCTGGAGGTGGTAAACAACGACACAGTAAAACATGAGGCTAACGGTGTGCAAGACTTTGAAACCATATTTCAGCTATCACAGCATAAGAAGGGTATGGTTGACAGGGTTGAGCTAAAAAAGCCCGGAGTGGTTGAGGTAACCTGCAACATACACGGGTGGATGAAAGCTTGGGCTGTGGTTATAGACAGCCCATACTACGCGGTAACCGATGAGAAGGGGAGCTTCAAGATAAGTGGATTACCTCCGGGAAACTACAAGCTCAGGCTATGGCACGAAGGTTTTGGAGAGAAAGCCCTTAACGTGAAGGTAGAAGAGGGTAAGCCCACAAGCGTAGTCTTTGAGCTCAGGTAGGAGGGTAGAAATGAAAAAGGGTATTCTTTTTGCCTCTCTGGTAGGCATACTTTTCACACTCGGAAGCGCAGATTCAGCTAAAAGACCTAACATAAGTCCTTTACCAGACAAGCCACCAGAACCCAAAGATAATCCGAGCACACCTGTTAAGGTAGAGCTTGGCAAACTCTTGTATTTTGACCCGAGGCTCTCCGGAGATGGAAGTACCTCCTGTGCTACATGCCACGACCCTAACCAGGGATGGGCAAAGAAGAGGTTTATGTCTCCAGCCTATCCCGAGAACAAACATTTCAGACACTCACCTACGGTACTGAACGCAGCATACAACACCCTCATGTTTTGGGATGGAAGGGCAAAAAGCCTTGAAGAACAGGCAAAAGGTCCAATAAAGTCTCCCTTTGAGATGAACCTAAACTATGACCTCTTGGAAGAGAGGCTGAAGAAGATACCCAAGTACCGTGAGCTTTTTTCACGAGCTTTCCCTGGGGAGAAGAATCCGGTGAACATAGAGAACGTAGTCAAAGCCATAGCAGCCTTTGAAAGGACCATCGTATGTAACGACTCTCCCTTTGACCTATACATGAAGGGAGACAAGAAGGCCATGGACGAGGTTCAGGTAAAAGGAATGGAACTGTTCGTAGGAAAGGCGGGCTGCGTACAATGCCATAACGGTCCTAACTTTACAGACAACAAATTTCACGTAACTGGAGTACCAAAGAACAGAGTTGAAGATGAAACCCTCGTGAGGGTAACAAGAAACTTCGTTTTAAGGGAGCACGGTTTTAAAGACCCGGATAAGATAGACAGAGACCTGGGAAGGTACTTCATAACTAAAGATGAGAGAGATAAGGGCTCCTTTAAGACACCGACGCTTAGGAACGTATCCCTTACTCCACCCTATATGCATAACGGCGTATTCAAGAGTTTGAGGGAGGTGGTTGAGTTCTACAACCAGGGAGGCGGAAATGTTCCCAACAAGGACCCGCTGTTAAAACCCCTGAACCTGAGTGAGGAAGAAAAGGAAGCCCTTGTGGCTTTCCTTGAAGCTTTGACCTGCAACACGGTTCCTCAGGTAGAGGAGCCTGAACTTCCAAATTATGAAGGAGAAACTGCAAAGGGAGGTGGTTGATATGAAGATAAGCAGGCGTCAACTCATCAAGGTATCAGCAAAAGCTGGTATGGCAGCATTCACCGCTTCTGCCCTATCACCGCTTATGGGTGTGGTGAATGTGGTGGAGGCAAAAAGCTCCAGAAAGAGCAAGATAAGCCCCTTTAATTTTGTGGTAATAGGGGACACTCACCTCTATGAAATGCCCGACCACAGGTTTGATAAAACCTTCTCCAGAGCTATTAACGACATACTTAATATGAACCCTAAGCCAGACTTCGTCCTCTTTATAGGAGACCTTGCCCAATTCGGGAAGGTAGCTGAACTTGAAAAGGGAAAAAGGTTCTTGGATAAGCTTGATAAAGCCGGCATAAAGTACTTCATAATCCCTGGCGAGCATGACTGGTACCTTGACATGGGGGAGACCTGGAGAAAGATGTTTGGAAAACCATACTGGAGCTTTAATCACAGAGGGGTTCATTTCATAGGTATGAACTCCATACTGGTGAGAGACTACTGGACTGCACGGAATATGTCTCCCGAAGAGAGGATGCTTGCCATAGCAGAACTTGAATGTCATATATGCGGGCTGTGGGGTGTAAGGGAAGAACAGCTTGAGTGGCTTGAAAGAGATGTTAAAAACCTCAGCCCAGATACACCTGTTGTTGTGTTCACCCACTCACCTCTCTGGAATTACTACCCAAGGTGGAACTTTCAGACGGAGGACGCCCCACAGATTAGGGAGATCCTTTCCAAGTTTGAAAAGGTGATAGCCATCCACGGACACGTCCATCAGGTTGTCTACAACAAAACAGGAAACATGGTCCACATAGGAAACCTTGCAACAGCTTGGCCCTGGCCCTACCCACCTGTTGAACTTCCCTATCCCAAGATAAGGATGCTTAGGGTTGACCCAGGTGATATATACGATGGTGTTGGCTTTGCAAGCACTTACATAGACGATACCTTCCTGGGAAAGATGAGGTATCACACCTGGGCTGAGCTTATACCTGACGATTTGAAGGATGGTGTTCCACTTTGATTAGGGAGGTGGTGATATGAGAGTCTTAAAGGCAGGATTCATCTTGGGCGCTGGCGTTTTGGCGGGGCTTTCCATAAGCCTCTTTATGAACGTAGCTGAAGCAAGGAAACCCTTCTCTCAGCAAGACCTAAAGCTGATGAATGAGGAACTATTAGCTCTCGTGAAGAAGGGAGATCAGCTCTGGCACGACCCAAAGCTTGGTAAGAATGGGCTTACCTGTGCCAACTGTCACCCAGATGGGGCAAACTCAAATCCTCACACCTTTCCAAAGTTTCAGGACAACGTTGGCAAAGTTGCAACCCTAAGGGAGATGATAAACTGGTGCATAAAGAAACCCCTGGAGGGAAAGGAACTTCCTGAAGACAGTGAAGAGATGAAAGCTCTTGAAGCTTATGCGATTTACATGTACCGTGGATATCCTCTCAAGCCTGGAGATAATACGAGAGAGTATCCACCTGTAAAGGTAGAATCTGGTGCAGGTTACCCCTAAAGCCTCTTGGCTCCTCCTGTGGGGAGCCGCTCCTACTTTCTAAAGGAGCCTTATACCGAAAGTTCTTTCAATCCAGGCTCCAAGTGTGTACCCGAAACCTATGTACAGGAGTAAAATTCCAAGAGCGAGCCTCAGTTTTCGCTCTTTCAAGACTCGTGAGAGATGGGGACCGAGGAGTGAGCCGGTCATAACCCCAAGAACCTCTATAACAAGAAGCTGTAGGTCTATCTTTGCACCAAGATTAAGATAGTTTCCGGCACTAACGGTCATCGTTACAAGTATGGATAGAGCACTCGTGCCGGGAACGAGGAACATGGGCAAACCCATAACCGATACCATAAAAGGTACAAGGAGAAAGCCACCCCCCACACCAAGGGCGGAGGATATCACTGCAACAACAAAACCAGCAACAATCGGAGTTATCGGATTGAAAGTGTAGCTGGCTCCTAAAAACGCAAGCTCTACTCTGAAGAGTGAAACACCCCTGGTCCTCAGATCCGACCTTCCCTTCTCTTCTATCCTTTTCTCCACGTCTCTTATATCCTTACCCTTACTGAAAACGTCGTAAAAAACCTTAAAAGCCACCACAAGTGTAAACAAACCAAAGATTGGTTTATAGCTCTTTAAGTCTGGCAGGAACTTGTAGGATAAGGTTGAACCCACAAAAGCTCCTATTATGCTGCCTATACCCAAGAGGAAACCGAGGATAAAAATAACCCTCCTCTGCTTCCAGTAGGAGGGGACGGATATGAGGGTTGAGGTGAGAATGAGGAGCTGGTTCATCAGCTTTATGCTGTTAGCCTGAGGGATTCCAAAGATTGATATATGTCCAACACCTGCGAGTATACCACCCGCTGCCCCCACGGTGGAAAAGACGAGACCCACGAAGAAACTCCATAGAAGTGCAAGGAGCGGGTTTATCTCCACGCCGAATAGCTCTGAAAGCATGGAATACAATTTTAAATCCATAATATAACAACCATGGGTGTAAAGACACCTTACCTTGCCACCGATGTGGTTATAAGGTTGTGGAAGAAGGGGGGCTTCAGGGGGATAGTCCTGATAGAGAGAAAGAACCCTCCCGTGGGGTTGGCTCTTCCAGGAGGCTTCGTAGAGGTTGGAGAATCCGTTGAGGAAGCTGCGGTCAGGGAGGTAAGGGAGGAAACAGGGCTTGAGGTAAAGTTATCTGGGCTGTTAGGGGTTTACTCCAAACCTAACAGGGACCCAAGGTTTCATGTGGTTTCCGTTGTATTCGTCGGAGACGCTGAAGGAGAGCCAAAGGCAGGAAGCGATGCAAAGGTGGTAAAAATCTTTAAGCTTGAGGATATACCCCTTGAAAGGTTGGTTTTTGACCACAGAGAGATCATTCTTGACTTTCTTCGGCGAGCGTAAGCTCTATCTTGCCCCTTTCCTCATCAACAGCCAAGACCTTTACCTTGACCACATCCCCAAGCCTGTAAACTTTTCCCGTTCTTACACCAACGAATCTATGGGCTGGCTCGTCAAACACGTAGTCGTCATCTGTGAGGGTGTTTATCCTCACGAGACCTTCAACCAAGGTTTCTCTGAGCTCCACAAAGAAGCCGAACTGCACTACACCCGTTATGACTCCTTCAAAGACCTCTCCCAGTCTTGAGCGCATATAGCGAGCCTTCAGTATATCTATAGCTTCCCACTCAACCTCATCAGCAAGCCTCTCCTGAGCAGACAGGTGTTCTCCAGCTTCTTCTAAGTACTCAATGAGCTGGTCGTAGTTTACCTCCTCGCCCCTTAGGGATAACTTCAGGAGCCTGTGAACTATGAGGTCCGGGTATCTCCTTATGGGAGAGGTAAAGTGGGCATAATGTTCCGAGGCAAGCCCAAAATGACCGAGGTTGTGGGGGCTGTACTTAGCTCTACTCATAGCACGGAGGGTCAAAAACCTAACTAGCTGTTCTTCAGGTTTTCCCTCAAAGTCCTCTATTATCTTCTGAAAGAATTTGGGTGTAAACTCCTTCGGTTTTTTGACCGAATAACCGAGACCGTTCAGAATCTCCAAGAGGTTCTCCACCCTTTCTTCATCGGGAGGTTCATGAATACGATAAAGGCAAGGATAACCAACGTTTTCAAGGTGTAAAGCGACGGTTTCATTGGCGGATATCATAAACTGCTCTATTATTCTGTGAGCAACGTGTCTTTCATAAGGAACCACAGCAGTTGGTTCTCCATATTCGTCAACTATCACCTCAGCCTCAGGCAAGTCAAAGTCTATGCTCCCCTTTTCCCATCTCCTTCTACTGAGGACTCTGTAAAGGTCCTCCATCATTCGCAAGGGTTCAACCACATGGGGAAACTTATCCTCAAGGGCAGGGTCTCCCACGATTATAGAGAGAGCCTCATTGTAGGTGAGCCTTGCTTTGCTCCTTATTACACTTTCGTAAACGTCATATGAAACCAGTTCACCCCTCTCATCAAAAACCATCTCACAGGTGAAGGCGAGCTTATCTTCATTGGGTCTTAGGCTGCATAATCCCGCAGATAGCTTCTCAGGAAGCATGTGAAGTGCCCTGTCAGGTAGATAGAAGGTGAAACCCCTCTTGTAGGCTTCTTCGTCAAGGGCTGTACCAGGCTTAACATAATAAGAAACATCGGCTATATGGACAAAGAGCCTGTAATATCCCTCTTCTGTTCTCTCAATAGCAACGGCATCGTCAAAGTCTCTAGCCTTTTCAGGGTCTATAGTAAAACATACCTGTTCCCTGAGGTCCCTACGTCTGGCTATTTCTTCCTCAGGTATTTCCTCAGATAACCGCTCTACTTCTTCAAGAACCTCAGATGGGTAATCTGTAGGCAGGTTGTACTTCTTTATGAGGAGGTCTATCGCCAAGAACCTCTCTTCAGGATGTCCTATAACCTCTTTTACCTTAACCCGAGCAGGAGACTTCCCGTTAGGGAAGGTAGTAATCTTAGCTACTACCACGGTTCCGTCTTTGTATCTTTCACACTCTTTATTAGAGAGTAAGAAAGTTATGTGGGTATTTTGGTCTAAAGGCTCAAGCAAACATCGCTTTTTGTCCCTTTTAACCTTTCCAACAACCTCGTGTCTTGCTCTCTTTAGTACTCTTTCTATCCTAACCTCTTTCTTTCCCTTAAACTCAACTACCCTTGCCTTGACCACATCTCCAGCAAGAACCTTTTGAAGCTCAAAGGGAGGTATGTATATGTCCTTTTCCCTACCTTCTACTTCAAGAAAACCAAAGCCTGCCGGATATGGTATGACCTTACCAACTATCTCTTCCTCTTCACTGTACATGAATTTACCGTTTACAACCTTAACCTTGCCAGCCTTTTTAAGGCTTTTGAGTATCTTTTTAAGGACCTTTCTCTGCTTCTTATCTATACCCAAGAGTTTAGCCAATTGGAGAAAAGCAAACGGCTTTTTCTTGCTCCTTAGTAAGCTGATTACTTCCTTCTCGCTTATTAACTTTTCTTTTTCCTCCATGTGCTTTAAATTATAGGGTATCTTCCGATTTATTAACTCAGTGAGATGGACCCAGGAGCATTAATAGGGATAGGCGGAGCCTTTATAATGATCGTTATCGCCATAGTTATTGGCGGTAGTCCGGCTGCCTTTATAAACATACCCTCCATATTCATAGTTGTTGGGGGAGGTATGGCAGCAACGATGGGAGGTTTTCCCCTAAAGGAGTTTATAAGAGGTGTAGCCTCTATAAAGGATGCTTTTTTATGGAAACCTCCGGATGCGATGGAAACGGTTGAATTCCTCTCAGAGATCGCCACAAAGGTTAGGAGAGAGGGCATACTTGCCCTTGAGTCTGAGATAGAGCTTTACTACGAGAGAGACCCCCTTCTCGGAGATATGATAAGGATGCTCGTTGACGGACTTGAGCTTGAGGAGATAAAGATAAGTGCGGAAGGTGCCATAGCTCAGCTTGAAGATAAACTTGGAACTAACGTTGCCGTATGGGAAAGACTGGGAGACCTCTTCCCGGCTTTTGGGATGATAGGTACATTGATAGGCTTGATACAGATGCTAAAGAACTTGAATGACCCTTCCGCCCTAGGACCGGGAATGGCCGTTGCTCTGATAACAACCCTGTACGGAGCTATTCTCGCTAACGCTTTCGCTATACCTATTGCCACAAAACTCAAAAAGGTGAAGAATACGGAGATCCTCTTCAAAACCATATACCTTATGGCTATTGAGGGTATTCAGAAAGGTGTAAACCCCAACATACTCAGGCAGGAGCTTTCTATAATGCTCGGGCTTGAGGTCACCGAGGAAGTCTGATGGCTACCAGGAAGAGGCCGGAGGAGTGCCCAAAACCTCCAGCCTGGCTTACCTCTTTCGGGGATTTGATGTCTCTACTCCTGACCTTCTTTATACTCCTTTACTCTATGAGTATCATATCCTTGGAAAAGTTCTACCAGGTTTTGAAGGGTCTCGTGGAAGCTTTTGGTGGGAGGCAGGTTGTTTTTGCTGAAGGTGGGGCACTTAAAGCTTCCCGAATACCTGTACAGTTTGAAAACATGCACTACAGAGTTAAGAAGTTTGCAGAGCTGAAAAAAGAGATAACCCAAATAAAGAAAGAGCTTATGGGAATGGGGATAGAGGCTGACTATCTGGTCACGGGAACCTGCATGAAACTCAGGGTAAATACGAGTAAGCTCTTCCCCCTTGGCAGTGAGGAACCCTATCCCCAGGCTAAGGAACTTTTCCTGAACATGTGCACAAGATTGAAACCCTTTTCTCTACCCATAACCTTTGAAGGCTATACGGACAGTATGCCTGTATCAAATCCAAGGTTTCCTTCCAACTGGGAGCTATCTGCCATGAGAGCCGTAAGCGTTTTGAAGTTGTTTGCCAGCTGTGGATATCCCCAGGAGATACTCTCAGCGGTGGGGCGCGGAGAATACCATCCTATAGCTCCCAACGACACACCAGAAAATAGAGAGAAGAATAGGAGGATAGAGTTTTGTATAAAACTGAACCCGTGAGGTGAAGTATGGCTTTTAAGAAGAAGGAAGAGTGTCCGAAACCTCCAGCCTGGCTTACCTCCTTCAGCGACCTGATGTCTTTGCTTTTAACCTTCTTCATTCTCATATACGCGATGAGTAGCCTTGATGTTGCCCAGCTTGAGAGATTTATATCCTACTTCCAGCCGGAGAGAAAGATGTTTGTAAGAAAGACCTCAATACTACCGCCAATCGCTCCCCCTCCGAAAGAGGTTGCCCTTCAGATAAAAAGAAGGGTCCAGAAAGTCCTCCCACCATGGGCTTTCCAGATAGTTATAACCGCTGACTTTGTCAAGCTAAGGCTCTTTGACAAGGTCTTCTTTGAAGATGGTGCTTACCAGCTTACCCCAAAAGCCCAACAGGCACTGACCGAGGTTGCAGGTGTTCTTAAAAAACTCCCTGAAGATGCTTACATAAGGGTTGAGGGACACGTGAGCAGTTTGGTTGACGTGAAAGGAGCGGTAGTCAGAGACAGGTGGGAGCTGTCCGTTAGAAGGGCTACGGAGGTCGTGAGATTTTTACAGACTCAGGGTATTGAACCAGATAGGTTATCTGCAGCCGGGTACGGCGATACGAAACCCCTCTATACTTGGAAACAACCCATCCTATTGGAGAGGAACAACAGAGTTGAGATATACATAAACCTGAGCAAACCGAAAGAGTGATGAGGATATACCTAACTATCCTGTTTATCGTTAGCTTCGCTTTGGCGGAGGACGTGTGCAAGAAAGTTTCCAGATATGCCGTGGAGTGCTTTGAAAAGAAGAGCAGGGGAGAGCTTAAAAGCTGTGAAAAGGTTGAGCCTGAAAGCGGGAACGAGGCTATTAGGAAGCTCTACAAAAAAGCGTGCAATTACGGTTGTATTTCGGAGAGTCTTTATGAGGCAAACATGGTTGCAGACCTAATTTACGATGAATGCACAAAGCTCATCGGTTTCTGAAGAGCTTAAAGAGGAGGCTCACCACGGTGTAGGCGACAAAACTTGCAAAGAAGCCAGATATCAGAGCGAACTCACTCTTTAGAATATACTCCATGTAGACCCAGAGGAGAAAACCAGACAGGATCGATGCAAACGCCGAGTAGGGATTAGAACCTTTAAAATGAAGGGCAGCAACGAGGGGAACAAAGAGGGATACAAGGCTGAGGGCGGAAGAGCTACCTACAAGGTGGTATATGGAATCTCCGGAAAGGGCAAAGGCGAGGGATACAAGGGACACAATTAACACACAGAACCTCGTGAGCCAGAGAAAACCTTTATCTGTGAGTCCTCTCAGGAGGGGTTTGAATACGTTTTCGCTCAGAAGTGATGCCGGAGCAAGTATGGCAGCGCTCGCCGTACTCATGATAGCTGAAAGAAGGGCTCCGAAAAAGAGTATCTTAACGGGGAAGCTGGAGTACTCCAGTATCATGGTGGGAAGCATAAGCTGGGGATCAGAGCTCACAAGCTCAGGGTACTTAACCCTTGCAAAGACAGCCAGAACGAGAGGTATCATGGCAACCGTAAGGTACATAAAGCCCGCAAGAATTGAAGCGACAACCGCAACCCTTTCACTCTTAGCAGACATAAGCCTCTGAAACACATCCTGCTGGGGGATAGAGCCGAGACCGATCGTTATCCAGGCTGATACGTAAAGAAGAACGTCCTTCAGTGTCGGCTCTGGGAAAAACCTGTAGTAATCCATCGGCTGAGAGGCAAGGACTGGAAGCACCTGAGAAAAACCAGAGGAAACTTCATAGAGAACCGCAAGGAGACCGAATATTATCATCAGGGTTTGAAAGAAGTCCGTGAGAGAAACAGCCCACATCCCCCCCATAAAGGTGTAAAGGAGAGCCACCCCGAAGCCCACAAGTATGCCTACCGAATGAGGTACACCAAGAATGAGGTGGAGAATTATACCCACCGCAACCATCTGAGCTGCTATCCAACCGAAGTAAGAAAAAACCATCATGAGGCTTGCGAGAATTTCAACCTTCCTGCCGTAGGCGTTACGGTAAAGGTCTCCTATGGTAAGGAGGTTCATTCTGTACAGCTTCTTCGCAAAGAAGAGACCTATAAGTATCAGGCACAGAGAAGCTCCGAATGGGTCCTCTATTACACCGTAGAGTCCCTCACTCGCCATAACCGAGGAGGCTCCGAGAACAGTCTCAGAACCAAACCAGGTGGCAAAGGAGACAAAGGTGACCATGTAGAGGGGTAGGCTCCTGCCCGCAAGGATAAAATCCCTTGAGTTTTTAACGAGGGTGCTTGCAAAAACACCTATGAGTATGGTTCCAAGTATGTAGAGGACTATGAACCCCAGCAGCACGAGGAAAATTTTAATCCAAGAGTTAAAATAAGCTCTATGAGACTTGGAGTTAACATTGACCACGTAGCCACCCTCAGGCAGGCACGCAGAACCTTTGAGCCAAGTCCGGTGTTTGCAGCCCTTATAGCCCAGCAGGCTGGAGCAGACCAGATAACACTCCATCTCAGGGAGGACAGGAGGCACATACAGGACAGAGACCTTGAGCTGATAAAAGAGCTCGTTATAGTTCCTGTAAACCTTGAGATGGCTCCTACCCATGAGATGAGGGAGATAGCCCTCAGGGTTAAGCCCGACAGGGTTACCCTCGTCCCTGAAAAAAGGGAAGAGATAACAACGGAGGGTGGCTTGGACGTAAAGGGTATGGAGGACTATCTGCGGGACTACATAAAACCCCTCAAGAGTGAGGGTGTTGAGGTCTCCTTATTTATAGACCCTGAAGAGATTCAGGTTGAGGCAAGCCACATAGCCGGAGCGGACGCTATAGAACTCCATACCGGGACTTATGCGAACCTTTGGAACGAACACAGGTTCTCTGAGGCGAAGGATGAGATAGAGCGACTGAGAAAAGCGGGTAAACAGGCTAAAGAGTTTGGTTTAAGAGTTTACGCAGGACATGGACTAACTTACCAGAATGTTAAAGGTATCCTTGAACTATCGGATATAATTGAGGAGTTGAACATAGGACATTCCATAATTGCAAACTCAGTCATCTTTGGACTTGAAAGGGCAGTGAGGGAAATGATTGAAACCATTAGAGGGGGTAGGAATGGGATATAAAACGGTAAGGAAAGCGGTTCTCCCGGTGGCTGGATGGGGTACAAGGTTCTTACCCGCAACGAAGGCTATGCCCAAGGAGATGTTTCCCATAATTGACAAACCCGTAATCCAATTCATAGTTGAGGAGTTACTTGAAGCCGGGATTGAGAATGTTATCTTTATCACAGGTAAACACAAAAGACCAATAGAACACCACTTTGATATAAATACGGACCTTGAGAGACATCTTGAGGAGGCGGGCAAAGAAAAGGTTTTAAAAAACATAAGGGAAGTGAGCCACATGATAAATCCGATATACGTAAGACAGAAACAACAGCTGGGTTTGGGACACGCTGTACTTACTGCCGAGCCGGTTGTTGGAGAAGAGCCTTTTATAGTTTCCTTGGGAGACATAATCCTTGAGAAGGGAAGCGAAAACCTTAAAAAGATGCTGGAGTTGTACAACAGGTTTGGTAGGAGTGTCATAGCCCTATTTGAGGTACCAGAAGAAGAGGTAAGCAAATACGGTATAGCCCGAGTAAAGGAATCCAGCGAAGGAGCTTTGATAATTGAAGACCTTGTTGAAAAACCCTCACCCAGAGAAGCTCCCTCAAACTTAGCTATAGTTGGGAGGTACATATTCACCCCCAGGATATTTGCGAAGCTGAGAGAAACAACGCCCGGCAAGGGAGGAGAGATACAACTGACCGATGCCATGAAGCTCTTACTTGAAGAGGAAGAGATCTTAGCCTTCAAGATAGATGGGAAGGTGTACGACACCGGAAACCCCTTAGATTACCTCAAAACTGTCTTTGAGTTCGCCTTAAAGCGTGAGGACATAGGTGAGGAGCTTAGAGAATTTATAGCGAACACACTCAATAAACAAAACCAATTGATAGATAAACCTTAAACTTTGAAGTCGGCTCCTCTACCTTGCTCAGAGGTTTTGCCACATCCAATCTTATAAAACCCGCTGGGGTGTTTACCCCCACGGCTGTTCCTACGTCATACTTTAGGTTGTGAAGGGCTTCTGAAAAGGTATCGGCTGCATTTCCGGAATCGGTGTACAACCCCAGCCACAGGGGTTCCCTTAAGACAAACAGAAGCTCCAGCCTCCCGAAGAGGAAGGTTCTCCCTCCCTCTGGTGAGCCTATAGATTCAAAGTCGTAACCCTTCATATCTCTTAATCCCCCCAGGAAGAAACGGTCAAAGATGGGCGCTTCCTTGCCGGTCCAGCCTCCGGCAAGTTTCCCGTTCACAGACAGTCCCTTTATCACTTCCCTGAGTATAAAGTTATTCACCTCCACTCTATAGTACTCCCTGTCACCGCTGACCCTTGAAACTCTGAAACTATTGTGGGTCAAGTTTTTAGGGTTTACCAGGTCGTCTCTTATCTCCCTCACTAAAAAGAAACCAAACCTCCTTAAATTGAATCTCCCGGCACCGGTTCCGCTCACATCGTTTCTTGTTCCAGAATAGAAGGCACTCATGGAGAACCACCTGCTCAACCTGTAACCTACGGATACAAGATGACCATCACTTTCAAGGTCATAGTTGTTGTGAAACTCAAGTCTGCGAAAGGCAGAGATACTGGCAAAATACTTCCGTGAGAAGAGGAACTTATCGGACAGCTCCGCTTCGTAAGTTTCATACTTCTGGCTTTTTGCCCCCTTCAGGCTGAGTATAATTCCTACCCCAAAGAGGTTCTTTAGCTTTACACCCCCCTCAACCTTGAGCTTTTCTTCAGTGTTGTAGCCACCTGAGAGTTCAAAGAGACCCCTCTTGTCCTCCCGAACTTCTACGAGTCTGTAAACCCTCTTGCTCTCCCTGTCCACAAAGTTCTCAGTCCTGACACCTACGTAGTTCTCACTCTGTATAAGGTTCCATAGGCTCTCCTCCTCAGCCTGAGTGGAGTAGAACTCCTCCTTCACAACGGTGTAATAGATCTCCTTGAAATGCGTCTTTTCATTTCCGTAAACCAGGAGTTCTCCGTACCTGTACCTCTCCCCTTTGTTAACCGAATAAAAGTAGGTAAGGTACATATTATCCTTATCCTCAGAGACATCAATCTTCACCGAGAAGTCACCGTCAAGGTAGCCTTCTGACTTAAGAAAGTCCATTATATCCCTGTTAAGCTCTTCTATATAGTTGCCTTCAAATATCCTGGGGGTTAGAGCGTTATATCTGCCAATTATCTCCTCAATGCGTTGGTCTTCTCCGGTATAGTGGACGCCTCTTAGCCATACCCTCTTTCCTCGGATGTAGTCAACCACAAGATAAACCTGTTTCCTTTCTCTGTTTATATCTTCGTAGAGCTTTACCTGAGCGGTAAGATAGCCTTCACTGCGCACCTTATCTAGGAAGGACTGAACTCTCTGCTCTATAAGCTCTCTATCATAGTCATCCGGCAATCTGATCCCCTTGAAACCAAGCACCTTAAGTGAGTAACGCTGCCCCTCTTCTATTAGAAACCTTATACCTCTTTCCCCAAAGGCGTAGTCAACCTTAACATCAAAGAAACCTTTATCCCTGTAAAATCTGATAATGTCGTTCTTGCTCTTTTCCAAGAAAAAGATGTCCACACCGGGCGTGTCCAGGTCAAGGAGTGAAAGTAGAGTTTTCCCATCAAAGTGAGAGTTCCCTTCAAAAACTATGTTGTAGTGGCTTCCTTCGTTAACGATGTATCTGGGAAACGCAACCGACCCCGAGCCGAAGAGGGCTTTTGTTACAGCTATTGGGTGGGATATCAGGTTTGACATCCCGCGAAACAGGGGTATAAAGGACCTGAGCACACTCCTCTTTGCTCCTTCAACACCTGGAAAAAGGACGCGAGGAAAGGAAGAACTGAGCTTCTCCTTCTCAATACCATCGTAATATACGGAGCTTTCAAGGAAACCCTTTTTCCTGTAAAAATCGTATAAGTTTCTAACACCCTTCCTTGCAGCTTCTTCATTGAAGACATCACCGATTAAAAGCCCTGTTTCATAGGTAAGTCTGTCCTCGGGGAAACTCTTTGCGCCAAAGAATTTAGCTCCTTTAAAGAAGTATAGGTCTCCCTCCCTAACTTTAAACTTAACACGTGCGTAGCCTCTTTCATCTATGTCAATCTTTATATCCACATCCGCATCAAGAAAACCTTCCCTTGAATAGAAGAGTTTCAGAGTTTCCCTTGCGCTATCGGGGTCAAAGTTAACCAGCGCCTCACCTTCACGGACAAGAACTATATTCTCTATCTCTTCATCGCTTACGAACCAGTTACCCTCAATCTCCACCTCTTTGACTATAGGGTACCTCTCCACGTAAATGACAGTATCTGGACCAACAGTACTTATCCTGATATCCTTTACATCCTTGAGCCTCTGAAGAGCCCAGAGCACGGGGGCTAAGCCTTCTTTCTCAAGGATTTGAGAGAAGTTATTGTTTCTGAGAGGATAGTTAGACTCAATAAACACCTTAGGAAAGGCCGAAGAAATCAGGAAAAGCAGCAGCAATATGTATTTCATTTTCTTAAATGAGTATAATGTAAAAGCCATGATAGAGAGGTACACCAGAAAGGAAATAGGAGAGATATGGTCTGAAAGGAACAAGTTTCAGAAGTGGCTTGAGGTTGAGATAGCAGTCTGCAGAGCCTGGGCGAAGCTGGGAAAGATACCAAAGGAAGCACTGAAAAAGATAGAAGACAAGACCCGAATAGACGAAGAAACTCTACAGAAGATAAGGGAATATGAAAGGGTTTACAAGCATGACGTTCTTGCTTTTGTCTCCGCTATTTCGGAGCAGGTAGGAGAGGAGGGAAGATTCATACATCTGGGTCTCACCTCCTCAGATGTAATAGATACAGCCCTCGCCCTTTTGATGAGAGAGGCTCTGGACGTTCTCCTAAAGGATATAGAGCTTGTAATGGAGGAGCTCAAGAGGTTAGCCTATGAGCACAAAGACACGCTTATGATAGGTAGAACCCACGGTGTTCACGCTGAGCCAACAACCTTCGGTATAAAGATGGCGGTCTGGTACGACGAGATGAGGAGGAACAGGGAAAGACTTCTCATGGCAAAGGAAAGGGTCTCCTACGGGAAGATATCTGGTGCGGTGGGGACTTACTCTAACGTTCCTCCGGAGGTTGAAAGGTTTGCATTAGAGGAGCTGGGACTTAAGGCGGAGCCAGCTTCAACCCAGATAGTTCACAGGGACAGACATGCAGAGTTAATTAGCGCGATAGCCATAACAGCCTCCTCCCTTGACAAATTCGCCACCGAGATAAGGCACCTTCAAAGGACAGAAGTCCTTGAAGCACAGGAGCCTTTTACGGAGGGACAGAGGGGTTCTTCAGCGATGCCCCATAAGAAGAACCCGATACACTCAGAAAGGATATGTGGGCTTGCAAGGGTCATAAGGTCAAACCTTATAACCGCTCTTGAGAACGTGGTTCTGTGGCATGAAAGGGACATATCCCATTCCTCGGCAGAAAGAGTTATACTCCCGGATTCAACGATCGCCCTTGACTACATACTGAACCTTTTTTACGAGATACTGCAGGGTCTTGTAGTGGATAGAGAGAGAATGCTAAAGAATATGGAGCTCTCCAAGGGTCTATACTTTTCATCAAAGGTTCTAGTGGCTCTGACTGAAAAGGGATTGGCAAGGGATAAAGCCTATGACCTTGTTCAGAGAGCTGCCATGAAAAGCTGGAACAGTGACAAGAGTTTCAAAGAGGCTCTCATGGAAGAGCCGGAAGTCAATAAGCTCCTTTCTAAGGAGGAGATGGAAAGGCTATTTGACCTCTGGGAATTTGTAAAACACAGGGACTATATATTTAAGAAGGTTTTTGGTTAAGTTATAAGCTCCTCAAGCCTCTCCCGAAGAGCCTGATAGGTTGCCTGTCTTATAAGATTCCTTATATCAAGCTCCTCAAACACCTTTTCAACCTCTCTCCTAACGACATCTGCCACCATGTCTCTTATATCCAACATCCTTTCCTCAAGAGCCCTCGCTACCGCTTCCCTGATCCTATCTTCAGAGAGAGCCTTTATAACAGCACTTTCCACAAGCCTATCCAGGTCTTTGCCGGATACGGATACACTTGATACAGGCTGGGTTACCTCCTCCTCAATCTCCTCCTCTTCAACCTGTTCCTCTTCAACTTTTGCCTCTTCACTCTCAATAATACCAGCTAAAGCTTCAAGGGCAGGCATGGGCTCCTCTTCGGTTATAGCCTCCTCTTCCTGGAGTTCAAACTCAGGCTCTTCAGTCACAGCTTCCATAGATTCCTCAATCCTTGCCTCAAGTTCCTCAGCGGAAGGAATCTCCTCTTCAAACTCCTCAGGCTGAGCTTCCTCTTGGTAAGCCGTAGTTGTTGGGATAGTTTCAAGTTGCTCTTCTATAAGCTCCTTTATCTTTGCAGGGTCTGTATCCCTTGATATTGATACCTTTCTCTCAAGAGGTATCCCCTCCACATTTATGGGGAACAGGTCATCAACAAGTATTATGTAACTCTTCTGGGACATATTTTCATCGTTTGCAAGTTCAATAAGCCCCTTCTCCGCTATAACCCCAGATATAGCATCAAAGACAACCACAGAGGCGTCCTTCCCCTCCTCTATGGCTTGCTTAACCGTTTTTACGTTCACGACTTCATGGGTACGCCCGAAAGCTGCCTTTATGGAGTCTATCAGGGTCTGGTCAAAGGAAACTATGAGTATCTTACCTGTACCTACAACCGGGGTCTCCGTTTTAGGTTTTTCAGGGGGGCTTTCAACAACCTCCTCCTTGACTTCCTCTATGCCAGTTTCAAATTCCTGGAGAGCTTCCTCCATGCTCTCCGCCAGTTCTTCCACGGTCTCCTCTGCCTCGTACGCTGTTGGTTCAATCTCAAATTCGGGAACCTCGGCAGTCTCCTCAAAGGGCTGTTCTACCACCTCAGAGGCAGCTTCCTCTACGGGAAATTCAAGGAGTTTATCGGCTATATCCTTGGGTGAAGAATCCCTTGGAACAAGAAGCTTCTGAGGTACTATTATGTTCCCTTCGTCCACAGGAAACAACTCGTCATAGAGTATCACGTACCTTGCGTTGCTAAATTTCTTAGTGTACAGGGTGTTTATATCCTCCTCTGAAATAGCTCCAGATATAGCATCGTATACCACACCTTCAATGTCAGAAGGCATAACCTTTATAGCTTCTTCGCTGTTCTTGGCAACGTAAACCTCGTGCTCCGAGAGGGCCTTTTTCAGGTCCTCCGTAAGGGTCTTGTCAAAGGAAACTATAAGTACCTTCATGTCCCCACACCTCACCTTTTGCTTAATCTATGCCTAAGTATATTGTCCACCAGTTTCTTCATCTCATCTACACTTTCTTCAGGAATTACCTTCAAGGTAGCCATGGTAAGTCTTAGGGCTTTCAGGCGATTGAGGAGCTCCTCCGTGACACCCCCTTTCTCCGCAAGCTCAAACTCCCTGAGGGTAAAGTAGAATATACTGAAGTATAGCAGCACACTGGCTACCAACAGTCCAGTGTAAAGGTTGTTCTGTCCAACGAAAGCCAGATACTCCAGCAGATCAACCTTCCTTACGTACATGTAAAGGGTTCCTTCCTGAAGGGGCATTGAGATATGGACGTACATCTTCCTTTCAATCGGTGAAGCAACGTTGGAGCTGACAAACTTACCCGAAGGCTCCTTTGCATACATGATTATCGTGTGCTTGGGATAAGGTATGTCAACCTTTTCAATACCCTCCCTGACACCTATAAAGAAGGAACTAACGTTTGCGAGTATCTTTGAGTCCCTATCGTAAAGGTAGGCTGTGAAGGATATGTATATAGATGAGAGAACGAACACAAGTAGGAACAACCATAAAAAGAACACAAACGGTTTCCTCATCTCAGCTTCCCCCCACCGTCACGTCCGCCACGAGAATTGACGGGGAACCAACGTTCCCGTAGAACTTTAAATCGTTCCCCACGGCAACTATTTTATTCCACAGGTCCAGGATATTTCCAGCAACGGTAACACCCCTCACAGCGTGGTAAGGCTCTCCATTCTTAAACAGGACTCCGGAAGCTCCCAAGGAAAACTCCCCAGAAACGGGATCGGTAGTGTGAAGTCCCATAAGGTCTGTAACCAGAAGTACCTGTTCTTCCATGCCAAGCAACTCTTCCAGGCTATAACCTCCCGATTCCACATACAGGTTCGTTATGCCGGACACAGGGAGCGTTTTAAAGCTTCCTCTTTCAGAATTCCCCGTTGGCTCCTGAGAAGACAGGGTCGCTGTGTATAAACTATGAAGAAAACCTCTAAAAACTCCTCTGTCAATTACAACGTTCCTGTTCCGGGGAACACCCTCAGCATCGTAGGGTGTCGTCAAAAACCCCTCTTTAAGAGTCCCGTCGTCCACCAGTGTAAAAAGCTCGTTTGCAACAACCTCGCCCGTACGGTCTTTAAGCAGCGTCTTGCCTTTCACCAGAGAGTCCCCAAGGAACATGCTTGAAAAGGCATCCATTAGCATAGCGAAGCTCTCTCTGAAGAATACAACGGGCATGACTTTCGTATCCATGGGTTTTGGGTTAAGGAGAGAGGTACTTTTAAAAACCACATCTGCAGCTATCTCCTCTGGATTGAGTTTGGAGAACCTCCTTTCTCCCCTGAATTCCCAGGATATAGCTGAGTCCTCACCCTCCTGAGCAAGGGCTGCGATCATAGCTGTATAGTAGGTACCTTCATAACCAAATTCAACCCCGTAAGAGTTCACAAGGTTAACCTCAAACACACCTTCGGTGAAAGCTGCCTTTCTAACCCCCTTTATCCTTGAATCCATAGATTTAGCGTTCCTTTCAAGACTCAAAGTGAACTCAATCTTTTGCTCCAAAGGCAGCTCCACTCCTTCTTTATCAAATACGGATTCTGTCTGAGAATTTTTAAGTGTTTCTAAAAACAGATTCCCTTCATCGGGGTTCTGGAGCTCGCAGGCTTGTATAGCCTTCTCCACAACGTCTCTGAGGCTTTCCTCCTCAAGCTTCGTTGTGTATGCAAACCCAATCCTTTTTTCTCTAAGGACTCTTATGCCAACGCCTGATTCTTCCGAACTTGAAAGATTCTCCAGGTCTTCATCGGATACCTCTACCTTTGTCTTTTTAACCCTCTGATGGAACACCTCATATTCGTAGCCGGGTTTTATGAACCTCTTTACTATCTTTTCAATCTCTTTCATCTTCACAATTTTACTATACCCTCCTTCTGTCCCTTCCCTGTATGTAAACCACTCTGGTCATCTCATATATGCGGGAAACAGCGCTATGCCCAAGTCTCTCTGACATAAGGGCTTTTGGCGAATCTTCGTCTTCAGAGCCCTTTTTTACCTTTTTGTTCTTCTTCTCTTCTCCCGACAGAGAGAAGTTTGTAGTGATTATTGTGCTTTTGAGGTTGTTGTACCTGTAGGAAATTATGTAGGATAT
Source organism: Hydrogenivirga caldilitoris (assembly GCF_003664005.1). NCBI lineage: Bacteria > Pseudomonadati > Aquificota > Aquificia > Aquificales > Aquificaceae > Hydrogenivirga > Hydrogenivirga caldilitoris. Next base: position 1,510,666 of record NZ_RCCJ01000001.1, read on the forward strand.
AAGCTCCCTCTGCCATTCGGAGAGTCGTTCGCTCCCAAGGTCATCAAGCACTATAAGAGGTTTGTTTAGTATGACTTTTATAGCCCTGTTTGTCTTCCCCTCGTCCATAAGTGATTTGAGTTTGTATATAAGGTCCTTGGTATCAAAGAATGCACCCTTTATACCCTTCTCCCTGTATATCTTTTTCAATACACCCACAGCAAGGTGAGTTTTCCCAACACCCGGTGGTCCTATCAGTGTCAGTCCGTAACCCTCTTCAGGATTAAAGGAGGAGGCGAATATGTAGGCTTCTTTGTAAGCTTCATTCTCTGAGGGGGTCTCATATTCATAATTCTCCAGTTCAGCACCCCAGAAGCGCTTTGGTATCCCAAGAACCCTGTTTATATCCTCCCCGGAGAATCTGCACTCACAGGGTTTTACGCCGCCCTTCTCCTTAACAAAACCGGTTCCGCCACATATAGAGCACTTCTCTTCCATTACGAATAATTTATGCCTGGAGGGGCTTCTTCAGATAAGTTTTAACGTAGTCATAGAAGGATACGTAGGCTAAACCCACCGCCGTCCACAGGAGGTAATGACCCAACTGAGAACCCCCTATGAGGGCTATCAACGCCAGAAACTCTACTAAGGTTTTCACCTTCCCAAGCTGGGAAGCACCGAGAACCACCCCTTGAACGGCAAGCAAGCTCCTGAAAAAGGATACGCTCAGCTCACGAAGCAGTAAGAGTATAACTGGAATAGAACTTACAAGACCAACCTCCACGAGGGCAATAAGAATAGAAAGGACGAATATCTTGTCTGCAAAGGGGTCAAGGAGTTTACCCAGTTGATTGCCTCCCCCGTTCTTCCTGGCCACTTTACCGTCCACGAGGTCTGTTAAGGCACCCAAAAGAGTGAGCAGCAGGGCTGCTGTAGAACTTCCCTTTAGAATACTCACCGCTATAGGTATTACGAGAAGAACTCGCAGCAAGGTCATAAAATTTGCCATATGGTTAAATTATAGGCTATGGAGTTTCTTCTTTCATTCACAGCAGGCATACTCACAGGTTTACTTTACAACGAGCACATCTACAGACAAGCAACAAACTTCCCCAAGAGTAACCCCTTAAAGGGTTTCTGGTTGCGACTTACGCTTACCGGACTCGTAGCTCTCGTCATTGCAAAGAGCTGGGGAGCTCAAGCCCTGCTAACTTTTGTAGCCGGAAACTTGCTTGCACGCCTTGTTCACACCTTCCTGAGAGGATTTCCAGTTGTAAGATATTAGTGTGGAAGCTTTGAACAATATAATTAAGCTGATAAATGAACCCCTCGTCCAGTTCTTCCTATGGGTTGCAGTGCTATTCATTATAGCCAGCATCTTCGTTGACAGGAGGCTTTCCTTCTGGATATCCTCAGTGGGAGCAACCTACTTCTGGACAAAGAGCCAAGACCCTAAAGTCGCCTTGAAGGCGTGGCTCATAGTTTTAACCGTTTTTGTAATTATCCTCGTGCTGAAGTATATCTTTAACCTCAACGTTGTCCTCCTTCTAAAGGGAAGGAAGAGGTGTCCCATGTGCTATGAAGAAGCCCACAGGAAGGCAAAGGTATGCCCTTACTGTCATTACCAATTCGTAGATGAAGTGAAAGAGAAGGTACAGAGTTAGAGCTTGATATAAAGGAACAAGCAGATAGATTAAATAACTGAGGTGTCAGAGATGGGAGTAAGAGAACTTATTGAGGTTATGAGAGCCGAAGCCCTGAACAGAATGAAGGAAGAAAGAAAGAGGAGAAGAGAGCAGCTGAAGGTGAAGCTCTCCCTGCTCCAGAAAGAAAATCAGGACAAGGCTCCTGGGCTTGAAAGGAAAGGTGGGCTATTGTAAAATGTATAGCTCAGCCAGAAGGGGCCGTAGCTCAGCTGGGAGAGCGCCGATATGGCATGTCGGAGGTCACGGGTTCAAGTCCCGTCGGCTCCACCAGGAGCTGGTCTAAGAGCCGGTAGCTCAGTCGGTAGAGCAACGGCCTTTTAAGCCGTGGGTCCCGGGTTCGATCCCCGGCCGGCTCATTTTCCTTTAAATAGGCTAAAATCCTTATCCATGATAAACGAAAACGTGTCCATAGCTCTTGTACATTACCCGGCCATGGACAAGGAGGGTAAACTCATAGTTACCTCCTTCACCACAATGGACCTCCATGATATAGCCAGACCCGCCAGAGCCTACGAAGTTAGGAGCTTTTACATAGTGCAGCCTATAGATGCCCAGAGGCTGGTTATAAAAAGACAGATAGATTACTGGCTTTCTGAGGAGGGCAGAGCAGCAAATCCCACAAGGTACGAGATAGTTCAACTTGTGAGGTTGAAATATACGCTTGAGGAAGTGGTTGAAGATATTGAAAGGGAAAGGGGAAAGAAACCTATTCTGGTTGGAACAGACGCCAGGAAGTATCACAAAACGATAGGCTACGCAGAGTTGAAGAGAGAAATAGAAGATAGAGAAAGGGAGTTCCTTATAGTCTTCGGAACCGGTTACGGACTGCCGCCAGACCTTATGAGAACCTTTGAGTACATCCTTGAGCCCGTTTACGGAGCTGGTGATTGGAACCACCTGTCCGTTAGGAATGCAGTTGCTATCATACTTGATAGGCTTTTCAGTAAGAACAGGTGTTGAGGGATGTTATACCACTTAGCTTTGCTTCTAAAGGAACACTTCTTCCTATTTAACGTTTTCAAGTACATAACATTTCGCTCTTTCACGGCGATACTGCTTGCTTTCTTCATAACCCTCCTCCTTTCCCCCACCTTTATGAGAAGGTTTGAAAGTGTACAGAGGCTCTTGGGCGGTTATGTCAGAGAATATACCCCTCAGCACCATGAAAATAAAAAGTACACACCTACTATGGGTGGGATTGTGATAATAACCGTTATACTTCTGTCTTCGGTTCTCTTGATGAGGCTTGATATCAAGTATACCTGGGTCCTTGTGTTTGCAACTCTCTCATTTGCCCTGATAGGCTTGGTTGATGACTGGAAGAAGCTAAAGGATAAGAAGGGTCTATCTATAAAGGTAAAGCTCCTATCCCAAGTCATCTCTGCCTTTGTTATATCAATCCTTATATTCCACTGGGTTGATCTGGAGACGAAACTTTACTTTCCCTTTTTCAAGGAACTTACCGTAGACCTTGGCTGGCTTTACATACCTTTTGCTATGTTTGTGATAGTAGGTACAGCAAACGCTGTTAATCTAACAGATGGACTTGATGGGCTCGCCATAGGACCCTCTATGACCACCGCAACTGCCTTCGGTGTTATAGCTTACGTTGTAGGACACTCAAAGATAGCTCAGTATTTAGGTGTCCCCCATGTTCCTTACGCGGGAGAGATGACTGTATTTTGCTTTGCGATAATAGGTGCCGGGCTTGGATTCCTGTGGTTCAACGCTTATCCAGCACAGGTGTTTATGGGAGATGTTGGTGCTCTTGGTCTGGGAGCTGCGCTTGCTACTACTTCCATACTGGCAAAATCGGAGTTCCTGTTAGCTGTGGCAGGTGGTGTTTTTGTCTTTGAAACTGTGACCGTGATACTCCAGATAATCTACTTCAGAGCCACGGGAGGTAAGAGACTCTTTAAAAAGGCTCCCTTTCACCATCACCTTGAGGAACAAGGGCTTGATGAGCCAAAGATAGTTGTTAGGATGTGGATAATCTCAGCCCTACTGGCCATAGTATCGGTAGCCATGCTCAAACTCAGGTAAGCCTCTTAAGAACACTTGATAAACCATCAAGGATTATATGAACAACGTCAGCACAAAGTATGCCCAGTACGAAGTACATACTCTTTTCACTCCTGAAAAGCTCGTTCAGGTAGGGAAAGGGGTTAAAGTTGGTAAGAGCCAAGGCAAGACCCTTGTCAAGAACAGAAACCACCCCTAATAGGAAAAAGTAAAGAAAAATAACTACGGATATAAGATACAGAAGCCTTAGAAGGCTACCTATAACCGGTATGTGGGATATGCCTCTATGCTGAGATAAACTCTGATAGGGATACCATAAACACCTTAAGAAGCTCCATCTCTTTGTGGGTTTGGAGTTTGGAAGGTCAACATCGGGGGAGAGAAGGAACGTACCAACCATATACCCTGCCCCAAAGGGTATATAGAGCTCCTTAGGGAGGAAGTATAAAAACCCAGGTAGAGCAACCAGGTTTATAAGGTCATGGGTTTTACCCAGCGCCATTCTTATCCTCTACGTCTATAAGGTTTATATCCCCGTCCACTATTGAGTAAGCTACCCTAACCCTATCTCCCAGCTTGAGATTTTCAAAGATAAGGGGTTCCCAGCATACCGCTTCCCTGCTCCCAAGCTTTAGTTTTGCCCTGTTTCCTCTCACCTGTATGTCCCTAATTTGAAGTTCCTCCGATAGAAACACGGGAATAGGATTTTTTTCTCCATAGGGTTCAAGCCTCTCTATGCTCTTTAAAATTTGAGCCGTTATTTGGGAGATAGGCAGCTCGGTGTCTATGTACAGCGGGGGGAGTTCCCTGGGTACATGGCTAAAAAGCTCATCAACGTCTCTGCTGAAGGTTTCCAGCAATCTGCTTTCTAAAGTTAACCCTGCAGCCTGCATGTGTCCGCCCCATTTCACAAACATATGGGACAACCTGCTGAGTCCCTCATACACATCTATCCCTTCTATGGACCTGACAGAGCCAACCGCATGATTTTTCCCTTTAGAGAACACGGCAACAGGTTTTCCGAGCAGGTTTGAAAGTCTGCCGGCAACTATACCCAGAACACCTACATGCCAGCCTCTGCTCCACAGGGAGATAAAGTTTTTATTGGAGAGTTCAATAGCCTTCTGATAGGCTTCTTTGTAGACACGGTCTGTTATAGCCCTCCTCTTCAGGTTTACCCGCTCTATCTTTCTTGCCAGCAGCTCCGCTCTCTTTGGGTTTTCCTCAATCAAAAGCTCAAGGGCAAGCTTAGGGTTGCTCACTCTTCCAGGGGCGTTTATGCGGGGGGCTATTGAGTAGGCTATGTCTTTCGCAGAAACCTTTTCACCTATACGGGATATGCTGAGCAGAGCCTTTATACCCGGTTTATCAAGGGAGCCGTTGGCGACACTTTCAAGAACGGACAAACCTTTGCTGACGAGTATCCTGTTGGTCCTGTTCATGGGCATGACATCTCCAACCGTTCCGAGGGCAACGAGGTCAAGGAGGAGTCTCACATCCATATCAACGCCTAAACGTTTTGCAAGCACAGCGCCCATATAGAAGCATATCGCCGAGGAGGAGAGCTCCTTCATTTCCTTCGGTACGCCTTCAGAGGCCTTGGGATTTATCAAGATAGCTTTTTCGGGCTTTCTCTCGGGGACATTGTGATGGTCTATAACTACGACATCTATGCCCGTCCTGTCTATTTCATCAACCGCCGAGGTTCCGTTGTCTATCGTTATAAGGAGGTCCCCGTACTTGGAAAAGATGCTTATAAGTTCACCGTTAAGTCCGTAGCCTGTCCCTCTGTTTGGGAGCACTGGAACGACCCTTGCACCGGCATTCTTTAAAACCTGATAAAGTATCGCCGTACCAGTTATACCATCAACATCGTAGTCTCCAAAGAGAACGATCCTCTCCCCGCTCTTCACAGCTCTGAGAATCCTCTCAACCCCTTCCTCCACATTGGGAAGCAGGTTGTAGGGGAGAAGGTGTTTCAGTTTCAAGTCAAAGAGTTCCCTATGGGAATCTTCATACCCTCTGTTCACTATAAGCTGAGCCAGAAACTCTCCGTAAGTCTCTATAAGCTGGGCAGGTGGCTTTAAAGAGTAACTTAGAACGTACCACTCCTTACCGGATACACCCCTCATCATTGCCGTCTTTCAATTATACGTTTACTTATCAGGAAGATTAAGCCTCTTACACCGTAATCAATACCAGATACGACTATAAGGGCGAGGGAGACAAACTGCAAGACGCCGAATAGGTTAAGCGCCCCTTTGCTTGGGTATAAGTTAGCTAAAAACCCCACAACTACTGTTACTGAAAGGATAAAGGTTGTCATCTTCCCGGACACCGAAGGTTCAGGTACAAAGCCGTACCTTCGCAGGGCAAGCGAGCCAGCTATTAAAAACAGGTCTCTTATAACCAGGACGTAAAGCACTGAAGAACTCGCTCTTATCTCAGTGTAAAAGGTTACCGAGAGCAGCCCAAAAAAGAGAAGGAACTTGTCGGCAATCGGATCAAGAAACTTGCCCAGAAGAGACTGAAGTTTGAATAACCTCGCTATGGTTCCATCCAGGGCATCTGTAAGGGCAAGCAGGAAGAACAGAACCGCCGATTCTTTCTCCTGTCCTCTGTAGGCAAGGAGTAAAACGTAGGGTGACAGAACAAGTCTGAGTATGGATAATAGGTTGGGTACATTCCTCATACCTTCTCCTTAATTAGTTCCAGTATTTGTGAAAGAACCTCTTCTACACTCCTACCGGTGGTGTCAATGATTACAGCATCAGGCGCAGGTTTAAGGGGGGCAATTTCTCTCTCCATATCCCTCTTATCCCTTTCAATTATCTCTGTCAGTATCTCATCGTAGTTTGCCGTTTTTCCAAGCTTCTTCAACTGCTCGTAGCGTCTCCTGGCTCTTTCTTCGGGGGTGGCCGTTATAAAAAGTTTGAGCTCCGCATCGGGAAATATGTTTGTTCCTGCGTCTCTTCCTTCAACCACAGCCTGCCTCTCCCCTATGACACTTCTGAAGAGCTCGTTTATATACTCCCTGAACTCTTTAACAGTACCAACCAAGGAAGCCATCTTTCCAACCCTTTCATCCCTAAGCTCCCCTTCCAGCCGTTTCCCTCCGACCTTCACAACGGTTTCGCCCACCATGGGTATGATTTCCAACTCGGTGAGGAGAGATTTCAGGTCCTCCCAGCTCAGCGAGAAATTCTCTCCCTTGCCCCTTAGCAATAGATAACCGGCTGCCCTGTAAGCCGTGCCCGTTTCAAGATAGGGAAGGTTTAACCTGACAGAAAGCTCTCGGGCAACGGTGCTCTTCCCACTTCCTGCGGGACCGTCTATCGTTATCTTCATGGAGAGATATATTAAAACTCAGCACCAGAGGATATACCTCTCAGTTTGAGCTCAAGGTCCGAAGGTTTGGTTGCATAGAGAACCGCAGTATGGAAGTCTATCAAGCCCTTTCTATAAAGCTCCTCAAGATGCTGGTCAAAGGTCTGAGTTCCGTACGCGGCTTTGCCCTTAGCAACCAGGTCTGGTATCTCATCTATCCTGTTAGGGTCAAGTAGGGCTTCCTTTATAGCTCCTGTATTAAGCATCACTTCAACGGCAGGGATTGAACCTTTCCTGTCAGCTCTGGGAAGCAACCTCTGGGAGAAGACAGCTATCAGCGTCCCTGCAAGCATCTGTCTGATCTGGTCCCTCACCTCAAGCTTGAACATACCTATGAGCCTGTTCACCGTCTCCTTCGCATCAAGGGTGTGCAAGGTTGAAAACACGAGGTGCCCCGTTTCGGCAGCTTGAAGAGCTATCTCTGCCGTTTCCGTATCCCTTATCTCACCTACCATTATTACATCCGGGTCCTCCCTCAGGGCTGCTCTGAGACCCCTGGCAAAACTCTGGGTATCTATACCGACTTCCCTCTGGACTATGAAGCAGTTTCTGTCGTTAAGCACGTATTCAATAGGGTCCTCAATGGTAACTATGACTCTCTTAAAGTTTTTGTTTATCTCCTCTATGATAGAGGCTAAGGTTGTGGATTTACCTGAGCCGGTCGGTCCTGTAACAAGGATAAGCCCTTTGGTGTGGGATAGGGCTGTCTTTAGCATGACCTCGGGCAGATTAAGACTCTTGAAGGGTGGTATCTGGAAGGGAATTACCCTAAAGGCCATTCCAGAGGTTCCCCTCTGCTTGTAGACGTTGACCCTAAACCTTGACACCTTGGGAAGGGAGTATGACAGGTCTATCTCTCCGAGCTCTTCAAACTCTTTGCTCTTTCTCTCATTCTTTCCGACAACCTCTTTCAGGAACAGTCCGAAGTGCTCCTCTGTGATAATCGGGAAATCCTCATCCACGTGGAGCTTCTTGTGAATCCTGTAAACGGGTTTAGCTCCGACCTTTATGTGGATATCGGAAGCTTCTAAATCAATTGCCTTCTTCAGTATCAGCTGTAACAAGACCTACCACCTCCCTGACTTTCCTCTCTATCTCTTCAGCAAGCTCAGGGTTTTCGCTTAGATACCTCTTTACCTGTTCCTTGCCCTGACCAAGCCTCTGCTCGCCGTAGCTGTACCAGGAACCGCTCTTTGTAAGTATGCCCTTGTCCGTAGCAACGTCAATAAGGTCGCAGAGTCTGCATATTCCCTCACCGTAAATCATGTCAAATTCCGCTTCCTGGAATGGTGGAGCCAGCTTGTTCTTCACGACTTTAACCTTAACCCTGTATCCAACCTTATCGTTCCCTTCCTTTATGTCTCCTGTTCTCCTTACCTCAAGCCTCATGTCGGAGAAGAACTTCAGAGCGCGCCCTCCGGGCGTAGTTTCCGGATTCCCAAACATAACCCCTATCTTCTCCCTTATCTGGTTTATGAATATGAGGGCTGTGTTGCTCTTGTGGACTATTCCCTTGAGCTTCCTCAGAGCCTGGGACATAAGTCTGGCTTGCTTTCCAACCTGAGCCTCTCCCATCTCACCCTCAAGCTCGTCCCTTGGAACGAGGGCAGCAACGGAGTCAACAACTATCACATCAACGGCACCGCTGTTTATCAAACTTTCCGCTATCTCAAGAGCCTGCTCTCCGTAGTCCGGTTGAGATATGTAAAGGTTTTCAACATCAACACCAAGAGCCTTTGCATACTTTGGGTCAAGGGCGTGCTCCGCATCTATGAAGACTGCGACACCTCCCTTCTTTTGAGCCTCAGCTATAACATGTAAAGCGAGCGTTGTCTTACCGGAAGATTCAACTCCGAATATCTCTATTATCCTACCCCTTGGTATACCCCCTATCCCCGTGGCTATGTCAAGGGCGAGGGAACCTGTCGGTATGACGTCAACCTTGATAGTTTCAGCCGCACGGAGTGGCATTATCGCCCCTTTACCGAACCTCTTCTCAATGTTCGCAATGGAAGCTTCTAAAGCTTTTTTCTTTTCGTTCAAGGCTTTTTCTACAGTTTCTTGAGCCATACATTAAACCTCCACAATTCTTGGAACCACGAAGAAGCCGTTCTCCCTTTCAGGAGCGTTTTTGAGGGCTTCCTCATGGGTAAGAGACCCTTTAGGTTCATCCTCTCTCATAGGGGTCTCTTCAATGTTTTGAAGATAAGGCTCAACTCCTGAGGTGTCAAGCTCCTCAAGTTGTTGAACGAAGCTAAGTATATCTCCAAGCTGCCTGCTGAACAGTTCAACCTCTTCCTCGGTTAACTTCAACCTTGCCAACAGGGCTATCTTTTGAACCCATCCCCTATCTACCATAAGTAATAAATATAACCCTAAAAACTCCTGCCGAGTTTCTCGTATATTTCCTTCAAGTGCACCATGTAATATATCGGTCTACCATGGGGACACACGTGGGGATTCTTCAGGTTCTTCCAAGCCTCAATGAGCTCCTCCATCTGCCTCTGGGTTAGTCTTTCCCCAGCTTTTAGGGCGGACCTGCACGCTAAACTGTCGGCACGTTGAGTTTCACCCAGGCTCTCGTAGTAAAGCCTCTCAGATATGAGGTGCTGGTCAAAGAAGTAAAGGTAATCGCCTCTCTGTGCCAGGATAAGTGTGTCATTGAGCTGACCTAAAATCTTGAACTCCGTTTCATACTTTGGGACTTCTTGCTCTAAGTAAGAAAACTCAATCTCAGCACCCCTTCCAACCAAAGCACTCCTCAGTAAGGAAAGGGTCTTCCTCTCCTTAAGGAACTTCGCTTCCTTTTTCTTGGGGTGAACGTTAAAGTCAACCATGAAGGGAGGAAGGTCAATAAAGATTACAGCCTGTGTCCTATAGCCCAGGGTTTTTTTAAGAAACTCCTTCAGAGTTCTCATACTGACAGGCTTTGAGTTTATGAACACATGAAATTCCCCATGAGAAACGTTTCTTCTCACATAAGCTCGTAATTTCAAAAACTCCCTCTCCTCTCTGATAAGCTCAAACTTCCCCCCAAAGAGTTCCTCAATCCGCTTTCTCTCCTCAGAGGGTTTCAGGCTAAGAACTTCCCTGGCGTTGGAGAAAAACAAGAACTCAACCTCCGGGTTTACGAGGGCATACTCCCTGATAAGTTGGAGTATTTTCCTCCTCTCCGTATCTTCCCTCCTCAGAAACTTTCTCCTTGCGGGAACGTTGAAGAAGAGGTCTCTGACCTCAACCTCTGTGCCAACAGGCATACCCCTCTTAACCTTTGAGACCACCTTACCCCCTTCAACTTCTATTTCGTAACCTTCTTTTTCCTGAAAGAACCTTGAACTTATCCTCAACCTGCTAACAGATGCTATGGAATGGAGAGCTTCCCCTCTGAAGCCGTAACTTGTGAGAGTCAAAAGGTCCTTCTCGCTCTCTATCTTGCTGGTAGCTCCCTCTAAAACCACCTTATCTACGTCCTCCGGATGTATGCCTATACCGTTGTCCCTGACAAGTATGAGCCTCTTTCCTCCCTTTGAAGTTTCAACCTCTATCTTTGTAGCGTTAGCATCAAGGGCGTTCTCCAAAAGCTCCTTCACCACGTCAGCAGGGGACTCTATAACCTCTCCTGCTGCTATCCTGCTCCTTACCTCCGGAGGGAGAATCTTCACAAACATAGTTGTAATGTTATAGTCTCCCTGGTGTTAGTCAATCAGGTGGCAAGTGCCGCCAAAAAGGGATTGATAAATCTATAAATTTTAAAATTGCAGGCTTTTAAAAAAAGTTTAAATTACTCCCAAAACCATGGGGGAAGACAAACCAGACCGACGGTCCCTGGAGGAGATAATTTATGAGGTTTATCGGACAACCCAGGATTTGGAGCTGGGATGTGCCGAGCTTAACTGTTTCATGTGTGCAAAGGGAGGTAAGAAAGAGCCGGAGTGTAGCAAGTTAAATGAAGCGGTTGTCCTACTCCCAGGAGAAAACAGGATAATTGAAGAGCTTAACGGAGCCGCCTTCCCGGAGGTTAACCTTAACGGAATGAGCGTGGGCTTCCTACTTCCGGAACAGGACTGTCCCTTTAACAGAGACGGGTGGTGTGGTATACACGGTAAACACCCCATAGACTGCAGAAGTTACCCCATAGTCCCGAGTATAAATGAGAGGGGAGACCTGATAATATCCATATCGGTAAAGTGCCCTGCTACACCTTCGTGGAACTTCATAAGGACGTGGGTAGAGATATGGAGAAAGCTGTGGGAGGTAGTTCCCGAAGAGTGGTTCAAATTCTACTCCGAGGTCCCCACAAACCTGCTGAAGCCTATAGTAAGGTTTAAAGCGGAGGAAAAGTCTACAATCATACCCACCAGCGTTGCGAATACAAACCAGGACAAAGTATAGAGCAGGACAAGCTTCCTAGGTAGGAAGCTAAAGAGGGCTGCTATAGTTGGGATACATATCCCGGAGGAGGCAAGCATAAAGGTAAGAACCTGCCCATCGCTCATCCCCATATCCCTCAGAGACCTGCCGATGGGAACCTCCTCTCCGGAGCAGACGTAAACAGGCACGGACAACAGACTTATCAGGGGATATGAAAGGATAGAGCCGGAGAAGGAGGCTATAAGGTTCGGAGGAGTAAGAACCTTAATCAGAGCCGCTATCGCAAGACCTAGAAGAAGGTATTTTCCTGTGGAAAAAAGCAGGGAACGAAGGTTCCTAACAAACAAGTGCTTACTATTCACCCTTGAGCCAGAACCTTGAAACAGCGGGAGACTAAGATGCTTTTTGAAAACAAGAGAAGAAAGGTAGGCGATGCTCATAGCGTAGAGCAGAGGAAACGCAACCCTAAAGAGGGTCATCTCCATACCGAGCATCCCGGCGGTCAGAACTAAAACCACAGGGGAGAGAACGGGAGCAGTAACCAGAAAAGCCACAACCGGCGCGTAACTCTTTCCAGAAAGGCTGTCTATGGCTCTGGCAATCGGTATCATGGAACAGGAACATACAGGAACCGTTGCACCCAGCATTGCGGCAAAGAATGGGGCTAAGGGACTGGAGAGGAGCTTCCTGCTCAAAAACCTATCTCCAACAAAGGTTTGAAGTGTAGCCCCAGCCAGGGCAGCCAAGAGAAAGTAAGGCAGTACATCCAGGGTATAATCCCAGAAAACCTTCAGAAATTCCAGGTGTATCACGCCTCTACTTGCTGAAGAACCTCCTCGGGAACCTCAAAGTTAGCTATAACCTGTTGAACGTCTTCCAGGTCATCCAAGGCATCTATGAGCTTAAGGACTCTCTTTGCCGTTTCGGCGTCTGAAACGGAAACGGTGGAGACCGGTATCCAGGTTATCTGGGCTTTCTCAACGGGAACGCCCAACTTTTCAAGCTTCTCCTTTACCTCATAAAGCTCTTCAGGAGAGGTGTAAACCTGGTGAATCTCCAAGCCACTCTGGACATCTTCAGCTCCCGCCTCTACAGCCTTTTCAAAGATTTCTTCCTCAGAAATATCACTTGCCGGCACCTCTATGTAGCCTTTCCTCTCAAAGAGGTAAGATACACAACCGGAAGAACCCAGACTGCCACCGTGTTTTGAGAATGCATGTTTTACCTCGGCTGAGGTTCTGTTTCTGTTATCTGTAGTAGTGATAACCATAACGGCAACACCACCAGGTCCGTAGCCCTCGTATATGACCTCCTCGTAAGACTCACCCTCAAGTTCACCGCTACCCTTCTTTATAGCCCTCTCTATGGTTTCCATGGGCATGTTTGCCTTTCTGGCCTGTTCTATTGCAGTCCTTAGCCTGGGGTTGAACTCAGGATTCGGACCGCCCAACCTTGTAGCAACCGTTATCTCCTTTATCAGCTTGCTAAAGAGTTTCCCTCTCTGAGCGTCTATCTTCGCCTTTTTATGCTTAATCTGAGCCCAGTGGCTATGTCCTGCCATAACTTAACCTCCAAGTGGAATAATTTAATAAAACTTCCTGCTCAAGTCTATACTCTTGGAATACTTCATTCCTCGGAATAAAAAATCCCTGAAGTATCTGAAGTTGAGCTGCTCCTCATCAATACCGGTAGCCAAAGATAGGCACTCCAGAAACCTTCTCTTTCCGCCCCTACCGAAGGAGAGGGTAAGGAAGGGGATAACGTTACCCTCCCTGTCCCTCAGAACTATCAGTGGCACAATAGCCATTATCCAGAGCAATTCACCCTTTCTGAGATTCACCTGTACGGTTCTGTTATCAAACCTTTGGATAGCCCTATCCTCTTGGAGTTCAAGGGTTGAGAAGGAACTCATGGCTCCGCGGAAAAAGAGGTTAATCAGGCTGAAGGAGTCTTCACCGTAATAGTGCTTTAAAAAGGAGTCGTAAACCTTGAAGAAAAGGATAAAACCCAGTAGAAAGACCAGTAAATTCATAGGGAGCGCTCCGTTACCGCTGAAATGAACAATCCTGTTGAATACGTAACCCATAGCGATGGAGGGCATAAATATGTATAGGAAGACCAAGAAAGGAACCAAGAAAAGCCCCCAGGAGAGCAAGAGGTTTCCCTTTCTACCTACACCTTCAAGCCTACACTCTTTCATTTAAAATATTTTCCCTCCAGAGGAGGAAGGAATGCTTGATGAAAAGGTGCTTAAGGAGTATAACCCATACCTGGAAGTAAAAGATGGAGAGTTATATTTAGAAGGCGTATCGCTGAAAAGTTTAGCTCAGGAATTTGGAACTCCCCTCTACGTTTACAGTGCCTCTTACATAAGGGATAGAATAAAAGCTTACAAGGAAGCCTTTTCGGGAGCTCTTATATGCTACGCCGTGAAGGCTAACTTCAACCCAGAAGTAATAAGGGTGGCTGGGGAAGAGGGTGCTGGAGCAGACATAGTCTCCGGGGGTGAGCTTCTTGCCGCTTTGAAAGGCGGAATTGACCCTGCAAAGATAGTTTACGCAGGTGTGGGAAAAACCGTTCCGGAGCTTGAGTTAGCGGTGGAAAAAGAGATACTTATGTTCAACGTGGAGTCCAGGGACGAGCTTTACGTCCTTGATGAGATAGCTGGACGGCTGGGAAAGAAGGCACGCATAGCCATAAGGGTGAACCCGGACGTTGACCCCAAAACCCACCCCTACATATCCACGGGCATGAAGAAGAGCAAGTTCGGTGTCAACTTTGAAACCGCAAAGGAGGAGTACAGGCTCGCAAGGGAGCTTAAGAACCTTGAAATAGTTGGAATACACTGCCACATAGGTTCCCAACTGCTTGACGTATCTCCCTACAGGGAAGCTGTTGAAAAGGTGGTGGGTCTATATAGAGAGCTTACAGAGGAAGGTTTTGAGATCAGATACTTGGACATAGGCGGCGGTTTAGGTATAAAGTATAAACCTGAGGACAGAGGACCCTCACCTCATGAACTCGCTAAGGAGGTCCTGCCACTGCTTGAGGGTGTTGAGGCACAGCTTATTCTTGAACCGGGCAGGTCTATCACCGGCAACGCCGGTCTTCTAATATCCCAAGTCCAGTTCCTAAAGGACAAGGAGATCAAACACTTCATAATAGTGGATGCAGGAATGAACGATCTGGTAAGACCGGCTATATACGATGCTTACCACCACGTAGTACCAGTGGAAAGTAAGGGGAGAGAACACATAATAGCCGATATAGTAGGTCCCATATGTGAGACGGGAGACTTCCTTGCCAGGGACAGGAGGATAGAATGGCTGGAAAGGGGGGATTACATAGCGGTACTTTCAGCAGGGGCTTACGGCTTTGCAATGGCATCCCACTACAACGTCAGACCCAGACCAGCTGAAGTTCTGATAGAGAATGGCTCTTACAGACTTATACGGAAGCGTGAGAGTTACGAGTATATACTCAATACTATATGAAAAGGATTATTGAAAAATAAGGGCAATTTGTTATATTTATAGCCATGGAATTGAAGGAAAGTATGCTTGAGAACTTTATAGATAAGTGCCGTGAATCGGGGCTTAAGATCACACCCCAGAGGGTAGCCGTTTACGAGATACTCCTAAAGTCCCACAATCACCCTACGGTTGAGGAGATATACGAGGAGGTTAAGAAGAGATACCCATTCGTATCCCTCGCCACAGTTTACAGGACTGTTGAAACCCTTGAGCAGATGGGACTTGCCAAGAAAGTCTGTTACTGGGGAAGCTCTGCCAGATACGATGCCAACACAGACGAACACCATCACCTCATATGCATGAACTGTGGAGCCATAAGGGACATCTACATGGAGGAGAAGATAGACATACCGAAAGAGCTTGAGGGTTTTGAAACCTCCGGTTACTCGGTGAATGTTTACGGTCTGTGTCCAGAGTGCAGGGAGAAGGCTCAACCCTCCATGTAAGCTCCTAGGGATTTAAACTTGTTTACCCTTTCCGAGATAAGGGTATGAACATCCTTTGAGCAAAGTTCCTGCAGACATCTCCTTATATGGTATCCAACTATATAAGCTGCCCCTTTGTGGTCCCAGTGAGCTGCGCCGAAAGGCTCCTTTATAATACAGTCAACAACACCAAGCTCATAAAGGTCTTTCGCCGTCAATTTAAGAGCCTTTGCAGCTTCCTTTACCCTGTCCTGTTCCTTCCAGAGTATAGCTGCACACCCTTCGGGAGAGATCACGGAGTAGTAAGCGTTTTCCATTATACATACCCTATCAGCAACACCAAGGGCTAAGGCACCACCACTTCCACCCTCACCTATAACTACGGCAACGGTAGGAACTTTGAGATAACCCATGGTGAGCATGCTCTGGGCTATAGCTTCTGACTGTCCCCTCTCCTCTGCACCTATACCCGGGAAAGCTCCAGGCGTATCTATGAACGTTATAACAGGCATTTTGTAGCTCTCAGCAAGCTTCATGACCCTTATAGCCTTCCTGTAACCTTCTGGATGGGGCATACCGAAGTTTCTCTCTATCTTTTCCTGCGTTCCCCTGCCCTTCTCATGTCCTATTACACAGACAGGCTCTCCCCTGAAGTAACCAAATCCGGCTACTATGGCTTTGTCATCTCCAAACCTTCTATCCCCATGAAGCTCTATAAAGTTCTTTATAAGGTACTTGATGTAATCAAGGGTATGAGGTCTTCTTGGGTGTCTTGCAAGTTGAACCCTTTCCCAGGGTGAGAGGTCTGAATAGGTCTTCTTCGCTTTACTCTTAAACTCCCTGTAAAGACTCCTCAGCTCTCTTTCAACCTTTTTATTCCCGCTGCGGTACAAAGCCGCAAGGTTATCTATCTTTTCCTTTAAGGCAAGGAGCTTTTCTTCATATTCGTAATACATCTATTTACCCCTCAAAGCTCGTTAATTATAACTCAGTGGAGTGCCAAGTATAGATTGAGTATAGTATTGTCATATTTTATAAGCAGTATTATATTAATAAGGCGGATGGAGGAAGAAGACATGGAATACACTGAAAGAGAAGCCCAAAGGCTCTTTGAAGAAGCGTACACCTATCACATGATGGGGGATATAGATAGGGCTATAGAACTGTACAAACAATCTATTGAAGTTCAACCTTCAGCAAAAGCCTATACCTTCCTCGGATGGGCGTTCAGCATGAAGAACGATTATGAGAAAGCCATTGAGTACTGCAAGAAAGCTATAGAGATAGACCCAGATTTCGGAAATCCATACAACGACATAGGTGCATACCTTATTGAGCAAGGCAGGTTTGAGGAAGCCATCCCCTGGTTGAAGCAGGCTATCGTTGCCAAGAACTACGATGCCAGGCACTTTCCTCGGATTAACCTCGCCAGGATATACCTCGCTACGGGTAGGCTTTACGATGCCCTTGAAGAGGTTGAAGAGGCTCTAAAGTTAGAACCGGACTATAAACCCGCCCACGTTCTCAGACATCAGATCCTTGGGATGCTAAACTGAGGAGCTCCTCCGGTCTATTCAACAGATAATCGGGTTTCAGGGAGTTTAACCTGACGTATCCCCACTTGGCAAGGGCTGTTTTTGTCCCAGCTTTTCTGCCCGACTCTATATCAGCCTCGGTATCTCCTATCATAAGTGCCTCCCCAGGCTCAATCCCTATAAACTCCAAAGCCTTCAGTATCGGAAGTGGGGAGGGTTTCTTTTCGGAGAAGGTGTCACCCCCTACCACAAGCTCAAAGAAGTCCAGAAGTTCAAGCTTCTCAAGAATTCTGAGGGAAAGTTCCTCCAGCTTGTTTGTAACCACCACAAGCGGTACTCCTCTTTTTTTCAGAGCTTGGAGGGTTTCAGGTATGCCTGGGTATGGTCTCGTATAAACAACCGGGTTGCCAACGTAATACTTCCTGAAAACTCTTACATACTCCTCTCTGAAGTCTTCCCCCAGAACCTGCTCAAGGAGAGCCTTCACACCTCCACCTATGAGCCTGCGTACATTTTCAGGCATCTTCTCTGGCATACCGAGTTCCTTTAACGTCTCCTGGAGAGCCAGGGCGATATCATCCGCCGAGTCTATAAGTGTACCGTCAAGGTCAAAGAGGTATGCTTTCATGCACAGCCTTTCCGTTTGACGTAAGTGTTCACATCTTCGTTTTTATAAGCTCCTGTTTTCACATAATCAATTATGCAGACGAGCTGTGTTGGATATACATACCCAGGTATTTGAAGGATTATATTGCCGTCCTTATCGTAGAATATCAGATTTGGGAAAGATAAGGCGTTCAGGGTTTTGGCGAGCTCGTTTTCAGAGGTCTCTATAAGCCTCCCGCCAAAGTTCGCTTCAACCGGTGAGTAACTCTCGTAGAGTATCTTATAAAGGTCTATATCCTTAAGGGCTTCCTGTAAACTCTTCTCGGTGTTTATATCTTTGTCCAGTTGCTTGCAGTATATACAGCTCTTGCTCTCCACAATTAGAAGGGCATACTCTTTTTTGGGGATTATCTTTTTCTTCTCAACCTTCTCTTTTACAGGTCTGCTTGGTGAGGAGTTGGAGCTGTCCTTACTTTCACAGGAAAACAATCCTAAAAAAAACAAAAGGGTTAGAAGAGGAAAAACTTTCAGCATCTTAACGGTCCTCCTGTTCACTAATAAAGATTTAGTCTTTCTGGGCTAACTTTTCAAGGGTTTCCCTGATTCTCTCTATCCCTTTCTCTATGTTGTTCATGCTCGTCGCGTAGGAGAGCCTAAGATAGCCCTGAGCACCAAAGGCTGAGCCCGGCACACAGGCAACCTTACCTTCTTCAAGCAGGAACTGGGTGAGTTTCAGGTCAGAGCCGAGCTTTTCCGCGTAAAAGGAAAAGTCAGGAAAGATGTAAAAAGCTCCCTTGGGTTTGAAAACCTTGACCTCGGGTATCGTGAGGAGCAACTCGTAAGCCCTGTCTCTACGTCTCTGAAATTCCGTTTTCATCCTACTCACGTATTCTTTAGCTTCCGGATTTCTGAGGGCTTCTAAAGCACCGTACTGGGCAAAGGTGGTTACGTTTGAAACCGTCTGGCTGTTAAGGTTAGCTATTACCTTGGCGTACTTCTCAGGGCAGGCAACGTAGCCAACCCTCCAACCCGTCATTGAGTAAGTCTTAGAGAAAGCGTTTACGGTAAAGGTTATATCTCTGACCTCCTTGGAAAAGGAGGCAGGGCTCACAAACTTATCCTCATACACAAAAGCCTCATAGCACTCATCGGATATCAGGAATATTCCCCTCTCAAGGCACAGCTCGGCGATACGTTTTAGCTCCTCCTGGGAGTAAACCGCACCCGTAGGGTTGTTGGGAGAGTTAAGCACTATCGCTTTAGTCTTATCCGTTATGTATTCGGCGACCAGCTCGGCTGTGGGTGAGAAGCCTTCCTCCTCTTTAAGGGGAACCTCTATAGGGACGCCTCCGAGGAGCTTTATCTGTTCGGGATAGGTAACCCAGTAAGGTGAGAGGAGAAGAACCTCGTCTCCATCGTTGAGGATGCTCATGAATATAAGGAATAGGACCATCTTTGCACCTGCGGACACAACTATCTCGGAAGGTTTATACTCAACTCCATTCTCACGGTAGAGCTTCTCGGCGAGAGCCTCCCTGAGCTCCGGAATCCCCGCTGAAGGGGCGTACTTGGTCTTTCCCTCCATGAGAGCTTTTGTACAGGCTTCCTTAACAAAGTCCGGAGTATCAAAGTCTGGCTCTCCTGCACCGAAACCCACGATGTCAACGCCTTTAGCTTTGAGTTCCTTTGCCTTTGCCGTGATAGTAAGAGTTGCAGAAGGCTCTAACTGAGCTACCCGTCTTGAGAGCATAGGAAAATTATAGCTTACACAAGCCCTTCCTTAACAAGGAGCTCAGCTATCTGAACAGCATTGGTAGCCGCACCTTTCCTTATATTGTCCGCAACGACCCACATGGCAAGTCCGGGTGTGAAGGCTATATCCTCCCTGACCCTTCCCACGAAGACCTCGTCCCTTCCGGCTGCATCTATTGCCGTTGGGTAAGCCCCACCGTGAGGGTCGTCAACCACCACAACTCCGGGAGCCCTTGAAAGCAGCTCTCTTGCCCTCTCGGGAGATATCGCTCTTTTGGTCTCTATATGGACAGCCTCCGAGTGGGAATAGAAGACGGGAACTCTGACCGCAGTGGCGGAGACCTTTATGTTATCGTCGTGCATTATCTTCCGTGTTTCGTTGAGCATTTTGAGCTCTTCCTTGGTGTAGTCGCTGTCCATGAACACGTCTATGTGGGGGACGGCGTTAAAGGCTATCTGCTTGGCTATGTGCTTGGGCTCCGGAATCGGTCTTCCCTCGCACCAGGCTCTCGTCTGTTCTTCAAGCTCCCTTATCGCCTTTGCTCCCGCTCCAGAAACCGACTGGTAGGTGGCTACAACGACCCTGTTTATGCCAGCCTCATCGTATATGGGCTTTAGAGCCACGACCATCTGTATGGTGGAACAGTTAGGGTTGGCTATTATCCTCTTCTTATCAAACATGTGAACGTCTTGGGGGTTTACCTCAGGCACCACGAGAGGAACATCGGGGTCCATCCTCCATGCTGAGGAGTTGTCCACCACGACAGCACCATCCTCGGCGAACTTAGGAGCGAACTCCTTGCTTATGCTCCCTCCAGCCGAAAAGAGGGCTATGTCTATACCTTTAAAGTTGGGCTGTTTGTTTAAAGCCCTTACCTCGTGCTCTTCTCCTTTGAAGGTGAGCTTACTTCCCTCGGAACGCTCAGAGGCGAATAAGATAAGCTCATCAACGGGGAAATTTCTTTCCTCAAGAACCTTTAAGAAGGTTCTTCCCACCTCACCTGTGGCACCTACTATCGCTACTCTGTAACCCATGGGGAAAAAATTATATCTCCATTTAAGGTCGGTTAAAGCCCTTCAATCCAGTTGAGTATCTTGCCTACAACTTCTTCATCTTTGCCAAGTTGTCTAAGAAGTGGGGTATGAGACCGACAAAGTTTCTCTACTATTTCAAAACCGGAAGACCGCTGGGAACCCTATCGGGTATGACTTTTTCAAGCTCATAAACCTGCGGACTCGTAAGGGAGTTGAGGAAGGCTACGAGATAATCAACCTCCTGGGATGTGAGTTGGACAGGTTCTATATCAAGGGTTGATAGTATTTCCGTTATGGTCGCTTCGTCATTTTTCAGGGTAGAGGCGAGTTCGGGGGGAAGCCCGTTCTCTATCGGGTCGTAGTTACGAAGGTAGAACTCAGGGTTTGTGTGATGAAGAATTGCTTTCCTCAGGTCTCTATACGCTCCGTTGTGGAAGTAGGGGGAGGTAACCGCAACGTTTCTAAGGGGAGGTGTTCTGAACTTGAACTTATCCTCCTCTCTTCCGGTGACGTTGAACCTTCCGTAGTCAAGCCCGTTTCCGTCCTTCCCCGGACCGAACTGGGGGACTCCTATGTTGTGAAACTTCTGGTCGGTAAAGAGCGTCCCGCTGTGGCAGGTGTAACATTTTGCCTTTCCATAAAAGAGCAGTGCCCCTACCTTAGCTTCGTATGAGAGGACATCATCGTCTCCCTTCAGATACCTGTCCCACGGGCTATCCGTGAGCGTGAAAGCCTCCTTTTCAAACTCCGCAATGGCGTTAGCGTAGTCCGCTATGGTGTATGTTCTGTCTCCGTAAGCTGTTCTGAATAAGTCTCTGTATTCTGGTATAGAAAGGAGCCTGTTCATTATTCCGCTCCATATAGCGGGGAAGTCATTATCACCAATCTGGGCAAGCTCGTTTTGAGTTCCATCGGAGGCAACGTCCCCAGCCCTTCCCCTCATCTCGTCCCTTGAGGTCGGCGGAAAAAGAGCCTGAGCGGCGAGGACGTCCTCAATCCCATCGGGCAAAAGGTCTTCGGCAGGCGTTGATAACCTTCCTTTTAGCTCTTCAACCCTCGCGTCCCAGAACATCGTCCTCCAGTCCTCATGCCCTCTGTTGAATATCTCAGGAGCGTTTCTGGGGATGAAGGGTCTTCCAACCCCGGGTCTTCTCTCAAGGCACTCTCCGCTCCCTTTGGTTCCAACAGATAAGGGAAGGCAGTCCCCTGTTCCAAATCTCGGGTCGTGGCATGTAGCACAGGAAATATCCTTATTCCCACCGATGACCTTGTCAAAGAAGAGCATCCTCCCGAGGGCTACCTTATCGGGGTCAGTTTCGGGTTTCTCTATTGGTTTTAGCCCGTGCTTTTTAATGAGACCCCTTAGCTCAGAATCAACAGGCTCCTCCCCGCCGCAGGAGAGGAGTAGGGAGAAGAGAATAACTACCAAAAAGAACATGGTTAGGGTGTGCAGGATACCTTTTCTATGTAGAGGGCGGGTATCTCATCGTTTGTAGAAGGTGGAGTATTTGAAGCTCCCGGCGGAGATTCAAAGGAGTGGTTTTGAAAATCTGTCCCTGGTCCATCAAACTTTATGTAAAATGAAGATATGTTTGTCATCCAGACTTTATATTGTGTGCCCGTATCAGGATCGCATGGACTAACATAAAAGGGATTACTGCCAGCCTGAAGCTGTGTGCCGTTGTTAAAGTAAGTATCGCTTGTTCCATCTGAAAAAAAGGTCAGTGTTCCATCGGTGTATAAAGCAACATCTCCGCTATTGCCGAGAGTGGCATCAACTTGTTGAGCTTGGTAATTGCTTGATGAATCTTTTAATCCGATACTTGGGGTTGCATTGCTCACATACCAGCCTGCAAACCTTGAAAACGTTGTTGTATCCACTATACCTGCCACAGTGTATTCAGATGGTGTTCCACCCGTTGTATCTCTAATTTCCCAGATGCATGCCCACCAATTCTGATAAGTTTGCGTATCCACCTTGACGTCAACCCTCGGAACTACGGTTATGAAAGAGGCAAGTATATTCCCTGTTGGATCAGGACTACTCGGATTTCCAGATATGGCACCTCCCAAAGCCCGCCCAAAAGCCAGCGCTAACTCTCTACTTGCCCACCCACAATTTGATTTTGATTTTTTGTCAAGATTTATGTTGTAAGTTTTGCTTCCTATAGTCACTGTCCCGCTTATCTTGTCTCCGGATATGTTCCCATCAAAGTTCACTGTAACAGATTGGTCATTTAAATCGTTCCCGCTCACTTGACCTGTAAAGGTGGTTCCGCTTGCAGTTCCGCTGTAACTTCCTCCCCAGATATAGCCAGATACCCAAGCCTTTCCGGTAACTTGAGCACCATTTTGATTTATTTCTAAGCATATTGGACCTTCTGCCGGACTTCCAGATGTAGGTCCAGATTGATCAGTATAAGACCCTTCCCAGACTCCTGATATTGTCTCTCCACCACCGCCCCCTCCTCCGCATCCAAACAGAGCCAGAGAAACTAACGATACTCCTGCAAGTAATCTTTTACCACTCATAACACTCACCTCCCGTTGTTGTCTGTCTTTAGTCTAAGTTCACAAAATCAACAGGTAAAGGGAATTTTCACCTTAAAAGTCAGTATTTATATCAATTCCGTTACATCCGTTCCCAACGGCTTTTCCGTGACCGCAGGAGGTGTAGTTCACAACGACGTTCTGGCGCTCGGAAGGATTCTGGGAGCAGCTTGCATTTATCCTTATAGTCCCTCCCGCCGGTGTGTCTGCGTTCATACACATGCCCGACTGCCAGTTTTCAACAACAAACACGTATTTGTAGGAAGGTATCGCGGAGCACACTATCTTTCCGTTCCACACTCCCCTGTCCCATCTCAAACCCGTGGGTCTCTTAGGCTTGAAGGTCAAATTTTCCGCCTCGCAGGTTATCCCGTAAACCGTCCAGAAATACCTCTTAAAGAGGTATTCGTCCTTGGCAAAATGGTATTCCGAGTCTATGTCAAGCACGTAGTAGTCGTATCCTCCGTACTTGAGAGGTTCCCGTGAACACCCCGCAGGGGTAAATATTCCCGTGCAAAAATCAGCCCCACTATAAGGGTTGCCGTCGTTGTTATCTCTGACGCTGACCCTTCCTGAAAGCTCATAACCCCTGAAGTTGCACTTAAAGGTGTAGACTACGTGAACGGGAAATCCGTCTCTGTCTGCGTCCGTTGGTTGTCCTGTAAAAGTCCCCGTGCAGTTCCTCCTTATCTCCTCAGGCGTAAGACCGAGTCTGTGACCAATGTTTACGTCAAGCCTTATATCGGGGACATAGACTTCAACCGAAGAGATGCTGTAATGGAAGTTGTGTCCGAACTCGGTCATCAAAAGAACTTTCTCAAGGGGAAATTGAGCGGCAGGGTTCTGAGCCTTCAAACTTCCAACAGCTAACAGAAAAGCCGCTACACCGAGGGAAAGCCTCCCGTCCCTCAATCAAACCTCCTCACTATCCTGTAGTAGGTATCCCTCTGGGCAGGTATAAATCCGGCGTCCCTGATAGCCTGAACCATGTCCTCTACCTTGGGGATGCTCACTTTAAAGTCCGTTGAGGAGATGACGTTCTCCTCTATCATCACCGAGCCGAGGTCGTTTGCCCCGAAGTGAAGTCCAATCATACCAACGGGCATGGTCTGGGTCACGTGGGAACTTTGAATGTTCTCAAAGTTGTCAAGGTATATCCGTGAGAGAGCGAGAACCTTGAGGTAGTAAACGCTTGAGGCAGGTTCAACGAAGTCAAGCTCGGTATTCCCTCTCTGGAAGGTCCAGGGGATAAAGGCGGTAAAGCCTCCCGTCTCGTCCTGAATTCTCCTGACCCTTTCAAAATGCTCAATTATGTGCTCAATACTCTCAAGGTGACCGAACATCATCGTCGCCGTGGTGGTCATTCCGAGTTCGTGGGCGGTCCTGTGAACCTCCTCCCACTCCTCCACAGAGCACTTCCCGGGAGATATCTGCTTTCTCACCTCCTGGGAAAGTATCTCAGCACCACCTCCGGGAACGGACATCAAGCCCGCATCCTTCAGTCTCTGCAAAACCTCCCTTATGCTGAGTTTCTCAAGCTTTGAAAGATAAACGATTTCCGGAGCGGAAAAGCAGTGTATCTGTATCTGGGGGAATCTCTCCTTTATTGCAGAAATCATCTCCTCGTAGAATCTCAGGGGAAGGTCGGGGTTTATGCCTCCCTGCATGAGGAGCGTCGTCCCGCCCCAATCAACGAGCTCCTGAACCTTTTGTAGTATGGTTTCAAGCTCCAAGGTATAAGCGTCGGAGTCGCTCTTCCTCCTGTAAAAGGCACAGAATTTACACCCTGCTATGCACACGTTCGTGTAGTTCACGTTCCTGTCTATAACAAAGGTAACTACGTTGTTGGGATGCTTCCTTTTCCTGATTAGGTTGGCGAGCATTCCGAGGGTGGTTAGGTCTGAGTTTCTGTAAAGCTCCAGTGCCTCTTCGGGAGTAAGCCTCTCGCCGTTTATAACCTTGTCCTTTATGTAATCTAACGATAAAGTCTTCATTCCGCTTCCTCCGGAGTTACTTTAATTCCTTCTTTAAATCTCTCGTCATCGCCTCTTCGTAATTATAAGGGCATTTTTCGGGTATGTTAAAGTCTTCGGGGTCGTAGTCGCTGTTCCTGAGCCATATTTCAAGTTTACTCCGTGCTCTTATCCAGGCTCTTTCTATTTCTTCTGAAAGCTTGTTCCTGAGACTCGGATATTCCTTCAACATAGCTCTGATTCTGGTTCGTGAATTCTCCACACTCCTGATCCAGCTTCTTCCCCCATCAGTTCCCACTAAGTTCTTGAAGTTATCCCATTTGTAGAGATGCTCTAAGATGATCGCAAGGTAGCTTATACATGTGTCAAGGTATCTCCTTCCCATATCCTCTATCTCCTCAAGGAGGTTCTCCCAATCCACGAGGTCGTAAGCTTTCTCTTTCAGAAGCTGAAGGTTAATATCAACCCATCGGGGGAAGTCTTTATCGTAAAGCTCCTTAAGCTCCTCTTTGCTAACGGTTTTCATGCTCTATAATATAAGCCCATTACCGGGAATTTTTCATCCTTCCAAGCAGAATCGGCTCTATCTTCCCAGCTGTCTGCACACGTTCAGGTGGGCTATAAGCAAGGTGTTTACACCTTCATTCTTTGCTATCTCCCTCAGACTCATACAGCAAAGCTTTACGTTCTCATCTTCCTTCAAGGAAGGAACTCCTCCGTGGGCGTATCTGCCGAGGATATGTCCGCAGTCTATCACCTGCCCATGATAACTAATGAGACCGTTGTAAAGGGTTTGGGAGAAGAGTATAAGAGGAAGAAAAAGTAAGAGAAGAACCTTCAACGGTATCCCCCTTCATAGCCCGGAGGCATACCCTGACCGGGAACTCCCATAGGTTTGTAGTCCTTCGGGACGGAGAAGAAATTTTTGGGAAGATTCTTTTTAGTAACGGACTTGACCGTTTCAACACTGACTGCATCACCCATGCCTATCAAAGAGGGCATCTTTGTTTCTACCATTACAGGTGCACCGTACTTTTCGTAAAGCTCCCTTACCTTCTTATAAGCGTCCCTGACCATCTTTTTAGCCTTCTCCCTATCCGCTTTAAGCTTTCCTGAGCTCTCAATATCCTTTTCTAAAACCCTGAACATATTCTCCAACTGCAATAATCTTGCCTCCAAGAGATGTTTATCCTTAGCCAACCACTGGGTCATCACTATATCCTGTGGAGTGTCTCCAGAAAAGCCTTTTACCTTCGTTATTATCTTTCTCGCCTTCCACTTACCCACATTTTTGAACTCGTTAGTTACCTTTAAGTTCTGGGCTGGCTTGCAGTTTCCCTCGTCATCACAATCGTAGAACCACAGTAAAAATAGAGCGGCGGCGATTCCCTCCATCTCCTGCTCCCTGTAGGTCTTGGTCTCCGGAAACATGGAGTATATGACAGCCTCCTTACCCTTGTAAATTAGGAGTTCTACCTCTTCCCTCTTCTGTATCTTGGGTTCCGTCTTCATCTGAGGCATGTTCTTCATGAAGGGTAGCATCTTGGACATATCCGTCTTCATCTCAATGGTGCGTACCTTCTTCACATACCCGTCAGCTATATACTCTATCTCCTTACCCTTCTGCTCTCCCATGGGCATCTTTGAGTGGATTTCCTTCTCAATCACGTAAACGGGAATGGAAAAGCCAAAGGATACGAGTCCGATGATAAGCAGAGCTAATTGCCTCATATCACTCCCTCCTTTATTAGAATTCCCCAAATATTAATTTGTTTGGATCTTCATCAGATAGTTCAATGCCTTTGGAGAGAAGATACCTCTCAAGATTTCCCTCGTCCTTCAGAGGCGTTAATTTCTTCTCACCTTCAGGGGTTTCCCAGAGTACCGAGTAAGAGTCACCCCTGACCACGACATCTGGGTTGAGTTTCCTAAAGCCTCTGTCCCCCATAACCTTTAAAAAGGTATCCTCTTCAAGAGCCAGTACGAACAAGGGGTAGTCCTTTTTCACCTCTTGGGAATCTTCAACGGTTGTACCTAATTTCCTGAACACTTCAAGCATAGCTTCAGCCACGGCATCACCGAAATCCTTCTCCGTAAGATTATCCTCCCCCGTAAACCAAAGCTCAAAACTGTCTTCATAAGAATTGAGCTCAAGCTTGAAGAACTTCATGGTAATAATTTACCTCTCCACCAAACTTTGAGGTACAGTTATGGGCTGCCAGTAAGGTGTATGGGGTATCCTCTTTAGTCTCCCCTCGTTTATAAGATTGTGTATGTGCACAGGCACCGCTGGATTCGGCTCAAAATCGTATAGGTAGTAGAGAACCTTAACCCTGGGAATAACCCCAGGGGTCATAGCGATGGGAACTTCTATGGAGTCTTCATAACTCGTTTCCGCTTTTCCTTCACCCAAAGCCTTAAGGACTTCCACCAGAACTCTGCTCCCTGCCGCGTTGTTAAGGTAGTTTTCCATCTCTCTGTTCCTCTCCTCAAGCCCAGAGGGACTGTAGTCCGAGGGCTGTTCCTGTCTGTGTCCAAAGATATAGTAAGGGTCTGAGTATATGTCTGCGTGGTAGCCCCTGTATGTGTCTGACCAGACCACTATGGTGGGTATGTAAGTGTCTTCGCTTTTCGTTTCCAAGAACACCCACACGCAGGTCTTTGGTGGCTGTGGGTCTACACCTGTTGGTGAAACATAACCTTTCACACCCATAGCCATCATTGGAGGAATCATAGGCATTCCACCCTCAAGACCAAGAACTTCAATATGTCCACAGTATTTGAAACTTTTCATGGGCTGAGCTAGAGAAAGACTTATTAATGCTAAGCACATAAGAAGGAATCCCATGTCTTACCTCCCTGCCTTAAATAATACTTTTTTCAACAGGCATAAATATGTGAACTTTACCCTCTCTTTACTCTGTAAAACTTCTTCTTCCCTACCTGAACTTTTAGTTCCCCATCCAGTGTTACCTTCTGGTAGGGATCGGTTATCTTCTCAAAGTTAACCTTAAGCCCCCCACCCTGTATCACCCTTCTACCTTCATTCTTGGAGGGAACCGCACCAAGCTTCAGGATAAGGTCAAGAGCTGTAAGTTCCCCTTCGGGAATTACAACTACGGGGGCATCCTCGGGAAACTCTCTCCTGGAGTAGGTGCTTTCAAACCACTCCCTTGCCTTTTTGGCTTCCTCCTCCGAGTGGAACCTCTTAACTATGAGCTCAGCGAGGTGTTTCTTGGCCTCCATCGGGTGCCACTCTCTCTTCATCCTCTCTATCTCTTCCTCCGTGTAGTCCGTCAGGAGGAGGTAGTAATCCCACATGAGCTCGTCAGATATGGACATGAGCTTTCCGAACATGGTTTTGGGGTCTTCAGTTATCCCTACATAGTTTCCGTAGGATTTAGACATCTTCCTGACGCCGTCCAGTCCCACGAGCAGAGGGAGGGTGATGCAAACCTGCGGCTCCTGTCCGTACTCCCTCTGGATGTCCCTACCTATCAGGAGGTTAAACTTCTGGTCTGTCCCACCGAGCTCAACGTCCGCCTTTATAGCCACCGAGTCGTAAGCCTGAAGGAGAGGATACAAAAACTCGTGGATGTATATGGGAACTCCCTCCTTGAAACGTTTTGAGAAGTCGTCCCTCTCCAACATCCTCGCCACGGTGTACTTTGCGGCAAGCTTTATGAGTCCTTCAGTTCCGAGTTCCTGAAGCCACGTGCTGTTGAAGACTATCGTCGTCCTTTCGGGGTCCAGAACCTTAAAGACCTGATGCTCGTAGGTCTTTGCGTTTTCAAGGACCTGCTCCTTCGTGAGGGGTGGTCTGGTCTCCGACCTTCCCGTCGGGTCTCCTATCATGGCGGTGAAGTCTCCGATTATGAAGTAAACCTCGTGACCAAGTTGCTGGAACTGCCTGAGTTTCTGAAGCAGGACGACGTGTCCCAGGTGAAGGTCAGGAGCTGTCGGGTCAAAGCCTGCCTTTACACGTAGGGGTCTTCCCTCTTTTAATTTTTTCAGCAACTCCTCCTCTTCAATTATCTCCACCGTTCCCTGCTTTATAAGTTTGAGCTGCTCCTCCGGACTCACGGGAGAAAGATTATATCCTAATATCCTAAGATACTGTAGTAAGGAAGCTCCGTAATGGGCTTGCCCGTTATTCGGAAGAGGGCGTTTGCCACCGCGGGAGCTATCGGTGGGAGTCCGGGCTCTCCTATCCCTCCCATAGGTCCCTCCGAGCGGACGATGTGAACCTCTATCTCCGGAACATCTTCCATTCTGAGTATAGGGTAGGTATCAAAGTTCCTGTTTACGGCAAAGCCGTCCTTGAACTTAACCCCTTCGTAGAGGAAGGCGCTCAGACCCATCAGGATAGCACTCTCCATCTGCTGGACAATGAGTTCGGGGTTTACTACCACGGGTCCGAGGTCAATCGCACAGACGACCCTGTGAACCCTAACCCTCCCATTCTCAAGGGAGACCTCGGCAACCTCAGCAACGTGGCTCCCGAATGAGAAATGGTAAGCTATACCCAGGGCTTGACCCTCCCTGGGACCCTTATGCCAGCCGGACGCCTCAGCAACTTTTTCAATAACTCCCTGCGCTCTCGGATTCGTTTCAAGAAGCTCAAGCCTGAGCTCCACGGGGTCCTTTCCGCCGATATGAGCAAGCCTGTCTATGAAGGTTTCAAGGATGAAGGCGTTGTGGGTACTCCCTACCGAGCGCCAGAACCATACGGGTATGGGTATATCGGATTTCACAAACTCAACGTGAACGTTGGGTATCTCATAGAACATATTCGCCACGCCTTCTACGGCGGCTCTGTCTATCTTCATGGGTCTTCCAGCCCACTCAAAGACAGCCGGGACGGCTATCTTGAAGTAGAGAGAGTTCGGCTTTCCTTTTTCATCTACGGAGCCTCTGAGCTTAGCGGCACACATCGGTCTGAACCAGCCCGACTGGACATCGTCTTCCCTCGTATAGAAGAGCTTCACAGGTCTTCCCGTCTTCTTCGCTATCTTGAGAGCTTCCGCCACAAACTCGGCATTTGACTTCCTCCCGAAGCCTCCACCCAAGTAGGTGGTTATCACCCTTATACTGCTCTCCGGCAGACCCGTGATTTTTCTGGCTTCCCTCAGGACGGCGGTCTGGCTCTGGGTAGGAGCGTGTATAACGCACTCCTTTCCATCAATCTTAACCGTGCAAGACATAGGCTCCATGCAGGCATGGTACAGGTACGGAAGCAGGTAAGTCTCCTCAACCTTTCTCTCAGAGCTCTCATAAGCGGTATGGGGATTCCCCTCTCTCCTTGCAACAAGACCTCTTCTCTTCAGGAGCTCAAGGTAATCTCGCTTCAGGCTGTCCGTATCCCTTATCGGACTTTCTTTCCACATGACCTTTAGCTTCCCCTTTGCTTCAAGAACAGCCTCCGGACTCTCACCGCAGACCGCTACACCCTTCCCGACCTTAAAAACGTGGGTAACTCCCTTTATCCTCTTAACTTCAGAAGCGTTGAAGGAGAGGGCTTCCGAGCCGAAGGGGGGTCTTTCTATAACGGCGTAGAGCTGTCCCTCGTAGAAGTAATCAAGCCCGAACCTCGCTTCCCCGTTTACTTTCTCCTCTAAGTCTATCCGCGGAAGGGATTTTCCTATGTACCTGAACTCCTCGGGGGTTTTCAGCTTAGGGGAAGGAGGAACGGGAAGCTCCATAGCTCTGCCCGCAAGTTTCCCGTAAGCCACTTTCCTTCCCGTTTTCCGGTCAAGGACGTATCCCAGCTCAGCATTCAGCTCGCTCTTTGGAACCTTCCAGAGCTCAGAAGCAGCCTCAAGGAGCATCTCCCTCATAGCAGCTCCTGCGGAGCGCATTATCTCGTACATGTGCCTTATGCTCGTGCTCCCTCCCGTGAGCTGCATTCCCATGTAAGGGTCTATGTAGAACTTCCCTGCGGGTGCCGGTCTGACCCTGACCCTCTCCCAGGGGAAGTCAAGCTCCTCAGCCACAAGCTGGGCGATACCCGTGTAAACACCCTGCCCCATCTCGGACTTGTTCACGAATACGGTAAGATAGTTATCCTCGGAGAGGTTGAGCCAGAGCCTGGGTGAGTGTCTTCTAAGCTCGCTCGCTTTAACTATCTGGAAACCCTTCGGCGTTGCAGCCACTATCAGACTGAGACCACCAAGCTTGAAGAACTCTCTCCTCGTAATCATCGGAGCATCTCCGAAGCCCTCATTATAGCCCTGATTATCCGCGGGTAAGTCCCGCACCTGCAAAGGTTCCCGTTCATAGCTGAAACTATCTCCTCCCTCGTGGGTCTGGGATTTTTACTCAGGAGTGCGTAAGCCTGAACTATCTGACCGCTCTGACAGTATCCACACTGGGGAACTCCCACCTCCTTCCAGGCTATCTTGACCGGATGATTTCTGGGTATGCCCTCAACGGTGGTTATCTCCTTCCCCTCAGCGTTCTTAACTGGAAAACTGCAGGAACGGACGGGCTCCCCATCTACGAGAACGGTACAGCTACCGCAGATAGCCTTAAGACAACCAAACTTGGTTCCGGTGAGTCTCAGATGCTCCCTTATCACCCAGAGGAGGGGTGTTTCGGGAGACACGTTCGCCTTATAAACCTTTCCGTTTACCCTTAACTCCATCTCTCCCCCGTTACCAAAGTATAGTTAAAATTTAGGTAATCATGATGTACATGATTTATGCCATACTGCTTTCAGCTCTCCTGCTTTCCTGTGCAAAGAAGAGAGACTTTGAGAGGGTTGATTACGGAGAGTACGAGAGGTGCATGGACGCCATAGCCATATACGACAGGTGTGCCAACCCAGGAACGAGCTGTGAACTTCATGCGAAGAAGGTCTCAGTTATACTGGAGGAATCAAAACTCACCCCCGACCAGAGAGCCTTTGTAGTTAGAACCTGTTACAGGGTATGTTCTAACAGAAAAGCTTACTACGAGAAGGTGAAGCCAAAACTTATGGAAGACTGCTCTAAACTTCTTAATCCAAGGTAACTTCATAAAAGCTCCTCACCTGGGGGTAGGGGAAGTCTTTTATCGGCTCGTTTTCCCCTTCCCTTGCAAATCTCACGACCTTCATACCGGCTTTGGCGGCAGCCTCTATCTCTTCGGGATTGTCTGATAGAAAGAGAATCTCTTCCGGCTTCAGTCCGAGCTCCTTCGCTATCCTTTTGTAAGACTCCGGGTCCTTCTTGTTCCCTATCCTTGTGTCAAAGTATCCGCAAAATAGGTAATTAAGGTCTCCGTGTTCGGTATGACCGAAGAGGAGCTCCTGAGCCTTCACAGAGCCTGAAGAGTAAACGTATACAGGAATTCCCCTCTCGTGCCACTCCTTGAGCTTCTCGTAAGCGTCCTCGTATATGTGTCCCTTTAGCTCACCGCTCCTGTATCCCTCCTCCCATATGAGTCCCTGAAGCTCTTTTAGGGGTGCTACCTTCCTGTCCTCCTCTATCCATCTCAGGAGGGTCTCTATCGGGTTTCCCGGCTCTATCTCCTGAACTTCCCTGAGAATTCTCTGAACCTCCGGGTCATCGGGGTGTTTCCGGACAAAGTCCCTGAGCTTCTTCTTTGAGTAAGGGAAGAGAACTTCCTTTACGAAGGAGAGGGAGGAGGTTGTTCCCTCTATGTCGGTGAGAATAGCCTTAATCAAGGGATACTATCCCCTCGTACTTGGGAAACTTCTTGGCTATGTCCGAGCCGGTGTAGTTGGCTACCCAGCCCTCGGGAGTGGTGAAGAGCCTTATGCACTTGAAGTTGGGGCTCTCTCCCATGTCAAACCAGTGGGGTGTGTTGGGAGGTACGCTTATAAGGTCTCCGCCCTCGCAGTGAACAACGTAAACCTTATCGTTCGGGTGAAGGTAAAAGACGCCGTCTCCGTAAACGAAGTACCTCACCTCAAAGTCCGAGTGGGTATGCTCATCAAGGAACTTGTTTCTTAGCTCTTCCTTCTTGGGGTTATCGGGTGTGAGAGCTACCACGTCGCAGGATTGGAAACCGAACCTTATCATGAGCCTGTTTATCTGGTCTCTGAAGGCGTCCAGGACCTCTTCCTCCCCCGCATCCTCGTTCAGGGGAGCGCTCGGTTCCCACCTCTCAAAGAGAACGTTTATATCGGAAAGCCTCTCGGCTATCTCCTGCGGGTCCTCTACCTTCTCAAGAAGCCTTCCTTCCTCATCAAATATCAGAAGCGCGCTCATAAAGTTTTATTATAAATACTATGGTGAGAGTTGTGTCCGAATTTCCAAAACACAGACCGAGGAGACTGAGGAGAAACGAGAACATCAGAAGTCTCGTGCGTGAGAACCACCTGACCCTTGACGACCTCATATACCCGATATTCATTCGCTACGGAGAAAACATGGTTGAAGAAGTTCCCTCCATGCCCGGAGTTTACAGGTATTCAGTTGATAGAGTGGCGGACGCGGTAAAGGAGGCGAGGGACCTGGGAATAAAGGCGGTTATACTCTTCGGCATACCCGAGCACAAGGACGAGGTGGGTTCGGACACATGGAGCGATGAGGGGATAATCCAGAGAACCCTTCGGGTTTTAAAGAAGGAAGTTCCCGAGATGTACCTTATAACCGACGTCTGCTTTTGCGAGTACACCTCCCACGGACACTGCGGAGTCCTGCACGATCACGAGGTGGACAACGATGCTACCTTAGAGAACCTTAAGAAGCAGGTCGTGTCCCATGCCGAGAACGGGGCGGACATGGTTGCACCCTCGGGTATGATGGACGGGATGGTAAGAGCTATAAGGGAAGCCCTTGACAGCGCAGGATACACCCACATACCCATAATGGCTTACTCTGCAAAGTTCGCCTCCGCCTTCTACGGACCCTTCAGGGACGCTGCAGAGAGCGCTCCTTCCTTCGGAGACAGGAGGAGCTACCAGATGGACCCTGCCAACTCAAGGGAGGCTCTGAAGGAAGTCTTACTGGATGTTCAGGAGGGAGCGGACATAGTTATGGTAAAGCCAGCCCTCGCTTACCTTGACATAATCTACAAAGTAAAGGAGCATACCCTTCTTCCCGTATGTGCCTACAACGTGAGCGGTGAGTACTCAATGGTCAAAGCCGCAGGAAAGCTTGGGTGGATAGATGAAAAGAAGGTTATGGTAGAGACGCTTCTCTCTATGAAGAGGGCGGGAGCGGATATGATAATCACCTACTTCGCCAAGGAAGTTGCTCAGATGATAAATAAGGGCGAACTGTAAATCAGATTACAGACACATACTACCAGAGGCACTACCCTTTAATCAGGAGGTGAAAGCTATGAACAAGGTTGCTATAGTAGTGCTTGCTGGTAAGGAAACCCATGAAAGTCTCGGAAGGGTAGCCAACGCTTTAGAGGCTGTGAAGGAATTTAAAGAAGCTGGTGATGAGGTTGTCCTTATATTTGACGGAGCCGGTACAGAGTGGGTGGGTGAGCTGTCCAAAGAAGAGCATTTACTAAACCCCCTTTACAAGGCAGTTAAGGACAGGGTTAAAGGAGTGTGTAGCTTTTGTGCGAATGCCTTTGGTGTAAAGGAAGAGATAGAGAGGACGGGAGCACCCCTTTTAAGCGAGTACGATGGACACCCAAGCTTTAAACATCTGATATCTGAAGGTTATCAGGTAATAACCTTTTGAGGGGGTTAGATATGAGGAAGTTAGTTTTTGTAACACTTGTCAGTGGTATCGTGGGTCTTTCCTTCTCCCAGATGGATAGCGTAGAAAGTATGAAAGCCATGGCTATGGAGAACATGAAGAGATTTATGAACATGCCATCCGAAAAACGTAAAGAGTATGTGAAGAAAAAGGAAGAGGAAGCCTATGAGAGAGGCAAGAAGCTCTACAACGCTTACGGATGTTCCGGATGCCATCCGGGCGGTGGAAACGTGAGCGGTAAGGTTATGGGCATGCCAATCCCCTCCTTAAAGGGTGTGAAGGAGAGGTTTCCCAAATTTAAGGCTGGAAATGACCAGGTAATAACACTCAGCGACATGGTAAACAACTGCATAGTTATGTTTGCAAACAAAAAACCCTTACCCCTCGCAAGCAGAGATATGAGAGCACTGACCTACTTCGTATCAAAATTGAGGTAATGGGTAATATAATAGGAGTCTAACATGAGGTTTTACGGTATACCATCTGAGGACAGGGTTCTTGAGATAGTTAACGGTATAAATTCTGGGGAATGGGTTTTTGAGGACGTAAAAGGAGGAAATAGAGAGATACTTGACGCCTCCTCAGTAAAAGAGAGGCTAAAAAAAATTATCGGGGAAGTTAAGAGCTGGAAGGAACAACTCACAACCCTTGCCAAGGGAACCGTTTTTGTATTTGTCCATGAGCCGGAAGACCCCAAAGCCTTTAAGATATACGATACCTCCTCCCTCGGATGCTCCACGGAGCTAACCCCTCCAAGGTGGAGGGTATATATAAAGGAGCTTGAGGGAAAAGTATGAATGGACAAAGTATTTTACGAAATAGGTAAGCACTTCCTTTCCGTAGGTCTTGCGGTTATAGTCTTCATACCCCCTAAAAACGGCGGCGGTTGGGTTTTGCATATGGTTGTTTCTTATACTCGGGCTATTCTTATATTCATGGGAGGAAGAAAAGATGGAAGTTAAGATAGATTTCAACACATTCGCCCTTGCGCTTGGTATAACGGCTATTTTCATAACTTTTGCTCTCATCAGTATCAACAGGCTATATCAGGAGCGTAAGGGAGAAAAAAACCCTTTGAACTCGCTATGAAGATATACAGAGCAGGCAGGCAGCCCAACCTCCGTTCCATAACCCTATTCCACGCGATGGCAAGGCTGGGCTATGAGGGTCTCATAATAACCTCTCCTGCAGAAACTTACGTGAGCGTAGGGTACTTTGACAAAACCCAGGACATAGTTGACCTGAAAAAATGCAGAGATATAGGAATACCGATTATAAGAAGGGAGGTCGGTGGAGGGGCGGTTCTCTTAGATGAAAGTCAGGTCTTCTACCAGTTAATCATCAAAAGACGTTCCGAGAAACTGCCTTTCAAGATAGAGGAGGCTTACAGGAAATTCTCCGTCCCGGTAATAGAGACTTACAGACGGCTTGGTGTAGAAACAGAGTACAGACCCATAAACGATATAGTGGTCAAGGAGAGCAAAAAGAAGATAAGCGGTCAGGGGGCTGCGGATATCGGAGACGCTTTCGTCTTCGTGGGCGGGATATTACTCAGGTTCAACACGAGGCTGATGTCCCAACTCTTCCGGGTTCCAGAGGAGAAGTTCAGAGACAAGCTCCACAAGAGCCTTGAGGAGAACATAAGCTGGGTGGAGAGAGAGACAGGAAGACTTCCTAGCTACGAGGAGGTGGAGGAGATACTTATAGAGGAGTTCTCTAAGTTCCTTGACTTTGAGGAAGAGTCCGAAATACCGCCGGAGGCGGTCTCTTTAGCCGATAAACTTAAAGAAGAATTTACCTCCGAGGAGGTCTTACTTGAAGAAACAGGAAGGAAGCACAGAGCTATAAAGATAAGGGAAGGGGTCTTCGTGAGGAACTCCGTTCACAAGGCAAGAGGAGGACTCCTAAAAGCGGAGATTCAAATATGGGAGGGCGTGATTGAGAAGGTGAGGATATACGGAGACTTTACCCTCTATCCGAAGAGTGCTCTCAGGGAACTTGAAGAGAGTCTTGAAGGTGTCCCTTTTGAAGAGGAAGCACTCAAAAAGAAGCTGGAAGACTTCCTAAAAAAGGAGCACGTGGAGTTCCCAGGTGTTGGTCTTGAAGACCTCATGAGTCTTCTTTATGAGAGCTGAGTCATTGAACTAAGACCTTAAGAAATCGGATAATTCTCTGTCATGCTGGCGTTTCTTGTGGATAAACTCAAGAAGGGATTCAAAACCGAGGAGGGACTACTTTTAAGGGCAGATGCAAAAAAGGGGAGATTTGCAGAGGAGATAAACCTTGACATTTATTTAAGGAAGGGAAACAGAGAGAGTCTCTTGCTTCACGCTAAGCTTTTCTTAGGCAGGGGACATTACAGAGAGTGGATAGAACTGTTCGGCTTAAGAAGGGAGGTCTATGGAAAACCCTTTTTCGGTTCTAAACTGGAAAGTCTAATCCTTGACCTCTTCGCACCTCATACAGGACGACTCTTCGTTGAATACTTTGAAGACTTAGAAACAGCAAGGGAGTTAAAGTTGGGGGTTCCACCACCCCTTTCCAGGCTCGGTTTTGAGCTCGCCAAGAGAGGATTCACCTATGTCAGAGACTGGTACATACCTGAAGGATTGATGGAAGGGGGGCACAAACTTCAGGGGGAGAAAACGAGCGACCTGGAGGTTCAGAGAAGAAGAATTGAAAGGTTGAGGAGAGAGCTTGAGGAATTTCTCAAGAGCAGCGGGAATGAAGAGGTTAAGGCTATAGCCATTGAACGGTTTAAAATATTTGAGAGTTTATGGGCACAGAAATCCTTATAAGCGTAATCAAACTGGTTTTTGGTCTGGCTATCCTGGTGAAAGGTGCTGACCTTCTTATCACCGGAGCTTCAGGATTAGCGAGGAGAGCTGGAATACCTGAGTTCGTCATAGGTCTTACCCTAGTCGCCTTCGGAACTTCCCTACCGGAGCTTACGGTGAACGTACAGGCAAGCCTTCAGAAGGCTTCGGAGATAACCCTGGGAAACGTAATAGGCTCAAACATAGCCAATATCCTCTTGATACTCGGCATAGCAGGTATCATAAGACCTTTATCAATACACAAGACCTTTGTAAAGAAGGAGATACCTCTGAACTTCCTGAGCATTCTGGTTCTTTTTGCTATGGTATCAGATAAGCTCCTTGACGGGAGCTCCCAGTCTTTAGTGTCTCGTTCCGAAGGGCTTGTCCTTGTGACCACCTTCATGGGTTACCTTTACTTCCTCGCAGCCTTTTTAGAAAGGGACGAAGTTGAAGAGCAAGAAGTGCAAATAGGTTATGCGAAGGGAACAGCTTTCATAGTTCTTGGACTTGCAGGGCTGATATTCGGTGCCAACTGGACTGTTAGCGGAGGTGTGAACCTTGCCCTTGCCTTGGGAGTAAGCCAAGCGATAATAGGTCTCTTCCTGATAGCGGTAGGCACATCGCTCCCCGAGCTTCTAACCTCAGCTGTGGCAGCCTATAGAGGGAATTCGGATATAGCTATAGGGAATGTAGCCGGTTCAAACATATTTAACGTTTCCCTCGTTCTTGGTGCAAGCGCCCTCGTAAATCCCATACCAGTGCCCGAAAGAGTTTTCAAAGACCTGGTCGTGCTCTTCATAGCCACTTTCCTGTTGCTGGTGTCCAATTATACTGGTAGGCGGTACACGATATCCAGGTGGGAAGGAGGTCTATTTTTATTAATTTATACGGTATACGCTCTATACTC
Source organism: Hydrogenivirga caldilitoris (assembly GCF_003664005.1). Lineage (NCBI taxonomy): Bacteria > Pseudomonadati > Aquificota > Aquificia > Aquificales > Aquificaceae > Hydrogenivirga > Hydrogenivirga caldilitoris. Next base: position 1,548,931 of record NZ_RCCJ01000001.1, read on the forward strand.
TTGGTATGTGGAGATCACCCAATGAGAGGTAAGGATATAGCAGCCCTTACGGTGGGTCTGAACCTCGTGGGGGGAATAATAGCAGGTCTTTTGGTGGGCTACTTCGTGGATTGGGGAGCCGAGAACTGGTTCGGTGTGAAGACCTCTCCCTGGGGATTACTGATTTTCTTCTTCATAGGTATAATCTCCGGCTTCAGGAACGCTTACAGGGACATGAAGAGGCTTGAAGATTAGTCTATAATACCAAGCCCATGAGGAAAGCTGTTCTGATGACACTGGTTTCAGTCTGCCTGGCATACCCCTCTGAAAGTTCGGAAGAAAAGCTCTGGAGTATCCACATAGAATTTTCTTACGTTAGCACTTCTGGTAACGTAAGGACCCAAACACTCTCAGAGAAGCTTGAGATAAAAAGAGAAGGCAGGGTGCACAGAGTCTTTCTGAAAAACTCAGCCCTGTACGCTACCCAGGAGGGAAGCGAAACAGCAAACAGGATTGACGCAAGCGCGAGGTATGAGAGGCTCTTTACAAAGAGGTTCTTCGGCTTCCTAACCACAGGATATGAGAGGGATAAATTCTCAGGATACGAGTACAAGCTCAACGGTGGTCCAGGTATAGGTTATGACCTTTTAAAAACCAAGAGACACGAGCTAAAGCTCCTCATGGCTACACCTTACTACTACAACAAAGTAGAAAACGACGGTGTGGACAATTATGCATCTGCGAGGGCAGAGGTATACTACCAGTGGAACATAAGGGAAAATCTGAAGTTTAAAGAAAGTGCAAACTATTTGGTAAAGCTCTCGGACACAAAGACCTACTTCTTAAACTCAGAAACCTCCCTTGAGGTGAAAGTGAACAGCTACATCTCTTTAGGTGTAGGGTATAAGGTGGCTTACCAGAACAAACCCCCTGAGCCAGGAATAAAGAGGACAGATACAACCTTCTCAACCTCACTGATAATTGACTTTTAAATCCTCCTGAAGAGAACAGAGAGCAAGACCCCAAGTATGTTCTGGGAGAGGCTGAAAACCGCCGAAGGGAGGGCTGAAAGCTGGGAGAAGAACTTCAGAGCGAGCACCGTTGAGAGCCCAGAATTCTGCATACCAACCTCTATGGAGAGGGTTTTGGCAAGTTTGTTATCAAGCCCGGCAAGCTTCCCGAAAAGGAAACCCAAAACAAAGCCTGTAAGGTTGTGAAGGATGACAACACTAAGTATGAGAAGGCTTACAGCCTGTAATTTCTCCTTGTTGAGGGCGAATATAACAGCAATTATAAGGGAAATGGCCGTTATGGACAGGTAGGGGAGTAAGCTCTCAATTTTTACAAGTTTTTCCTTCACAAAACCTCTTATGAGCATCCCTCCCAGGACAGGAAAGACCACAACCTTCAGGGTGGTAATAGCCATATCCAGAAAGGGTACCGGAACCAGTTTACCTGCCAGTAGCCACGTCCAGAGAGGTGTAAAGATAGGTGAGAGTAGGGTGGACACCGTGGTCATAGATATGGAGTAGGAGAGCTCCCCACCCGATATGTAAGTCATAAGGTTTGAAGCTGTCCCACCCGGTGCAGAGCCAACGAGAACAACACCGACGACGAGCTCAGGGCTCAAACGTAAAAGCTTTGCAAGGAGGAAACCCGTCAAAGGCATGACTGAAAATTGGAGGAGGGCTCCATATAGGATTATTTGAGGTCTTTTAAATATTCTCTTAAAATCCTCTGGGGTAAGCGTTATACCCATGCTTAGCATTATCACTATAAGGAGGGGAACAATCAGGGGTTTTAAGGGTCTGAAGAGCTCATCAAAGAAAAAGCCAGCAAGGGAAAAGGAGAAAAGGACAATAAGAAATACTACACTCTGCATGGGATTATAATTTTAGAATGCCAGAGAAAGTAAAAAAGCTCTACGAAGGAAAGGCGAAGGTCGTTTATGAGACGGAGGAACCTGACAAGCTCTTACTCTACTTCAAAGACACCACCACAGCCTTTGATGGGGTTAAGAAGGCAGAGCTGAAGGGAAAGGGCTCCCTCAACAACACCATATCAAGTCTTATCTTTGAAATCTTACACAGATACGGTATAAAGACCCATTACATCCAGAAACTTTCCGATAACGAGATGCTCGTCTGGAAGGCTGAGCGCTTTCCTGTTGAGGTTGTTGTCAGAAACTTTGCCGCGGGAAGCGTAGTAAAGAGACTCGGGTTCAAGGAAGGTCAGAGATTTAAAGAACCTCTGGTTGAGTTTTTCTACAAGAGTGACGAGCTTCACGACCCCTTAATCTGCGAGAGCCATATAGAGCTGATGGAGCTCGCCCCTACGGAAACTATCCCACTTATGAAAGAGACAGCCCTTAAGGTAAATGAAATTCTCTCAGGCTTTTTCAAAGAGCACGGTATAACCCTTGTAGACTTTAAGCTTGAATTTGGCAAGCTACCTGATGGGAGCGTTGGTATAGTTGATGAGATATCCCCTGACTCAATGAGACTATGGGATTCGGAGACGGGCGAGAAGCTTGATAAGGACAGGTTCAGGTTTGACCTGGGAGACCTCCTTGAAGGATACAGGGAAATCCTAAAACGCATATCATAACACAAACTGAGCTTGACAGTCTCAATAGGTGAGCTAAATTCTCAAAAGGTAATGCCCTCGGATATAGACGAGCTAAGAAGAGAATTAGATATCGTTGATGTCGTATCCGACTATATACGTTTAGAAAGAGCCGGCAACAACTACAAAGCTAACTGCCCCTTCCATCCCGATAAGACTCCCTCCTTTTACGTTTCACCCTCCAGGCAGATATTCAAATGCTTTGGGTGTGGTGTTGGTGGAGACGCCATAAAGTTCGTATCCCTGTATGAGAACGTGTCCTACATAGAGGCTGCGAGGCAGCTTGCTAAGAGGTACGGAGTAAAGCTGACCATAAGGGAAGAGTCCCCAGAGAACAAAAAGGTTTACGAGGTTCTTGAACAGGTTGCAGAGTTTTACCACTCAAAACTCAGGGAGGACAGAAAGGCACTTGATTACCTTAGAGATAGGGGCATAGACAGCTCAACGATAAAGAAGTTCCACCTTGGGTACTCTTCCTCTTCAGAGGAATTAACGCAACTACTTAAAGACCTAAACGCTCTTGAAATATACGCGAGAACGGGAAACGTAATCCAAATTGATGAGGGTAAGTACAGGGACCTCTTTAGAAACAGGCTGATAATACCTATAAGGGATTCAAGGGGAAGGGTGGTTGGCTTTGGTGGGAGACTTATATCGGGCGAGGGTCCTAAGTACATAAACTCTCCTGAGAGCGATATCTTCAAGAAAAGAGAGCTTCTGTACGGGTTCTATGAAGGTCTTAACTACCTAAGGGAATTAAAAAGCGCCCTGCTTGTTGAAGGGTACTTTGACGTGATCGCCCTCCACCAGGAGGGTTTAAGGAACGCAGTAGCCACCTTGGGAACTTCTCTTGGAAAGGAGCACGCCTCGCTCCTGTCAAGGGTGGTAGAAAAGGTTTACCTCCTCTTTGATGGAGATGAGGCAGGAAGGAAGGCGATGAGATTAGCCATACCACACCTTTTGAAGGAAGGGCTTGAGGTTTACCCTGTATTCCTTCCGGAAGGGCTTGATCCTCACGATTTCATACTCAAAGAAGGAAAGACCGCCCTGAAGGAGGTGATTGAATCCTCTCCAGATATATTTGGACTTCTGCGGGAGAAGATAGTGAAAGGTTATGACGTTGAAAGCTCCGTAAAAGACTTTACCTACTACGTGTCCTTCATGAAGGACGAGATAAAGGCTTACACACTTCTCTCCGAACTGAGCAAACTCACCAGAATCCCCATTGAAGTTCTATCAGCGAAGATGTACAGAACGCCCGAAAGAAGTCAGGAGGCGGAGGATAAGCTCAGCTTCACGGAAAAGGTTTTCCTGAAGGGTTTACTTGAGCTTAGACCTGAAATTGACCTTGAGGAGCTAAACCTCTCTGTCAAAGCTAAAGAGTACGCTCAGAGCATAATAAATGAAGAGTACTACCATATACCGGAAGACATATTAAACCTTAAAACCGGCGATATTGAGAAAGAGTTTGAGGCGAGCCTACAAAAACTCAAGATAGACATACCTAAAGAAGAGCTTACAGAGACAGTCGGTGTCAGAGAATCCGTAAAGGAGTTCATAAGGAAGCATAAGGGTGGTATAAAACCCTCTTCGGTCCGTAAATGGAGGGGAAAGCTTGAAAGTTAAGTTTACAAGTCTAACTTTAATAAATTTATGCAGGAGGTAAAGAATGATAGACAGGGAAAGCCTTAGGCACCTTATTGAAGTCGGCAAGGAGAAGGGGTTCGTCACTTACGACGAGATAAACGAGGTCCTTGAGGAAGACTTTGTCTCGTCGGACGGCTTTGAGGAGCTAATAGACACCCTCGCAAACTTCAATATCCAGGTTGTTGAAAGCGAAGAGGATTACGAGGAGAAAGAGCACATTGATGAGCTCGTAGTATCAACAGAATCCTTCACCGTGATGGGGAGGGACGGAGACCCTGTCAAGCTTTACCTCAAAGAGATGGGAAAGATACCCCTTCTAACCCGCCAACAGGAGATACACTACGCAAAGCAGATAGAGATAGGAAGAAAGATAATGAGGAGGGGACTCCTGAGAAGCTCTTTCCTGGTAGAAAGACTCCTGCAAGATTGGGCTAAGCTCTGCAACGGAAAACTCAAAGTTGGAGACATAATGGACCTTATAGAGGAAGACCCTAACAGTGACTGCTACGAGGAGAACTGCGAAAAGCATGAAAAGTTCTTCATGGAGAAAGGGTTAGAACTTGCAAAGGCTTACAAAGAGCTACTGGACGCCAGGGGGAGGTACATAAGAGAAGGTACGGTGGAAACCAAGAAAGAGTACCTTACCAAGCATGCCCAGATGAACAGGATAGTCCACCAGATGAAGATAAAGTACTCAAAGTTTGAAAGGGTAGCGGACGAGCTTCTCAAGCTTTACCAGAAGTATGTGAGAAAGACCAAAGACTACGAATCAAGAAAGAGGAGGCTCCAGGCGATACACCCAGACATAGACGAACTCATAAACGACTACCTCGCGAGCAGGGAACTTCAGGAAAAGATAAAGAACTCTGGGTACTCCTTTGACAGGTTCAATTCCTTGGTAAGTGAGTACGTGTCCCTGAAAAGGGAGCTGGAAAAACTCAGAAACGAGTTTGGGGTTATACCGGAAGAGATAAAAAGAGTCATGGGAATAATTGAGCGGGGCAGGAAAAAGGTTGTAAAGGCTAAGCAGGTGATGATCCAGTCCAACCTCAGGCTCGTTGTTTCAATAGCGAAGAAGTACGTGAACAGGGGTCTCCACTTCCTTGACCTCATCCAGGAAGGGAACATCGGACTTATGAAGGCGGTTGACAAGTACGACTACAGGAAGGGATACAAGTTCTCCACCTACGCGACCTGGTGGATAAGACAGGCTATAACTAGGGCGATAGCGGACCAGGCGAGGACGATAAGGATACCCGTTCACATGATAGAGACGATAAACAGGATAATAAAGGCTTCTAAGAAGCTCTTCCAGGAGCTCGGCAGAGAGCCTACCCCTGAGGAGATAGCCAAACACCTCGGAATGACACCTGAAAAGGTAAGAAAGGTTTTAAGATCCGCCCAGGAGCCTATATCTCTGGAGACTCCCATAGGGGACGACGAAGACACCTTCCTAAAGGACTTCATAGAGGACAAGTCTGTACCGAACCCTGAGGAGTACGTGTCAAGGAAGCTCCTCAGAGAACAGCTTGAAAAGGTCTTAGAGACCCTCTCAGACAAGGAGAGGGAGATACTCAGGTACCGCTACGGTCTGGTGGACGGGACGGAGTACACCCTTGAGCAGGTCGGCAAGATGTTCAACGTTACGAGGGAGAGGATAAGACAGATAGAGTCCAAGGCGATAAGGAAACTAAGACACCCCTCAAGGGCAAAGTATCTGAAGGACTTTGAGCTTTAAGGGGAGGATTTTCCTCCCTTCTCCTTTATGAGTTTGTATATAACGGAGAAGTCCAGCTCTCCTAATCCCTCAGCTTTAGCGAGCCCGTAGGTCTCCTTAATCGCGGCAGTTGTAAAGGAAAATAGACCGAGCTCCTTTACTAGGTCCTGAGCGTAATGAAGGTCTTTGTATATCAGGTCTGCAGAGAAGTGGGTTGAAAAGTCTTCCTCTAAAAGCTTCTTCTTCTTGACGTCAAGGATGTAGGACTTACCCGCTCCTGTTTCTAAAATCTCTATGAACTGCTCCTTCGGAATTCCCGCCCTCTCAGCTATCGCTATCGCCTCGGCGAGTATGTCCATAATCCCACCTAAGACTATGTTATTCACAAGCTTCACCTTGGTAGCCTTCCCAGCCTCACCGACGTAAAAGATGTTCTTACAGAACTTCTCAAAGAGGGGTTTGTTCTCCTCAAATTTATCCTTGTCTCCCCCGACCACTATGGTCAGCTCCCCTCTTTGGGCAGGAATTACGCTTCCTAAGACGGGTGCGTCAAGGTAGTGAGCTCCGAGCTTCCTGAGTTCATCGTAGGCGAGCTTTGCGTAGGTGAAGTGGTTAGTGGTCATGTCTATGACCGTTTTACCTTTTATATCCCCATGTATGAACCCTTCCTCCCCGAATATCACCCGTTCCGAAGCTTGAGAATCAAAAACTATCACAAATACCCTGTCAACCTCCTTTATCAGCTCCGCCGGACTTTCGGCTACCTTAGCCCCGGTTTCCTTAGCGAAATCCTCAGCCTTCTGCCTTGTCCTGTTCCAGACAACGAGCTCAACCCCCTGCTCAATAAGCCTCTTTGCTATAGCCCTTCCCAGGTGTCCGAGTCCAATGAAGCCTGCCTTCATTTCTTATCCTCCTCTATCATCACCTTAACTTTATTCACCGCCTCCTCTATGGGAACATCCCACCTCTCCCCGGTGGCTCTCTTCTGTATTTCTACCTTTCCCTCTTTAACCTTCTTTCCTACCACTATCCTGTAGGGGAAACCTACCAAATCAGCGTCGGCGAACTTAAAGCCTGCACTCTCTTCCCTGTCGTCGTATATCACCTCTATCCCCTTCTCCTCAGCTTCTATGTAGAGCTTCTCGGCAACCCGAACGAGCTCCTGATCCGACATGTTGAGGCATATTATTTCCAGCTCAAAGGGAGCTACGGGAGTGGGCCACTTTATCCCCTTATCATCGTGGTACTGCTCCACTATCGCCGACATTATCCTTGATATTCCTATTCCGTAACATCCCATAATTATCGGCTTCTCGCTCCCGTCCCTGTCAGCAAAGTAAGCCTTCATGGGCTCGGAATACCTCGTTCCAAGGAGGAATATGTGACCAAGCTCCAGACCCGTTCTAACCTTAAGAGGATTTCCGCACTTCGGACAGGGGTCTCCTTCCCTCACCTGTGCAACATCTACGAACTCCCCGTACTCGTAGTCCCTCCCGGAGTTTGCATTCACGTAGTGGTAATCCGGTTCATTCAAAGCAACGACCATGTTCTTTACCCCGTAAAGGGAGTTGTCCCAGAGGACCCTTATCCCTTCCGGAAGGTTGAATATACCTATAAATCCCTTCTCCGTTCCTAAGAGCTTTTTGACCTCCTCGTCCTCAGCGAGCCTGAAGTTCTCCGTCCCGAGAACAATCTCTAACTTGTTCTCGTCTATCTCCCTGTCGCCTCTTATAAGGACGAGAACGGGCTTCCCGTCCACAATATAGAGAACTGCTTTCATTATCTTGGCGGGAGATACTTTCAGGAAGTTCGCCAGCTCCTCTATCGTTCTCACATTGGGAGTGTGAACCTTCTCAAGGGGTTCCTCTTCCTCCTCTCCGGGCTCGGGCTTGGATAAGGGAATTATCTCGGCGTTGGCTGCGTACCCGCAGTTCTCACAGTAGCCCACCTTAGCCTCCCCGTAGTCTGTGAAAGCTATGAACTCGTGGGACTGCTTCCCGCCTATCTGCCCAACGCTCGCCTCAGCCATTATCACGTTGAGCCTTAACTTTCTGAATATCCTGTCGTAGGCGAACTTCATGGTCTCGTAGGAGACCATCGCCGACATCTCGTCGGTATCAAAGGAGTAGGCGTCCTTCATTATGAACTCCCTTCCCCTTATGAGTCCAAACCTCGGTCTCTTCTCATCCCTGAACTTGACCTGTATCTGGTAGAGTATGACGGGAAGCTGCCTGTAAGAGTGGATCGTTCTCCTTACCAGGTCCGTTATCTCCTCCTCATGGGTCGGTCCGAGGCAGTACTCTCTCCCGTTCCTGTCCTTGAGTCTGAAGAGCTCGTTCCCGTAGGTCTCCCACCTTCCCGTTTCCTTCCAGAGCTCCGCCGGGTTGAGGACGGTAAGGAGAAGCTCCTGAGCACCGGAGCGGTCCATCTCCTTCCTGACAACGTTCTCTATCTTTCTTAGAACTCTCCAGCCTGCGGGGAGTATCTCGTATATCCCCGCCGAGACCTGCTTTATAAAGCCCGCCTTCAAGAGCAGTCTGTGGGAAGGTGCCTCAGCCTCCGCCGGCTCCTCTTTAAGCGTATAAAGAAAGTATCTGCTCCACCTCATGGAGAATATTGTAAGGCTTTTACATGTTGCTGAGCCCCGGAGCAAGGGCACAAAGGAGGGCGATGCAGGAGGACCAGAAGAGAACAGTTCCGACAATTGTTGATATTATGGCTTGTTTTGCGGGTCTCTCAACCCTAAAGAGTTTGAAGTAAAAGTAAGAGGCTCCGAAGCCGGCGAGTATTGAAAGGAAAGGAGAGAGCTGAAAGTAAAGCTCCCTGAAGGAATATATCAGGCGCGGGAAGGTGTCGGGCAGGACTATCGGGACTAAAATGTGCATAAAGAAAACGAACCCTGAAGCTACAACAATATGAAGGTATAAGAGGACTTCCTTCAGGAGAGCCAAACCTTAACCTCCTCTCCGAGCCGTAGCCCAAATTTCTCCCTTGCGTTTCCCATCGGAGTGAAGAGCTCCATTAAACCGAAACTCCCACAGATTAAATTCAGTTTCTCACTCTCCCCTGCCTGAAAGAAGGGAACTACCTTTAAGTTCTCCCCTCTGAACTCTCCATGGGAGTAGCTCCCGCAGGGAATGTTGGTTACAGCGTTTCCGAACCTGTCAAAGTGAATTATCTCACCTCTTAGCGTGTTTTCCTCTCTCTTGACTTCCGGGAAGCTGAGCTTAAGCTCGTAGTCTATCCTCCTACCGAACTCCTCTAAAGGGGTTCCCTTGGATATGTAAGCGGCGGCGGGAGCGAAGATGTCCCTCCCGTGGAAGGTGTTGTTCACCCTCGGTAGTTGATACTTTTCATTCTCTAAAACCACCGCCGAAGGCGGTCCTTCTAACTCTCTAACTACAAGGTCAAATACTCCGTTGTCGGGTCCGACGAAGAAATACTCACCAACCTTCAGGGCTACGGGCTTCCTCTCAGAGCCCACACCGGGGTCAACCACGGCAACGAAGACGGTTCCCTTCGGGAAGTATCTGTAGTGGGCTTTTAGAAGGAGTGCTCCCTCCAGGATGTTGAAGGGTTCAACCTCGTGGGATATATCAACTATCTGAACACCGGGGTTTATGGAGAGAATAACGCCTTTCATAGCTCCCACGAAACCGTCCCGTGTCCCGAAGTCGGTCAGAAGAGCTATCATCAGCTTAATTTTAATGTTCTTTATGCCGAAGTATAATCAGTAGGTAAGGAGGTTACTTCATGGGAAGGTTATCAACAGGGATTAAAGGTTTAGATAAGGTTCTGTACGGGGGATTCCTGAAGCAGAAAGCCTACTTGATTTCTGGTGGTCCGGGAGCAGGCAAAACTACATTCTGCCTCCACTTCCTTGAGGAAGGGAGCAGGAAAGGAGAGAACTGTCTATTTATAAGTCTTGGTGAAAGGGAAAAACAGATAAGGGAAAACGCCAAAGACCTCGGCTTAAAGCTCAAAAAGGTTTACTTCTTGGACCTCAGTCCATCATCAGACTACTTCGTTAACCTTGAGAGCTACGATATATTTTCTCCGGCAGAGGTTGAGAAGGAACCTGTTGCCAACGCTATAAAGGAGGCCGTAGAAAGCTACAAACCAAAGAGGGTAGTCATTGACTCCCTGACCCAATTCAGGTATCTGGCAACAGACGTATTCCAGTTCAGAAAGGAAGTTCTCTCTCTACTCAGATACCTGGCGGATAACGGAGCCACGGTTGTCTTCACCTCGGAAGCAAGCCAAGAAACTCCAGACGATGACCTCAGATTCTTGAGTGATGGCGTGATAGACCTCTTTGTCGGTGAGGATTACAGATACTTAGTGGTTAGAAAGTTCAGAGGTTCTGAATTCTTGTCGGGAACCCACACCTATGAAATAAAGACAGGTAAAGGAGTTGTGGTTTATCCGCGCCTGCACTTTGAAAGCGTTCAGCCTACCTTTGGAAATTTTGAGAAGCTCTCCTTTGGAGTACCAGAAATAGATGAGCTTCTCTACGGAGGGATAGAGAGGTCAACTGTTTCTATCGTGGCAGGTCCTAGTGGAACTGGGAAAACCACCCTCTGCATGCAGTTTCTAAAGGAAGCTTCGGGAAGGGGAGAGCGCTCGGTTCTTTATACCTTTGAAGAAGCCCCAGCAAAGATAATAAACAGATGTGAACAGGTCAATATCCCTGCAAAACACATGGTTGAAAAGGGCACACTGGAAATAGTGTATGTTCCTCCAAATATCTACACAGCAGACGCTTTTGCAGAAATGGTTAAGGAGGACGTGGAGAAGAATAAAACCCAAATAGTCATGATTGATTCTACTTCAGGGTACGATGAGGCAATAATAGGAAAGAAAAACTTACCCTATCTGTTCAACCTGTGTAAATATCTGTCTCTGAACGGAGTAACTGTCCTGCTTCCGACAGAGGTAAAGAATATCACCGGTGATTTTGTAATATCTAACTACGACATAAGCTATGTCGCAGACAACATCTTATTCCTTAGATACATAGAGGTAAAGGGTCAACTCAGGAGAACTATAGGTGTGTTGAAAAAGCGGTTAAGCAACTTTGAAAAAACATTGAGGGAATTTGAGATTACTCAATACGGCATAAAGGTTGGAGAACCCCTTCGCAACCTTGAAAATATACTCACAGGAACACCAAGACTTATAGATGAGAAGGAGCAGCGGAGTTGAAGAAGGTCTTGCTTCTGAACAAAAACAGAAAGAACCTTGAAATACTCTCTGACTTTCTGAAAAAGCACAACTTTGAATCCTATTTAGCTCACGATTATGAAACCTTAAAGGGTTTTATTGAAAAGGGAGATTTTGAAGTGGCTCTCATAGATATAAGCGGATTTGATACAAGAATTTGGGACTACACAAAGGCTCTGCAGGACAAAGGGATACCCTTCGTTTTGATCTCCACAGCTACTAAAGGTAAAGACGATACCCAGCTTGTAGGAAGGGGTGCCGGAGCTATCCTTGCGAAACCCCTATCACCTAAGAGGCTCTTAGAAGTGATAAATGCTTTAATTGTATGAGTGCAGATATGGAAGGGCAGAAGATCGCTATCTTTCTAAATAACAAGAAGAACGAACAGCTACTCCAGGATTATCTGAGTGACAAGTATGAGATATTGACAGCCGTTAACCTTGAAAGTTTAGAGGAGGTTGACCTGATAATAGTGGACGGTGTGCGTTTGAAAGAATACAGGGAGAGGATTGAGGAGCTTAAAAAGGGTGAAGAGCCTGTTTTCTTGCCCGTTCTGCTTGTTACCACCAAGAAGGACATAAAACTTTACAAAAATGAGCTGTTCAGGATAGTTGATGAAGTCATAACGATACCTATAGAGAGACTGGAACTCCTCGCCAGGCTTTACAACCTCCTCAGGGTAAGGACTCTCACACTCATACTGGAACAAGAATCCATAGCTGACCCTTTGACTGGACTATTTAATAGAAGATATATGAAGGAAATATTAGAAAAGGAATTCATGAGAGCAAAAAGGTATAACCTGCCCCTTAGCCTGCTCATGATTGATATTGACTTTTTCAAGAAGATAAACGATACCTACGGACACACGGTTGGTGACCAGGTTCTGATTGAGGTAAGCAGGAGGCTACTAAACTCTCTTCGCCAAATAGATTCAGCATCAAGGTGGGGAGGGGAAGAGTTCTTAGTTGTACTTCCGAACACTGGAAGACGTGGAGCAATAGCTGTCGGAGAAAGGATAAGGGAAGAGGTTGCAAAGGAGCCAGTTGTAACAGACAAGGGAGACAAGATATGGGCAACTGTGAGCGTTGGTGTCGCAAGCCTTGAAGGTAGCACCGATGAGTATGAGTCCCTTAAGCCTGGGGATATGATAGAGCTGGCGGACAAAGCACTCTACAGGGCAAAGAGGTCAGGCAGAAACAGGGTATTATGTCTTCAAGACTGATACCCTCCTGAAGTATGTGGTATAATTTGTCCTTTGAAACCTAAGGAGGTGATGTAGTTGGCGGTTGTTATAGTTCACGAAGGAGAGCCAGCCGATAAGGTGCTGAGAAGGTTCAAACGCCTCGTTGACCAAGAGCAGATACTTACCGAGGTAAAGAGAAGGGAGTTTTACGAAAAGCCGAGCGAGCTCAAGAAGAAGCGCGAGAGGGCAAGGAGAAAGAGGATACTAAAGGCTCTCAAAAAACAACAGCAGCTTATGTAAGCTTTATCTCCTGTGCATACCTTCTGGCGAGCTTGAAGAGCTTCCTCGCCTTTTCCTTAGCCTTTTCCTTTTCCTCCTCCGGTACGTGAGGATCGTCTAAGAGGAAGCTCGTAACTTTTCCCCTCACATAGGCTCTGTAGCACTTGAAGAAGGGAAGAAATATGCTGAACTCAGGGTCTTTAGTTCTCTTTAAGTATTCCTCTTCATAAACCCCTCTGAGGTCCTCCCTTCCGAAGAAGTCCAGCTCCATTGATAGAAAGCACATATCATTGAGGACATCTCCATACCTGAAGCGGTCGTTAAACTCTATACAGTCAAAGATGCATACTCCCTCCTCCAAAAAGGCAACGTGCTCAAGCCTTATATCCCCGTGTCCGTCCCTTATCCTCCCCTCCTTTATACGTTTGTAGAAGAGCTCTTCATAGGTCTCATAGAACCGGTCAGTCCTATCCTTGATGAATTCGTAATCCTCCTTCATTATAGTTGTCCCTATGTACTTCTCTGTCTGCATAAAGTTCTCGTCCGTGTTAAACTTCATCACCTCTGGTTTTCCGAACTCGTCCACCCTGTCTGCCGAAAGGTGAAACTCAGCCACGACCCTTGCCACCTTAACCATATCCTCAGCTGTTGTCTCGCCAAGTCTGTTAAGAAGCAGCCTTTTATCGGGTATCCTCCTCATCTTCACAGCATACTCAACAACGTTCCTATCGTCCTCTATCCTCCACTTACCACCGACCTCGCTTATGGGAACTACTCCGATGTAAACCCACGGGCAGAGCCTCCTGTTGAGGACAACTTCCTTATCGCAGTTCTCCTTCCTCTTCTCAAGGGTTGAATAGTCCAGGAAGCCAAAATTCACGGGTTTCTTGACCTTGTAAACTATATCCTTTAGGATAATCACCCAGGAGGTGTGTGTCTGGACGAGTGCTCCACCCAAACTCTTTGCAAGCTCTTCCACCATAAAGTGATATTATACGTGGGCTGTGACATTTAAAGGTCTCAAGCCTATAATATATCTCTTAGGAGGTTTGAAGTATTGGAAAAGAAGCGTGTTCAAGATGTCGCTAAGGAGCTTGGCTTAAAACCTAAGAAGCTCATTCAGTTCTTAGAGGAGTGGGCTCCGAGGGACGATGAAAAGAGATGGTCTAACTTTCATATCCTTGAAGATGAGCAGCTTGAAATGATCTATCAGGAGTTTGGAAAACCCAAGGTCAAGGAGGCTACAGTTGCTGTAGAAGAGGAAGAGGTCAAAAAGGAAGCTGCCCCCGAAGAGGAGGAAGAGATTAAGGTAGAGGAGAAACCTATAGAGGAGGTCGTAGCCGAAGTTTTAGGTAAGGAGTTAAAGGAGGAGAAGGCTAAAGAAGAGCTTAAACCGCCAAGACCCGAAAGAAAGCCACGGGTAGAAAAGAGAAGACCCGTAAGGGAGTTTAAGAGGCCCCCAAAAGCTGAGGAAAAGCCTAAAGAAGTTCCAGAGCCTGTTGAGGAAAAGAAAGAAGTTAAGAAACCTCAAGCTGTGGAAGAGGAAAAGAAGAAGGAGAAACTATCCAAGGAAGAGGAACAGCTCCTGAAAAAGCTCCAGCAGCAGATGGAGCGGGAAAAGAAAAAGGAGGAAAAGAGGCAGAAGGAGAAGAAGGAAGAGGAAATAAAGATAGTTGAGATATACGAAGGCATAACTGTCAGAGAACTTGCAGATATGCTCCACGTTCCGGCGAATAAGGTCATGGAAGCCCTCCTCAAGAAAGGTATCCTGGCAACAATAAATCAGGCTGTTCCAACTGAGGTAGCCATTGAGATAGCGGAGAGCTTCGGATTTCTTGCAGAAGCCAAGAAGGAGGAAGAGGAGGAAGTCCTCATAGAGGAGATACCAGACAGACCCGAAGACCTGAAACCCAGACCACCCATAGTTGTAGTTATGGGACACGTTGACCACGGAAAAACTACCCTCCTTGACACAATAAGGAAGACAAACGTTGCTGAGAAGGAAAAGGGAGGGATAACACAGCACATAGGAGCTTCTCAGGTTAAACTCCAGGACGGTAGAGTGATTACCTTCCTTGATACTCCGGGGCACGAAGCCTTCACAAGCCTGAGGGCGAGGGGTGCTCAGATTACGGATATAGCAGTGCTGGTTGTGGCTGCCGACGATGGGGTTATGCCCCAGACCGTAGAGGCTATAAACCATGCAAAAGCCTTCAACGTCCCAATAGTGGTGGCAGTAAACAAGATAGATAAGCCGGGAGCGGACCCCATGAGGGTCAGAAGAGAGCTCTCTGAACACGGGCTTATACCCGAAGAGTGGGGAGGAGATACGGTCTTTGTGGATGTTTCAGCCAAGACAGGACAGGGGGTTGACCAACTCCTTGAGATGATAGGTCTGGTCGCCGATATCCTGGAGCTCAAAGCCAATCCAGATAAAAGGGCAAAGGGGGTGATAATAGAGACCAAGCTGGACAGAAAAAAGGGTCCAACAGCCACAGTCATAGTTCAGGAGGGAACGCTCCGCGTCGGAGACATATTCGTTGCGGGAATAACAAACGGCAGGGTAAGGGCTATGTTTGATGATAAAGGTCGCCAGGTTAAGGAGGCAAAGCCCTCTACCCCCGTTGAGGTTCTGGGATTTGAAGAGCTCCCTGAGGCTGGTGATACCCTGATCGTTGTTGACAGTGAGAAGAAGGCAAGGGATCTCGCCTTAAAGCTAAAGACTAAGAGGGAAAAGGAAGAGAAGTTAGCCCAGGGGGTAAGGCTTGAGGATATTTACAAGAAGATAGAGGCTGGCGAGATTAAAGAGCTCAGGGTAATTGTGAAAGCGGACACCATGGGCTCCTTGGAAGCCCTTAAGAAGTCTCTGGAGGACCTTTCTACCGAAGAGGTGGCGGTGAGAATAATCCACGGAGCGGTAGGGGGCATTACAGAGAATGATGTTATGCTGGCAAAAGCTTCCGGTGCCATAATTATAGGCTTCAACACCAGACCAGACCCTAAAGCAAGGGAGCTAATTGAGAAAGAGAAGGTTGATGTGCGTATGTACGGGATAATTTACCAGGTTATAGACGATGTCAAGAACGCCCTGCAGGGATTACTTACACCTATAGAGAAGGAGAAGGTTCTCGGTTCCGCGGAGGTAAGGGCTACCTTTAAAGTAAAGAAGGTGGGAACGGTCGCAGGATGTTACGTCCTTGATGGAAAAATCGTGAGGGGTGCAAAGGCAAGGCTGATAAGGGATGGTGTCGTTGTTTACGATGGACAGATAGAAAACCTGAAGAGGTTCAAAGAGGATGTTCAGGAAGTTGCGCGAGGGTATGAATGCGGTATAAAACTGAGAGACTTCAACGATATAAAGGTAGGAGACGTCATAGAATGTTACGAGATAAAGTTAGAGCAACCCACACTCTGAGCGTAAATGAGATATATGAGACCGTTCAGGGAGAAGGACTCCTCGTAGGTACGCCCTCCCTATTCATCAGACTTCAGGGGTGCAACCTCAGGTGTCCCTGGTGCGACCAGCCTGAAGCTCTGGAGTTCAAGAGGAAGCCTATTTTGATTGAGGAGCTTCTGAAAAAGCTTTCTACCTCCAAAACCAGGCACGTTGTGATAACAGGAGGAGAGCCTCTGGCACATTCAAACGTCCACATACTGGTAAAAACCCTACTCGGGGAAGGCTTTTCAGTCCAGATAGAGACAAACGGTACCCTCTGGAACGAAGGTCTTGAGGATGTGGCTGAGAGAATACACATAACCTGCTCGCCCAAGGCTGTAGCCAACTTCTTTGTCCATCCGAAGATACTCATGTACGCTAAAGAGCTAAAGTTCGTAGTTGATGAAGAGCTTTCTGAAGAGTCCCTCCTGAGGGAAGAGTTTAAGAGCTTTCTGGAGAAAGGGGTAGTGGTTCTTCAGCCTGAAGGCAACAAACAAACCTACATAAGTAAAGCCCTTGTGATTCAGGACCTTTTACTTGAGAGGGGTTTCCCTGTAAGGGTGATACCTCAGATACACAAGTTCTTAGGTATAAGGTGAAACCTATGATATTTATGTTCTTTATACTTGCAATAAGAAAGCCTTATACTATAATTAAACTTTGGTATGATTGATATATCCAAACTTAAGACTTTCGTCACCGTTGCCGACCTCGGAAGCTTCTCCAAAGCCTCTGAGATACTATACATAACCCAGCCGGCGGTAACCCAGCAGATAAAGGCTCTTGAAAAGACCATAGGAGCAAAGCTCTTCCAGAGGCAGGGAGGAAAGATGTGCCTTACTGAGGAGGGGAAGAGGATTTATGAGATAGCAAAGCTCCTGTTAGGTAGCTATGAAGGGCTTATGGAGGAGATAGCCAAGATAAAGAAAGACCTCAAAGATAGCCTTTTCCTTGGAGTTAGTGCAACGCCCAGTGAGTACATAATTCCAACCCTAATAGCCGAGTTCCACAGAGAATTTCCGAGTGCAACGGTAAAGATATTTACAGGAAACTCCCACGATGTTGAGGAGGGGTTGATATCCGGAGTTCTTAACTTAGGCATAATAGAAAGGGAGCCCTCCGGAAAGTTTGTTAGCGTTCCGTGGCTTGAGGACGAGATAGTGTTCTTTACTTATCCACAGAATCCCATAGCTGACGCCGGGGAGATAGAACCCGAGGACCTGTACCATATAGACCTCGTCATGAGAGAGATGAACTCGGGAACAAGAAAGATAGTGAAGGAAACCTTGGAGAAACTCGGCATAGTCTTTGAGAAGCTAAACATAAAGATAGAAGCCAACAACAGCAGAACTATTCTGCATATAGTCAAGAGCGGTTACGGCTCCTCCTTCCTTTCAAAAGGTTTAATGATAAGAGAGATAGAGAGGGGTCAGGTAGTTCCCGTCAAGATAAAGGGATTTAAAGTCAAGAGAAGGTTCAACATAATTTACCCTAAAACCTCCAATATAACGTTTTTAGCGAGTAACTTCGTTAAGTTCATCATGTCCAAAACTCAGGAAAACATCCCGGAGCACGTATAAGAATGAAAGCAATAATCTTTGATGTTGACGGTGTTATAGTGGACGTCCGCGAGAGTTACCATTACGCCATAAAAGAGACAGCAGAGTTCTTTCTGGGTCAGGATGTGCCGGTTTCTGTCGTCAAGGAGATAAAATTCAAGAAAGCGATAAACAACGATTGGGACGTTACCTACGAAGTTATAAAGGAGTTCGGTGGCGAGGTTGAGTACAGCGAGCTCGTTGAAAAGTTCACCGAGATATACGAGAAACTCAAATATAGAGAAAAGCAGCTTCTCTCCGTTGAGTTCTTTAAAGAGCTGAAATCTTCCGGCGTCCCCCTCGGTATAGTTACCGGAAGACCCAAAGGCGACCTTGAGTTTGTGCTTAACAGGTTCAACCTAAGGGATTTCTTTGATGTTACAGTTGATGAGGATGACGTTGTGGACAAGAACCTCAGGAAGCCCCACCCCTTCCCCCTTCACATGTGCATGGAGTCTCTGGGTGCTGACATGGGTATATACGTTGGGGATAACAACGCAGATAGGGAGATGGTTTACTTTTACAGGAAGATCTATGGTAAACCGATGAAATTCGTTCATTTTAAAAGGGTTGTTGACATTGAAGTTCCTGCAGACTTTGAGACTCAGAGTGAAGAGGAGCTTAAGAGTTTTCTTCTTGGAGAGGCTTCCCGGAATCTGGAAGGAGAACGGGTATACCTTCCCTGACCTCATAATAAACTTCGCACCTCTGGCAGATAAGTCTGTCCTTTTCCTTGTCGTACACAAGCTCACCCTTACATACAGGGCAAGCGATTATCTCAAGGAGCTTTTCGTCAAGCATCAGGAGCTCTCCTTCACATACTCCCAGAGTTCACCCATGAACCTTTTGAACTCCTCAAGCTGAGCGTGACCGAGTTTCCTTGAGAGTTCAGCCTCATCAAAAACGAGTTCTCCGCTCGTAGGTGCGTAATCTACATACTGGAGGTCGGCTATATCAAGGTCAAACACGCACATATACTGCTGAGCCTCCCTCTTGAACAGGACAAACTCTGCCTCGTATGGCTTTGATACCTTTGTTTCCCACTGGAAGCTCCCTCCGAAAGGATTGAGCCAGTACTGTTCATTTTCGGCAATGCAGAACTCAGCCCGCTTGACTGACATTATGTCATACATAAGCTCTCCATCGTAAGTCATGACAGCCCATACACGGTTGTTCTTTAACGGGTTTAGCAAGAACGTTACGGTATTTTCCATCCTCTGAAACCTCCCTTTGGTAATATTATAAAGGACATGCGCTTTCGCATTTTTGTATCAGGGCTTGTGCAGGGTGTAGGGTTTAGAGCTTACACCCACAGAGTTGCCCAGAGTTACGGATTGTCAGGCTGGGTGAGAAACCTCCCTGACGGGAGGGTTGAAATACTCGTTGAAGGTGACGAAGAAGTTTTATGTAACTTCATAAGGGATGTGTGGAGGGGTCCAAGGTTGTCAAGGGTGGACAAGCTGGAGATTTTGAAGGAGGAGCAGGATGAACCTCTTACTGGTTTTGATATTCGCTATTAGCCTCCTGCCTACAGAAGGTAACGCTGCTAAATGCAGGCTCTATCACAAGGTCAAACCGGGGGAGAGTCTCTGGAGCGTGGCTGACAGATATAACATGTACATAGAGGATATCCTTAGAGCGAACCCGAAACTTGATAAAAAGAAGTTCCTAAGGGTGGGTCAGAGGCTATGCATACCTTATAAGGGCAGAAGCCCCCAGAAGAAGAGTTCACCTACAAATTACACTATCTACGTTGTAAAGCGCGGGGATAGTCTTAAAGAAATAGCCCAGAAGTTTGGGGTGAACTGGAGAGACATAAAGGCTGCCAACAGACTCAGGAGCAACACTATATTCGTAGGACAGAAGCTGAAGATACCCACAAGCGAAGAAAAGAGTGCAGAGACATCTAAAACCTACAGAAGGGGAGAGGTCGTATACATAAAGTACAGGGTGAGGAGAGGAGATAGCTTACAGAGAATAGCCCAGAAGTTTGGGGTGAACTGGAGAGACATAAAGGCTGCCAACAGACTCAGGAGTGACGTAATACGGGTAGGACAGCTGATAAAAGTACCTGTCCCAAAGAAAGCCTTTGAGAGAAAGTACATAGACAAACCTAAGATAGATATAGCTTTCCTTCCCGTAGATGGAAAGGTTGAGGAAGGCTCAAGGGGTGTTGATATATACGCTTCCTGCGGTGAAAAGGTCAGGGCTGTTGATAGCGGTAAGGTTATATACAGTGGAGATGACCTTTCAACCTATGGAAATATGGTAATAGTTGAGCATGCTGGGTATCTGTCAATATATGCCTATAACATGCAGAACCTGGTTGACAGAGGAGACAACGTAGCTAAGGGAGAGGTTATCGGGAAGGTAGGGCTAAAACCGGGCTCCGGGAAGTGTGCCCTCCACTTTGAGGTCAGAACCAAAGACGGCGCTGTACTCAACCCCCTTGAATATTTAGGAAAAAAGTAATACAATAGTGGTTTCCTGAAAGGAGTGTGAGATGAAGACATACAGGGTAAAACCCCAGGAAGTTGAGAGAAAGTGGTACGTGGTTGATGCGGAAGGCAAAGTCTTAGGAAGGCTTGCCAGCGAGATAGCCAAGATACTGAGAGGAAAGCACAAACCCTACTACCAGCCGGACGTTGACTGTGGAGATTTCGTAGTGGTGGTTAACGCAGACAAAATCAGGGTTACAGGAAACAAGCTCTCTCAGAAGAAGTATTACAGGCACTCCAACTACCCGGGAGGACTTAAGGAGAGAACCCTTCAATGGATGCTTGAGAACAAACCCGAAGAGGTCATAACACTGGCAGTGAAGAGGATGCTCCCCAAAAACAGGCTCGGACATAGGATGCTCAAAAAGTTGAAGGTGTACAGGGGAGCTGAGCACCCTCATGTATCTCAGAGACCAGAGCCCCTGGAGGTTGAGGCATGAAACTTAAAGACTTCAAAATAACACCTGAGAACTCCCATTACGGAACTGGAAGGAGAAAGGAGTCTATAGCCAGAGTGTGGATACTGAAAGACCAGCCCAATAAGTTCATAGTCAGGGTAGATGAGACCGGTAAGGAGTACGACCTCAGAGATTACGTTCAGAGGGAGACTCTCTTCCAGAAGGTGATGCTTCCCTTCAAGGCTACAGGAACGGAAGGGAAGTTCGGCATATACGCCACCGTTGAAGGAGGAGGAATATCCGGTCAGGCTGAGGCTATAATGTACGGGGTTGCAAAAGCTCTCCTCGCTCACAACTCAGACTTCAGAACGCCGCTTAAGAAGGCTAAACTCCTCGCAAGAGATGCAAGGGAGAAGGAGAGGAAGAAATACGCTCAGATGGGTGCAAGGGCTAAGTACAGGTGGAGCAAACGTTAAGGGTCTGTATTTACGGAGCTACGGGTTATACAGCCTCAGAACTTATCCGTATCCTCGTTGAGCACCCCTACGTTCGCATAACTGACCTCGTATCCTCTTCAACCGCTGGAAGAAAGGTCTCGGAGGTTTTACCCCACCTGACACCCAAGCTTGGAGACCTCGTCCTATCAAAGGAACCTGAAGAAGACTTTGACCTCGCTTTCTTGTGCCTTCCCCACGAAGTTTCCCTGGAAACTGTCCCTGAGCTCTTATCTAAAGGGAAGAAGGTCGTTGACCTCTCCGGAGCTTATAGAATTAGGAACCCAAAGGCTTACGAGGAGTTTTACGGTTTTGTGCACAGGTATGAAGATGTATTGGAAACAGCTGTTTACGGGTTGCCTGAATTTTTCAGGGAGAGTATTAAAGGGGCTCAGCTGGTAGCAAATCCGGGGTGTTACCCTACAGCTACCCTCCTCGCTTTGTATCCGCTAATTAAAGAGAAGGTTGAGTTTGACAGCGTAATAGTACACGCCCTTTCTGGAGTGTCTGGGGCTGGGAGAGGGCTAAGACAACAATTCCACTATCCGGAAATGGAGGAGAACTTCTTCGCCTATTCCGTTGAGAAGCACAGACACACGCCAGAGATGGAGGACGTTGTGAAGAGGCTCTCAGGTAGAGAGATGAGGATAAGGTTTACACCTGTGGTGGTGCCTGCGTCAAGGGGAATGCTTTCTACCCTTTACGTAAGAACAAATATCAAAGATATTGAAGACCTTTACAGGGAAACCTATTCAGGTGAGCCTTTCATTACTATATCCCGCACACCTCCAATGACAAAGTGGGTTCTCGGTACCAACAACTGCATCCTTTACCCAACCTATGACGCCAGAAGCTCAACGGCTATTATACTTTCAGCCCTTGATAACCTCGGTAAGGGAGCTTCCTCACAGGCGGTCCAGAACATGAACCTCATGTTCGGTCTTGAAGAGACCCTTTCTCTACCAACAGTTCCCAAATTTCCATAAGATTTTCCTTATATGCTAATCATTTTAAATTAGATTTATTTATCAATACATAAGTAACAATTAATAAACTTCCCAAGCCCTTTCCTCTAAATTATTTAGTGCGATGTTGAGAATCTTAGTCCTTCTAATTATTGGAATATCTACACTTTCCAGCGCCCAGGTTGAAGGGTGGGTCACGGACTTTAAAAGAGGCGTTGAGCTTGCCAAAGCCCAAGGGAAAGAAGTTCTCCTGTACTTCTACGGAGAGCACTGTCCCTACTGCTTACAGATGGAGGAGTTTGTCCTCGGTGACCCCGATGTGGACCGCTACATAAGGGAGCGCTTCATTGTAGTTAGCCTCAACATAAACAGTTCGGAAGAACTCAACAGGAAGTTTGGGGTTTACGGAACCCCCCATTTTGTTATTTATGACCCCAACTATGATAGGATAGTTTTGAGTATATTTGGAAGCAGGGAGCGGGAAGACTTTTTAAACTTGCTAACTAGAGCTTGTAAAAAAACCAGTTTAAGGAGGTGTTAGCCATGATTACAAGAAGGGACCTGCTGAAGGTGGCAGGAGTGGGAGCGGTGGCACTACTGGCAGCTCCCGGAGCGGTAAGAACCTCCTTCGGGGCTGAGAAGAAGTCCATTGAAGATGCCCTGAAGGAGCACCTGGGGAAAGGACTCTCCGGTCTGAAGGAGAGCAACCTGATAAACATTAAGGCTCCTACCATAGCCGAGTCCGGTGCTAACGTTCCCGTTCAGGTGAGCGCCAACATACCCGTTGACCAGGTTGAGGCTCTCTACATATTCGCCGATGAAAACTTCAACCCCTGGGTTGCTACCGTTGAGCTTACACCCATGAACGGGGAAGTGTTCTTCGCCACAAGGATAAAGCTTGCAAAAACCTCTCCCGTAAGGGCGGTCGTTAAGATGAAGGATGGAACACTCCTTGCAGCTGCTAAAGAGGTTAAGGTAACCGTCGGCGGTTGTGGCTGATAAAACCTTAAAAATTTAAAAGGGAGGTAAAGGAAGATGGCAACCATAGGAAGAGCTGTAGTCAGGGTACCCAAGAGCGCCTCAAAGGGCGAGGTTGTGAAGATTCAGATGGTCATAACCCACCCTATGGAGACGGGCCTCAGGAAGGACAAGAAGACAGGCCAGCTCATACCTGCCCACTACATAACCAAGGTTGAGTTTCTTTTCAACGGAAAGAAGGTAACCACCCTTCACACAGGGGCAGGGGTAAGTAAGAACCCGTACTTCGCCATTAAGATGAAGGTTACCGAATCTGGAACTCTCACCATCAAATACGAGGACAACAAGGGAGGCAAGTGGGAAAAAAGCGCTGAGATAAATGTTTCTTAAACAAAGGAGGGGTTAAGATGAAAAGGAAGGCTATACTTGCTTCAGCCCTTGTGGCTGGAGGGGCTGTTTTTACAATGGCAATGGCACAGGAGGAGCAGCTTCCCACCCACCTGAAGGAGCTCCTTGAGCTGGGGATGCATCCCGGGCACGCCTTTATTGATGAAGGCAAAGACTACTACCACAGCATAAAAGGTGCAAACGGAAAGACCTGCGCCTCCTGTCACGGACAGGACGGGGAGAAGCTCCAGGGAGCTTACGCTAAGATGCCCAGGTACTACAAGGACCTTGACAGGGTTGCCGACATAGATACGAGGATAAAGGGCTGCATGACCAAGTACATGGGGTTTGACGCCAAGGACAAGAAGTTCAAAAAGGACTTTGACAAGAAGTGGAGGGTTCCCCTCGCGACTTACGTGGCATCTCTCAGCAACGGACAGGCTATAAGCGTCCAGCTTGATGACCCCCAAGAGAAGGAGATGTATAAGTACGGAGAGCAGCTCTGGTACATGAGGGTAGGAGCGAGGGACTTCTCCTGCGGTATATGTCATACCGTTCTTGCAGGAAAGAGGATAAGGCTCCAGGGACTCCCCGACCCTGTTAAGAACAAGCTCTACACCCACTGGCCCGCTTACAGGTTCGGTTCCGACAGGATGTGGACGATGGAGGACAGGGTAAGGAGCTGCTTCAAGGCTTACTTCCTATACACGAAGCAGTGGGATGAGAAGAAGGACTGGGTGAAGAAGCCACCGGCACATTCGGATTGGGTTATAGCCCTTGAGCTTTACATGAAGCACGCTGCAAACGGGGCAACCATAGAGGTTCCCGGACTCTTGAGATAAAGGAGGGGCGAAGATGAAGAAGTTTTTATTTACAGGAGTAATATTAGGGACCGGGCTTTTGGTAGCTTGTCAGCCGGCGGCACAGCAGGCGGAAGCTCCGAAGGCTGAGGAGAAGAAGCTGAGTGCAAAGGAGAAGTTTGAAATAGCCCTTGCCAATCAGGATAAGTATCAGAAAGCCTGCTCCAACCCCAACCAGCTCGTCCCCGAGGGGATAGACCTTGAGACCTTCAAGAAGGAGATGCTCGCCACTGTCAAGTTCCCCGAAGGAGGGGTAGTAGGAAAGGACATAGCTAAGGGTGAGAAACTCTTCGGAGACCCAAAGAAGGGCGGAAAGAGCAGAAGGGGTAACTGTTACGCCTGCCACTGCGGAGACCCTCAGATAATCGCCTGCGGAAACATAGGACCTTCCCTCAGAGGTTATGGAAAGAGAGGTATAGACCCCAAGGACACCTACATCAGGATATACAACTCCTGGGCTGTGAACCCCTGCTCAGTCATGCCCAGACTCGGATACCACGGAGTTCTCAAGCCTGAGGAGATAGCCGACATAGTCGCCTACATGCATGACCCTAACTCTCCGCTCAACAAGTGATACCACCCCAGGGGGGCGCCTTGTCCCCCTGACTTTCAACATAAACTTTCCTTTTATGGTAACTTTTTTTATGTTCTTATAGGAGGTAACGGCAGATGCATCTTACGAGAAGAGATTTCCTTGAGCTTGCTATAGTTACGGGAGCCTATCTGAGCGCAAATCCCGTATCGGCTCTCGCAAAGATGACCTACGACGACATAATGAGGTTCAAGCCGGTGGGTAACGTAACTCTGCTCTTTACAACCGATATGCACGCCCACCTTGACCCCCTTTACTTCGCTGAACCTATGAACCTCGTCGCTCCCAAAGAGCTTGTGGGGACACCGGGATACATAACGGGAAAGGATTTCCTCAAGTATTACAAGATATCTCCCGGAACCCTTGAAGCATACTTTACCAGCTGTCTGGACTTTCCAAAGCTCGCCCACAAGTTCGGGAAGATGGGCGGTGCTGCCCACATAACCACGATAATAAAGCACGTCATAGCGGAGAGGGGAAGGGACAAGGTCTTAGTGATGGACGGTGGTGACACCTGGACCACCACCGCCATAGGAACCTTTACCGAAGGCAAGTCAGTCGTGGAGTGGATGAACTACACAGGCTATGACCTCTTCGTCGCCCACTGGGACTTTACCTTCGGAAAGGATATATTCCTGAAGAGGATAGAGGACCTGAAAAAGGGCGGGTGTGAGTTCATAACCCACAACGTGGTTGATGAGATGTGGGGTGAGCTCGTCTTTAAGCCCTATACGATTAAAGAGGTGGGCGGTGTGAAACTTGGAATAATAGGTAGCTCCTTCCCCTTCACACCCCTTGCAAACCCGAGACAGTTCGTTGAGGGATGGAGCTTCGGGATAAGGGAAGACCAGCTCCAGCAGTTCGTTAACGAGCTCAGAGAACAACATAAAGTGGATGCGGTCATATTCCTGACCCACAACGGCTTCCCCCTTGACCAGAAGATAGCGAAGGTTGTAAAGGGTATAGACGTGATAATATCAGGACACACCCACGACGTCACACCGAGGGCTGTGAGGGTAGGTAAGACCCTCGTTCTCATAGCAGGCTCTCACGGAAAGTTCGTAGGAAGGCTTGACCTTGATGTGAAGAACGGAAAGATAAGGAACTTCAACTTTAAGCTGTATCCCGTTGCGACGAACCTCATTCCAGCCGATAAGGGCGCCCAGGAGATAGTCAGCAAGTGGAAAGCTGAGGTGAACAAGACCCATAAACTTGATGAGGAGATAGGTGTTGCCGAGGTTATGCTCTACAAGAGAGACACCTTCTTCTCCACCTGGGACTGGCTTGTGGGAGAGGCTATAAACGACTACTACGGAGGAGACCTTGACGTTGTGACCTCACCCGGATACAGGTGGGGAACGGTAGTTCTTCCCGGTCAGAAGATAACGAGAGACCACGTTTATGACTACACGGCTATAACCTACCCCAACGTTTACGTCCTCAAGAGGACGGGGAAACAGCTCTTAGAAGTCTGGGAAGACGTGGCAGACAACGTCTTCAACCCCGACCCCTTCTACCAGCAGGGTGGAGACATGTCAAGGCTCTGGAACGTGGAGTACGAGATAGAAGTTTACGGACCCCAGTACAAGAGGATAAAGAGGGTATGGATAGGAGGAAAGCCTCTCAAGGAGAACAAGGAGTATCTTATGGCAGTTTACGGAGGACCCCCGCCACCACCTGACGCTATACATCCGGACTACAAACCTGTTCCCGTATATGACATCCTCATAAACTACATAAAGAAGAAGGGAAGCATAAAGGTCAGAACTAAGCCCAACGTCAAGGTTCTTGACGCTCCATACACAACCTACGGAGAGTGTTTCGGAGCATGAGGGCGATTCTGTTTCTCGTGGGCGGCCTGGTAGCCGTCCTCGCCTTTATCTTCTATGTAAAGACACGCTTAATTACACCTGAGAATATGTTCTTCTTCACCCTGGAGGTCAAGGGTAAGGAAAATCAAAGGGAGGTGGTGGAGAAGCTTGTAAAGAAGCTAAACGAAAAGGGACTTAACGTTATACGCACGCTGCCTATGTCCGATGTCATCCATGAGAGGGGCTCAAAGGATTTCCCCAACTATACAACGGTGCTTGCCTGTGATATAAAGGAGAAGAAAGAGCTCCTCAGGAAAGTCCCTTTCATGAGTGTCCTCATACCCTGTAGCGTGGCAGTCTATGAAAAGGGAGGTAAGGTTTACATAACCTCAATGAAGGAGGTCCTCCTTATAAGGGACTACGCTACAGAGCTCGGTGATAAGGACTCGCAACTTATCGCTGATGTTTACCAGAGGCTCCGTATAGCTATAGCGGAAGTTGCCGAGGGGGAGAAGAGATGAAGAAGATACTTCTCCTTTGCCTGACCCTCTTCTTAGCCCTGTCCTTCTCCCAGGAAGGCAAGCCTAAACACCGCCTCCAGTATGAAGAAGTTATTCAAGGTATGGACTTTGAAGATGTTAAGCTCCTTCTAAAAACAGCCCTTGATGGCAGGAATATGAACGTCCTCGGTGTGATAGATGTTGCTACGGAGAAACCCCGATTCTCTTACATACTGGTATGCAACCTATCCTATGCCGAGAGGATATTCAGAGAGTTCCCCCAGCTCGGTGTTATGGCTCCCTGCAGGATTTATCTCCACGAGAGGGAAGATGGTTCCGTAGCCGTGGGTTTTGTGAATGTTAAGACCTTACTGAAGGTTTTTGACAAATACCTGTCCCCACAGGCTAAGGAGCTCTTCCTAAAGGCAGACAACGATGTAAAGAGTGCTATAAAAGAGGTGAAAGGGGAACAATGAGAAAGGTCCTCCTGCTGCTACCCTTACTTCTGATAAACTTGTCCTTCTCCGAAGATTACCCCAAACACGTTAAGGAAACCCTTAAAAAGATAAAAGACAACGTTTACGGGGTGTTTGGCGCCCACGAGCAGGTGAGCTATGAGAACAGGGGCTTCATTTCCAATGCCTACTTTGTGATTACGAAGGACGGTGTTTTAGTTGTGGACGCTCTCACAACCTACAAGCTGGGAAAGGAGCTCGTAGAGACTATAAGGAGCGTCACGGATAAGCCCATAAAGTTTGCGGTGATAACCCACTACCATACAGACCACTTTTACGGGGTAGGCGCTTTAAAGGAAGTTGGCTCAGTTGTCATAGCCCATGAGTGGGCTTACGACTACGTATCTCAACCTTCAAGCTGGAACTTTTATGAGGCAAGGAAGAAGCTCCTAAAGGAGCACATGGAAGGGACGCAGATGGTTGAGCCGGATATAACTATAACCAGAGACCTTGACATACACATGGGCAGGTTAAAGATAGAGGTAAGACACTTCTGCAAAGCTCACACCCCCGGAGACATAATAGCCTGGATACCGGCTCTGAAAGTTCTATTCAGCGGGGATATAGTTTTTGATGGAAGGCTCCCCTTTCTGGGCTCTGGGAACTCCAAAAGCTGGCTCGTTTGCCTTGAAAAGATACTTGAACTTGACCCTGATGTCCTACTGCCCGGTCATGGTAGTCCTATGCTCACAAAGGATAGGATAAGGGACAGGGTGAGGTGGACTTACAAGTATATAGACGACCTCAGAAAAACGATAAGGAAGATGGTTGAGGAGGGACAGGATATAGACTACGTGAGGGAGAATATAAATGATGCCCTCCTTGAAATAGACCCTTCCTACGCTCAGGTGCCAGTGTTCTTTGATGTAAACCCGGTCAATGCTTACTACGTTTACTTTGAAGTTCAGAACGAGCTTCTTGAAGAAGGTCAGTAAATATCAGCGTGTCTTCTTCCCCTTTTACCCTTACAGCGGGTATGTCCTCTCCCTTTAGTAAACCCTCTAAAGCCCTTCTCTTTTTCTCCCCGACAACAATGAAGGCAACCTTTTTACAGCTGTTTATATAACCGAGGCTCATGCTGACCCGTTCAAGTCCGTCCGGGGAACGGGAGGTGCAGGCGTTCTCACCGCAAGGCTCGCAGGGGACACACGGGAATAAAGAGGCTGTGTGTCCGTCGGCTCCAAGTCCCAAGAGAACCAGGTCAAGGGCTCCTGCCATACCCAGAGCTCTGTTGAAGTCCTCGCAGGCTTTTCTGAGAGGGAGTTCCGTTTTAACCCTGTATATCTTCGCTCTTTCTCCGAGCGTTTCCCTGAGCATTCTGTAGTTACTTCTTCTGTCCTCAGAGGGAACGTACCTCTCGTCGGTGGGAAATATAAGGGTACGTTCCCATAGGTTAAAGATATCGCTGAATAGCTCATAAGCCCTTTTCGGAGAGCTACCGCCTGCAAGACCAAGTTTAGCCACGCCTTTATCCGTTATGACCTGTGTGGCATTATCAGCCAAGAACCTTGCTAACTTTTCGCTCACTTCCTCCTGGTCCCTGCCCGTCACAAACTTATACAAGCACCCACCCCCTGCCATCCTTCCCTATAAACACCTCCGCCTCCTCAGGTCCCCAGCTCCCCGGCTCGTACTCTGGGACATTCGTGTCTTCTTTCCACGCATCCAGTATCGGCTGAATTATCTCCCAGGCAAGCTCCGACTCGTCCTCCCTTATAAACAGGGTCTGATTACCTTCAAGTATATCCTCTATGAGGGTCTCGTAGGCTTCGGGTAATCCGTCCGGAGACAGGTCAAGTTCCATCTCCCTTTCAACCGGGCAGGCTAAGAAGCCTTCCGGAGGTGCCATTTCAAAGAAGAGTTTTACGTCGTTTGAGGGGGCTATATCAAAGACAAGCTTATTCTGTCTAGGAACGCAACCAAGGAGCCTTCCGAAGTTTCCCGGAACTTCTTTGAACAGAACCACAACCTGAGTAACCTTCTTCTTTAACCTTTTCCCGGTCCTGAGATAGAAAGGGACTCCTTCCCAACGGAAGTTATCTATGAAGAGCTTAACAGCCGCATAGGTTTCGGTGTTTGAGTCCCTCCCAAGCTCTTGAATATACCCTCTGTATCTGCCCCTAACCGCGTAGCGGTCTATCTCGTCTCTGGAGAATTTCCTTATTGAGGAGAGGACCTTTACCTTTTCATCTCTCACACGTTCAGCTTCCATAATAGCAGGTGGCTCCATTGCCAGAAAGGAGAGTATCTGAAGAAGGTGGTTCTGTACCATATCCCTAAGGGCTCCAACTCTGTCATAGTATCCCGCTCTACCCTCTAACCCTATCTCTTCAAGTGCCGATATCTGGATACAGTCTATAAAATTCTTGTTCCATATACCTTCAAAGATGTAGTTGGAAAAACGTACCGAGAGTATGTTCTGTATGGCAACCTTACCGAGAAAGTGGTCTATCCTGTATATCTCCCTCTCGGTAAAGTAACGCCTGAGCTGAAAGTTAAGCTTCCTTGCCGATTCAAGGTCAAAGCCGAAGGGTTTCTCTATAACGATCTTCCTCGGGTTTGAAAACCTCCTCAAAAGGGAGCCAGTATGAACTATAGTTGTCTCAAACAGCTGGGGAGGAAGAGCCAGGTAGAATATAAGCTCCTCTTTAGGAAACCTGGACACCTCTCTGCCAAGGCGTTCGTAGGAGTCTTTGTCTGTAACGTCAAACTCAAAGGGGTGGAAGAAGCCTGCAAAGTCCCTATCAAGGTTTGAGACGTAGTCCCTAAGCTTGCCTACACTCCTCCCGAGAGCGTACACACCCTTTAAGCCCCGGAGTTTTCCACCCTTGTACATGCTTTCAAGAACAGGGAACAGCTTTCGCTTCGCCAGGTCTCCCGTTCCCCCAAAGATGAAAATTACAAATTCTTTATCCATCCTTTCTCTTAACTTCATGCCTACCAAACTCATATCTGAGAGCGGCGAGGAGTTTATCCCTGAAGGAGTCTGACTGTCTTGACCTGAAACGGTTAAAGAGGGAATCAGCTATAACCCATAGAGGAACTCCGAGCTCTACCGCCGCCTGGACTGTCCACCTTCCTTCCCCGGAATCGGCAACAAAGGGCTCAACGCCTTCCAGGTCACCGAAATCTTCAAAGGAGCGGTAGGTCAAATCCATAAGCCACGAACTCACCACACTCCCTTTAGTAAAGACCCTTGCCACTTCCTTTAGGTCCAGACCGAAACCGCTTTCCTTCATAAGCTCAAAACCCTCGGCGATCGCCTGCATCATCCCGTACTCTATCCCGTTGTGAACCATTTTAACGAAGTGTCCGCTTCCGGGCTTCCCCATATATCCGTAGCCGTCTCCTCCATAGGACAGGTCTCTGAATAGGTCTTCTATTTCCCTGAAAGTCTTTTCCTCCCCTCCTATCATGAGACAGTAGCCCCGTTCTTCTCCCCACACACCACCACTGACCCCCACATCAAGGAAGCGAACGCCAACAGATGAGAGTTCATTAAACCTCCTCACGGAGTCCTTGTAGTAGGAGTTTCCCCCGTCTATAACTATGTCCCCTTCCAAGAGGTTGGGTTTCAGAGAAGATATAGCCTCGTCTACCACGGGGGCAGGCACCATTATCCATATGAGTCTCCTGTCAGAAAACTCTCCGCAAAGGAAATCTACCTCCTCAAAGACCTCTATCCCTCCTTCCTCAGCCTTATCCCTCGCCTCCGAGCTTCTATCGTAACCGAGTACCTTCCAGCCCTTGCGGACAAGCCTTCTCCCTATCCCCAATCCCATTCTTCCAAGTCCGATGATTCCTATTTCCTTTGCTTCCATGGTTAAATTCTAACTCGGCTAAAATTTAAATTGTGCTTAAAAGCCATAACGACACACGTCTGGGATGCAGGTCTGTGCTCAGAGTAAAACGCTCAGCAATTGAGCACAACGTAAAGGAGTTGTTCAGATACAGCGGTAAGAAACTCATCGCAGTGGTTAAGTCTGACGCCTACGGTATGGGTGTACGGTACATAGCCCCCATACTTAGGGAGCTTCCTGAGGTTGATTCCTTTGCGGTAGCGTGTGTAGATGAGGGTGTTTTTCTTAGGGAACTCGGCATAAAGGGAGAAGTACTTATACTGGGGGGAATACTACCAGAGGAGATAGAAGCTGTTAAGGAGTATGAGCTGACCCCTGTTGTATCAGACCCTGAACACCTAAAGGTCTTAGGCAAAGAGGACATAAAGTTTCATATAAAGTATGACACTGGTATGGGGAGACTCGGTTTTGTGGAAGAGTTCATAGAGGACCCGAGGATAGTGGGTGTTATGAGCCATCTATCAACACCTGCAGATGAAAAGTTTTCCAGGGAACAGATAAAAAAGTTTGAAGAGATTGTAAGGAGGTACAAAGGAAGGCTCAAAATTCACCTTGAGAGTTCCGCCGGCGTAATTTACAAGGTGCCTTATACCACCCATATAAGGGTTGGTCTTGCCCTTTACGGAGAGAAACCTCTAAGGTATTACCCGTTAGACCTAAAACCTGCGGTAAGTCTGGAAGCGAGGCTCCTATCGGTAAAGGAGGTTCCCAAAGGTTTCCCCATATCCTACGGCAGGACTTTTATAACTCAAAGGAGAACAAAGATAGGCGTAGTAGCCTTCGGTTATGCGGACGGTCTAATGAAGAGTCTTTCAAACAGGGGATACCTACTCCATAAAGGTTTAAGACTCCCCATAATCGGGAACATAACTATGGACATGACGATTCTTGATCTAAGTGGGACAGATATAAAGGTCGGAGACTGGGTAACCGTTGTTAACGAGGAGAGGACCTTTGGGGAGCTGGCAAGGGAGGCGGGCACTATTCCCTACGAGTTAATGTGCAACGTATCAAGCAGGGTAAAGAGGGAAGTTATTTAAGACTAAGTATCCATTCAGCCAACTGCTTGGCTTCTTCCTCAGTAACGGGCTGGGGTGTCATGGGTATGCTTCCCCACTTTCCCATGCTACCCTTGGTTATGCTTTTCACAAGCTCTTCAACCGCACCTTCTTTCCCTTCATAGCGCCTGGCAACATCCACGTAGGCTGGACCCACCTTCTTCCTCTGAACATCATGGCAGGCAAGACAACCCTTGCTATCAGCGATAGCGTAGGCTCCCTCTTTCTTCTCCGGTACTGCCTTTTGCTCTGCTTGCTTTACAACCTCCTCCTTCTTTTCCTCCTGGACAGGCTTCTGGGCTTTTTCCTCTTTCTTCTCACAGGAAAACAGAAAAACCCCTAACAGCGCTCCAACCACAAAAATGCCCGCTCTCAATCTTCTAACCTCCTAAGGTGGTCTCTTTTAACTTCTCCCTTAATATTTTAACAGCCTCTTCTATACCGGCAGGGTTGCTTCCTCCACCCTGAGCCAGGTCTTCTCTTCCCCCTCCTCCTCCCTTCAAAGACTTTCCGACCTCCTTTATAAGCTGGTTAGCTTTTATCTTATGGGCTATCTCCTTAGACACCGCTACCACCGTGGACAGCTTCCCTTCCTTTTCAGAGACCAGAAAGACAACGTCCCTGCCCGTTTTGTGTCTG
This sequence comes from Hydrogenivirga caldilitoris, assembly GCF_003664005.1. Lineage (NCBI taxonomy): Bacteria > Pseudomonadati > Aquificota > Aquificia > Aquificales > Aquificaceae > Hydrogenivirga > Hydrogenivirga caldilitoris. The sequence goes on from NZ_RCCJ01000001.1 coordinate 1,582,176, forward strand.
AGCATGTCTGCAAGGTTTCTCAGCTCTTCAGACTCTGCATCCTTGAACCTTCCCCAGAAGAGGGTGAAGTCGCCAACCTCCTCACGTTTGATTGAAGTCTCCATCTGCAGCTTTAACAGCTCCTGTCTGAGCCTTGCAACTTCCCGGTCCCTCTCCCTTAACTCTTCCTTCAAGGATTCTATCCGGGCAAGTATATCTTCCTGTTTAACGTTCAGCGAAAGACCTATGTCCTCAAGGAGTGAATGCTCTTTAAAGGATGTGTCAACAGCCCACCTTCCTGTCTGTGCTATGAGGCGTCGCACTCCAGCACCCACCGACGATTCGGAGAGTATCTTGAAGTAACCTATGTCACCTGTCCTTGACACGTGCGTTCCTCCGCACAGTTCCCTTGAGAACTCCCCTGCCGATATAACTCTAACTGTATCTCCATACTTTTCCTCAAATATAGCTACAGCTCCACTCTTTATAGCTTCCTGGTATGCCATCTCCTTAACCTGGACAGGCAGGTTCTCCCTTATCTTCTCGTTCACAAGCTCTTCTATCCTCTTTAGCTCTTCCCTTGTAAGCGCTTCAAAGTGGGTAAAGTCAAACCGCATGTACCTGTCCGCAACCAGAGACCCAGCCTGACGCACATGTTCTCCAAGAACATTCTTCAAGGCTGCGTGGAGTAGATGGGTGGCTGTGTGGTTCCTCATTATGTCTTCTCTCCTCTCCCTGTCCACCCTTGCTATAACTCTGTCACCTACATGGAGCCTACCCTTGAGAACTTTCCCCTTATGGACTATGACCCCATCAACCGGAGACTGGGTGTCCTCCACCTTAAATAGTGCCCTGTCGGTTTCTATCAAACCGGTATCACCAACCTGTCCACCCTTCTCTGGGTAGAAAGGTGTCTCTTTAAGGACAAGTTCTCCCTCATCACCCTCAGAAATCTCTGAAACAAGTTCATCACCGGAAACTATACCTGTTACTTCCGTCTCGTATTCGTAATGCTCGTAACCGACGAACTCCGAGGTTTTTCCTATATCCCTAAGGTGCTGATAAACTGGTTTTACCTTCTTTACCTCAACTTTAAAGTGTTTCCTGGCTCTCTCTCTCTGTTTCTCCATCTCTACCCTGAAGCCTTCCATGTCAATCTTCAGACCCTTTTCTCTGGCTATTTCATCTATAAGGTCAAGGGGAAATCCGTAAGTATCGTAAGCCATAAAGACTTCCTCTCCCTTAAGGAGGTCTCTTCCTTCCTCCCTTGCTCTCTCTATGAGCTCGTCAACAGCTTGCATGCCTGCCTTAAGGGTCCTTATAAACCTCTCCTCTTCTCCCCTTACCACACCTTTAACAAACTCTCTCGTCATTTCAAGCTCTGGATAGGCGTCCTTCATTATCTCAACAACAACATCTATACCCTTGTGAAGGAATGGCTGGACAACCCCGAGTTTGTAGCCGAACCTGAGAGCTCTCCTAAGTATACGCCTTATAACGTATCCCCTTCCTTCATTGGAGGGGATCACTCCGTCTGAAATAGCAAAAGTTAAAGCCCTCAAATGGTCTGCTATCACTCTCAGGGCAACATCATTCTCATGGGAACTGCCATAGGTAGCGCCCGATATATCTTCCCCAAACTCTATGAGAGGGTATATTATGTCTATTTCGTAGTTAGTCTTCGTGTTCTGAAGGACACTCGCAACCCGCTCAAGACCCATGCCGGTGTCTATGTTAGGGTTTGGCAACGGGGTAAGGTTTCCTTTTTCATCCCTGTTGTACTGCATAAAAACGAGGTTCCATATCTCCAGATACCTCTCATCCCCCTCATACTCTTCCCCTCTGTCAACGTATATTTCCGAAGAGGGTCCGCAGGGTCCCGTCTCCCCCATCTGCCAGAAGTTGTCTTCCTCTCCAAGCTTCCATATCTTCTCAGGTGGAAGCCCTATCTCCTCGTTCCATATACGGAAGGCTTCCTCGTCGTCCCTATAAACGGATACGTAAAGTTTATCCCTTGGAAGCTTAAGCACCTCAGTTACAAACTCCCAGGCGTATTTTATGGCTTCCCTCTTGAAGTAATCTCCAAAGGAGAAGTTGCCAAGCATTTCAAAGAAGGTGTGATGTCGGGAGGTGTATCCAACCTGCTCAAGGTCGTTATGCTTACCCGAAACCCTCAAACACTTCTGGCAAGAAACCGCCCTTTTGTAAGGTCTCTTCTCAAGACCTAAAAACACATTTTTGAAGGGGACCATACCCGCATTCACGAAGAGGAGTGTCGGGTCGCTCTCCGGTATGAGGGAGGCGCTCTTTACCCTTGTATGTCCCTTCTTCTCAAAAAAGCTCAGAAAGAGCTCGCGTATCTCATGGGCTTTTAAACTCATGGCAATTAAATTATATCCTCCACAGCTGATTCTGAAGGGTGTATGTCATGGAGTAGATTTTTATTCTCACAGGCTTTAGATTATACTTTTTAGTATGCTTGAACTACTTACAGAAAAATTTGGAGGAACTCTATCAAAGCTTAAAGGTGCAAGGAAGTTAACCGACAAGGTGATAAATGATGCTCTGAGAGATATAAGGTTAGCTCTCCTTGAGGCGGACGTAGACTATGAAGTAGCGAAAAGCTTCCTCAAGAGGGTAAGGGAGAGGGCACTCTCTCAGGAGGTTAAGAGGAACCTCTCTCCTGCGGAGCAGGTCATAACGATAGTTTACGAAGAACTCGTAAACATACTGGGCAAGGAGAAGGAGGACCTCAAGAAGGGAACCGTTCTCTTTGTCGGTCTTCAGGGAACCGGTAAGACAACGACGATAGGAAAGATAGCTAATCTTCTTAAGAAGAAAGGCTTTAAGGTTGCCGTCTCCTCAACAGACGTCAGGCGTCCGGCGGCGATGCTCCAGCTGGAAAGGCTCGCCGAGAGGATAGGCGTACCTTACTACTCCTTTGAGGAAGGGCTCTCTGCGGTTCAGATAGCCGAGAGAGCGGTCCAGAGGGCAAAACAGGATGGAGTAGACTACCTTCTCCTTGACACCGCCGGAAGGCTCCACGTAGATGAGGAGCTCATGGAGGAGCTCAAAGAGATAAAGGAAAGGGTGAAGCCCTCGGAGATAATCTACGTTGCAGATGCAATGCAGGGTCAAACGGCTCTTGAGACGGCAAAGACCTTCCACGAGCTCTTAGGTCTGACAGGGGTTGTTCTCACCAAGATGGACGGTGACGCGAGGGGAGGTTTAGCTCTCTCGGTGAGGGAAAGCCTGGGGGTTCCCATAAAGTTCATAGGAGTGGGTGAGAAGGTTGAGGACATAGAACCCTTCTATCCCGACAGGATAGCCCAGAGGATACTCGGGCTGGGAGACATCCAGTCTCTGGTGGAGAGAGCTCAGGAGGTTATCCCCGAGGACAAGGCTCAGCACCTATCCGCAAAGGTTCTTGCCGGAGACTTTAACCTTGAGGACCTGAGGGATATGCTCAGAATGATTCAGAATATGGGACCCCTGGACAAGCTCTTGGGGATGATACCCGGTATAGGTGCCCAGATGAAGAACATAAAGGTGGACGAGAAGCAGTTCAAAAGGATAGAGGCGGTGATAAACTCCATGACGCCCGAAGAGAGAAGGAATCCCAGAATCATAAACATGAGCAGGAAGAAGAGAATTGCTGCAGGAAGCGGGACAAGCATATCCGAGGTGAATAAGGTTCTCAAGAGATACGAGGAGATGAGAAAGATGATGAGGAAGATGAAGGGGATGGCAGGGATGCCCCTACCGAAGTTCCCCTTCAAATTTTAACGGAATTTACTGCTTCTGGGTTTCAGTGGCTTTCTTCTGCTTCTTCTTATGAGCTTTCTTCTTCTTTACCTTCTTCTGCTCCTTCTTAGCCGGTGCCTGTTGCTGGTCCTGAGCCGGTGCCTGCTGCTCCTGAGCGGGTGCCGCCTGCTCAGCTGCCATAACAGAGCCTGCGAAAAGTACAGCCAGTAAAGCTGAAAGTAGCTTCTTCATGCCTTTTCCCTCCTCTGGGATTTTCTTACAGAAATGATAGTTTCCCAATTATGAAGAATTGATGAAAAAGCATAAACTGACCTTTGTCCCCTTCCCCCTCTCGCTCTCTAAACCCAGACCGAATCCGTGCAAGTCTGCAATCGCTTTAACTATAGACAACCCCAACCCAAAACCTTCCTTTTCCGTATTCTCCCTGTAAAACCTATCAAAGACACGCTCCTTATCCTCTATACCCACACCGGTATCCTCAACAATTACACAACCCCTGTCGTAGTAAAGTCGTATCAGTCCTCCCTGAGGTGTGTATTTGTAGCTGTTCTCTATGAGGTTACCTATAGCTATCTTCAAGTACTCCTTATCCGCAAAGACTTCTACATCTTCGTGGGGATACTCAACCCTGAAGTTGTGGGTTCTACGCAGAAAATCGTACTCTTCATCAAGCTCTGCAAAGAGCTCCATAAGGTTCACCTTGCTCCGTCTTACAGGTATCCCGCTCTCAAGCCTCATGAGTAACATGAGGTTGTTTATAATCCTGAACATCTTCTCGGACTGAACCTGTAAGTTCCTCACGACCTCATCAAACTTTTCTCTATCCTCATACAGCCCGTAACTGAGAAGGTCAAGCTGCCCTCTTATATAGGTGAGCGGCGTCTTAAGGGTATGGGCGAAGTTCGCTATGAATTCCCTCTGGAGGGTGAAAGTTCTCCTCAGCTTCTCAAGCATGTCGGCAAAGGTGTTTATGAGAACTGAAAACTCATCGTTCCCCTTTACCCTCTCTATATCAACATCCATATTTCCCTCATAAATCTCCTTTACCTTACCGGTAAGGTAAGTGAGGGGTTCCAGAACCCTCTTTGTGAGGAGAACTATCAGTAGGGAGGTTATCGCAGATATTGCCAGGGAAACCAAGAAGGAGAGGAGGTTAGCTCTGTATATGTAGGATATGTCTATCTCGCTCAAGAATATGAGGCTATAACCTCCTAACCTCTTGGTAAGGAATATGTAGTCTCCCCTCGCACCGCTTCTTTCACCGACCAGATCCCGTGGGTCAAAGGGAAGGGGTTCTTTAGGAAGGTTCTTCGCGTATACAACCTCCCCTCTTTTATTAATTACCACAACGCCGACATCTTCAGATGCAAGCTCGTCCACCACGTTTTTAACGTACAGTCTCGGATGCTTGTAATGCTTCCTGTACAGGTCTATAACCGGTGTAACGTAGCTGTCTATACGGTCTATTGAATGTTGAATTGATACACCCTTAACTATCATGGTGAGGAGTAGAACGGTAAGGATATTGCTTACAAGGTAAACACCCAAGAATATAAGGAGTACCTTAAACTTGATTGACATCGCCCTTTAACATATAACCCCAACCGCGCACTGTTTTAATCAGGGTATGCTCCCTGTCACCAAGCTTTCTCCTTAGGTTCTTAATGTAAACGTCAACTATGTTAGAGCCCTCCTCATGGTTACCTCCCCAGACTCTTGCGTATATCCTTTCCCTGCTCAGAGCCGTGTTTACGTTTTCCGCAAGGAATTTTAAAAGCTCAAACTCCCTTCTTGTAAGGTTCAAAACCTCCCCTCTGTACGTAACCTCTCTTGTAGAGGGGCTCACAACCAGATCACCCACTTTTAAGAGGTCTCCCTTTTCGCCGTATCTCCTGAGTACCGCTTTTATCCTCGCGGATAGCTCCTTCAGGGAAAAGGGTTTCGTTATGTAGTCGTCGGCACCGGTTTGCAAGCCCTCCACCTTGTCCTCCACCTGTGACTTTGCGGTCAGTATTATTATCGGTGTGTCCCTTGTTTCCCTTATCCGCCTGCAAACCTTCAGCCCGTCCATCCTCGGAAGCATAAGGTCCAGCAAAACAAGGGTGTAATCGCATTCCAGAGCTTTCCTGACAGCGGAGAGACCGTCTCTGACCCAGTCAACGGAGAAACCTTCATGGGTCAACCACTGAAGAAGCATCTCCCCTATGGATATATCATCCTCCACCAGCAGTATCTTTCTGTCCATGGAGCAAGCTATAATTTAAAGCGGGCTTTATGAAAAGTGTCAAGGGTGATATAATAATCTGCTCAGGTTTTGAGGAGGAAAGAATATGGCAGTAAGGATAAGACTCGCTAAGTTCGGAAGGAGACACCACCCCATATACAGGATAGTGGTTATGGACGCCAAGTCCCCCAGAGAGGGAGCTTACATTGACATACTCGGCACTTATGACCCAAAGAGGAAGGTTTTACTTGATATAAAGCCGGAGAAGATAAAAGTCTGGCTTGAAAAGGGTGTTGAGGTAGCCCACAGGGCTAAAGCGATATTTGAGATGGCTGGTATTCTTAATGAAATCGTTCCAGAGGGATGCGAACTCAAGAAGGTTGGCGATTACTGGGTACCCAAGAAGAAAACCACCAAGGAGGTGCACTCATGAGCGCTATGAAGGATATCGTTGAGACGACCGCCAGGTCCCTTGTGGACAACCCCGATAAGGTTCAGGTCACAGAGATTGAAGGGGAGAAGACCATTGTCATTGAACTCAGGGTTGACCCTGCTGAGCTTGGAAAGGTTATAGGCAAGCAGGGAAGGATTGCAAGAGCCCTCAGAACTCTCCTCTCAGCCATGGGTAGGAAAACCGGAAAGAGGGTCGTTTTAGAGATTTTAGAGTGATATATGACCCCGCTTTGGCGGGGTGTTTCAATAATATCCAAGATTTTTATAGTGCTCAATACGTCCCTCCAAAACAACCAGAAGGTCTATCCTGAAGGGCATGTCAAGGGATCTTTCCTCCATAAATCTGAAGACACAGGATAGCATACGCGTGAGCTTCTTTGCGTTGAACCTTTCAGCAGGGTGTCCAAACTCTGTATCCCTACCTCCCTTTACCTCAACAAAGACGAGCTCCTTCCCCTCTAATGCAACTATATCTATTTCTCCCGAACCACAGTGATAATTCTTGGCAAGGATTAAGTACCCGAGGTTTTCAAGATAACGTGCCGCTATCTCCTCGTACTCACTACCCCTCCTCATCTATCTCCCTAAGTATCTCCTCAGGAGTAACACTCGCTGTTCCAAACTCACCCACCACTATACCCGCACACAGGTTAGCGAGCTCGCAGGCTTCCTCCCACGTGGCTCCTGCAAGATAAAAGGCGGTGAGTGTAGCTATAACCGTGTCTCCAGCTCCGGTAACGTCGTAAACCTCCCTCGCTCTGGCAGGAAAGGTTTTCACATCTTCTCTGAAGAGGGTCATTCCCTTGGCTCCTCTTGTGACCACGAGTGTTTCAAGCTCAAGTTCTCTCTTCAAGACTTTTCCCAAGACTTCAACGCTCTCCTCTCCGAGAGGGTCAGTCATAGCTCTGAGTTCCTTCTCGTTTGGTGTTATAAGGTTAGCACCTGCATACAGGGGTTTATTTACAGGTCTTGGGTCTATTGCATAAAACAGCTCCCTATCCCTTATAACCTCTACCACCCTGTGGGTCACAACACCTTTAGCATAGTCCGACACTATAACACCGTCGTACTTGCCCTCCTGGATAACCTCTATCACGTGTTTCAGGGCATTGCCACCTATCTTACTCCTATCTTCCCTGTCTATCCTGAGTAGCTGCTGAGACATAGAAACAACCCTTGTTTTTTCAGTTGTAGGTCTGTTATCCTCAGCCAGTCTGGACTCTATCCCTTTCTCCTTCAAAAGTTCAATCAACTGCTCTCCAGACCTGTCCTCACCTATCACGCCGGCTAAGGTTGTGTTCACACCCAGAGAGGCGAGGTTGTTTGCAACGTTTCCTGCTCCACCCAGGCGAACTTCCTCCCTCTCAACCTCAACTATAGGCACCGGAGCTTCGGGTGATATCCTTTCAACTCTTCCGTACAGGTATCTGTCAAGGATAACATCTCCAACAACGAGTATTCTCAGCTCCCGGAGTTTTTCTAAGAGATTCTTGACCCTTTCAGTATCCATCTCAGTTTTCGTTTTCTACCTTAATTTCCTCACCGTCCTCTATGAAAGCCTCGTGAAGAGCCCTAACCGCAAGTTCCGCATATTTTTCATCTATCAAACAGGATATCTTTATCTCTGAGGTGGATATAGCCATTATGTTTATGCCGTTCTTTGAAAGCACATCAAACATCTTTGCGGCGGTTCCATAAGAGCTCCTCATACCCAAACCCACTATGGAAACCTTAGCAACCCTATCGTCCCTCACAACCGCACTCGCCCCTATCTCCTGGGAAACCTTCTTTACGATTTCCTCAGCCTTTGGAGCGTCAGATCTGTTGACGGTAAAGGACATATCGGTGTATCCTTCGTGGGATATGTTCTGGACTATCATGTCAACAACTATGTGAGCTTCTCCCAAGGCTTTGAATAGTTTTGCAGCTATACCAGGTTTGTCTGGAACTCTAACTACGGTAATTCTTGACTCTTTTGTATCTACCGTTATACCTCTTACAGCTACCTTCTCCATAATCTCATCCTCCGGGACTATCCAGGTTCCCTCTTCTTCAACGAAGGAACTCCTAACATGTATTCTAACCCCATACTTGGCAGCGAACTCAACACTCCTTATCTGCATAACTTTTGCACCAAGGGAAGCGAGCTCCAGCATCTCTTCATAGGATATGTAAGGTATCTTTCTGGCGTTAGGGACTATACGGGGATCTGCGGTAAATACTCCCGTCACATCAGTGTAAATCTCACAATCAGCCTGAAGAGCCGCTGCAAGGGCAACGGCAGTAGTATCTGAGCCACCTCTACCTAAGGTTGTAATCTCCCAGTCCTCAGTTATACCCTGAAAACCTGCAACAACAGGTACGTAACCTTCGTTTATAAGATTCTTTAATCTCTGGGTTCCTATCTTTTTAATCCGAGCTTTGGTATGCACCTCATCGGTTACTATGGGTACCTGCCACCCACAGAGGCTTATAGCCGGATATCCGAGCTTCCTGAGTGTCATAGCAAAGAGGGCGATAGCCTTCTGCTCCCCTGTTGCCAAGAGCATGTCCATCTCTCTTTCATTGGGAAACTCAGTTATCTCCCTGCTAAGGCTTATAAGCTTGTCCGTGTCACCTGCCATAGCTGAGGAGACAACAACCACCTTGTCTCCTCTCTTGAGGGTTTCCACAACCCGCCTTGCAGCGTTTTCTATCCTCTCCACACTACCTACAGAGGTGCCTCCGAACTTCTGAACTACTATACCCATGACTCACAGGCAAAAAATTATAACATTTAGCGCAAGCGCCGATTTAACTACCAGAGATTATGCTGAACAAGGTAGAGTTTGGTGAGTTTTCTATACTCTTTAAAGAGCTCGGGTTAGAATTTGCGGAGAATTCTGATATCAGCTTTGCAGACCTTATGAACTTGATACTCGGAGAGTTCAAAAACAAAGAACCTGTGGTTCCTGACCAACCTCAACCCTTCACAAAGGGCAAACCTGACCAAAACCCGGAAAGAGAGATAACGCCTGGGCTGTTAAGACTGGTACTCTTATCGGGAATCAATATCGGTGAAAAGGAGGAGCTTCCTGAACCGGAAAGAGTAAGGTCGCCTCTTCCCCGTGAAGGGTTATCTGATGGAAAACTCCAGACTGAAAGTCCTATATTCCCCATATCCGAAGAAGAACTTGCCGCACCCGTAGTAAAGCATGTGAGTGACTATCCTGTGGAGGTAACATACGGTCAGGTATTTGGTGCAGAACCAAAGTCACGGGAGTATCCCGTAATTAGACCAGAGACTTCAGAGCCAGTCAGTATCCCCCCACAGAACACAGAAAAACAAACCAAAGGTTTAAATAGGCACTTAACCACCCAGTTCAAAGAGGAAAGCATCTTGAATGCTTTTGAAAGACCAGATTCAGAACAGAATACCCCTAAAGGCTACCTGATAACTAATACTTCAGAGATAAAGGAAAAACCATACATCTTCTATGCCGAAGCTGAGAATAGAACCGAAAGTATCCCCTCAGAGGTTGAAGAGTCCAGGACAGAGATACCTTTAAAAGAAGTTAAAGGGGAGAGAAAAGAACAGATAGATACAGGGAAAGAATTAAACAACTTAGAAACTACCAGATGGCAGGATTCCTCGGATAAGACAGCCCAGAGACTAAAGGATGAAGTGAAAGGGGACGTATCCACAAACGCTGTCCAGGAAAAAAAACAGGGAGAGGAGAGGATAGTTAGCAAGGATAGAGGTGAAAGCTTCACGGACACAAGAAGGGAGAACCCCTCTTACTTCCAGAGCGTTGGAGAAAGGTACCATACAGAAGAGGAAACCTTACAGGTTTACCGCAAGGACAATGCCCAACCTGCACAACACAGACCAGAAATTAAACATATAAATTTGAGGTTTGAGGATGCAAGCTTCAGGTTCAGATTCCACAACGAAAGTATAAACGTGGAGATAAGGGTAAGCCAGGATATACACAAGCAATTATCCTATCTTGACGTCCAAAGGCTCAGCAGAAACATTGAAAGCCTCGGGATGAGCCTTGAAGGGCTTAAGGTAAACGGGAATGAACTCTTCTTCAAAAGCTCAAGAAACGGAAAGAGGGCGGAGAGGTTTAATATAAAGGAAGAGGATGGAACTGGTAAGGAAGTTCTTTATAGCTCTTCTGATAGTTCTGATTTCAGCTTACTCTTATAACGCTGAGCAGACCTGGAACCCTGACCTTGGAAAGGGTTACTTTGAAAAAGGGGTTGAAAGTTTAAAGATACTTAACTACCTTGACGCGCTTATTTACTTCTCAAGAGCTTACAGTGTGGACCCTAAGTCCTATTACGGGGAGCTGTCCTACCTATACCTCGGGAAGAGTTATGCCCTTTACTCCTACGCATTTGGCAGCAAGAAAGGAGTCCTCGCAGCCATAGGTTACCTGAACCAGTATCCCTTCAATTACAAGGTTCCACGCTTTATACACACCCAGAGAGAGTTTATAGGAGACTCATACCTTCTGCTCCAGTGGTATGAGACGGCAAAGAATATATACGCGAACCTTTACGGTGAAACAGAAAAACCCGAGTACATGATAAAGTACGGATACGCTGCCTCCTTAGGAGGTAGCATTGAAGGATACAACTACTTAAAAAAACTGGACAGAGAGGGTGTTCCTGAAGACTACATTGACGTTTACTACATGACAATGGGTTTTTACAACTTCAACCTTGGCAGGTATAAGCTTGCAACCGAGTACATGTTGTACGCCATGAATGCGAACACCTACCTAAAGGAAGACCCCCACCTTCTCTTCAGAACAGGGGTATCCTACTACAAGCTCGGAGATTGGAGGAAAGCCTTACTTTATCTGGAATTAAGCCTAAAAAAGGACCCAATGAGGTTCTACGAGGACAGGGCTAACTTTTACCTTGCCATCATAAACCTTGAAACCAAGAACTTTAGAGAAGCTTACGCCAAATTGAAGGAACTCTCCCAAGAAGATAAACTCTTTTATAACAAGCTAACACAGATCCTATTCTCTTCTCTCTGGTATTACGAAGGCTTTCTTGAGGTTTACGGCGGAAAACTCGGCGATTACAGAAAAAAACTTTTACAGCTTGGTTGGTTAAACGTGGAAGATGTATACGGAGAGTTACCTGTAATAGGCTTGTATTACTTGGCTTTGAAGAGCAAAAAGATAAACGATGAGGAGATAGAGCTAATCAGGACCAAAAAGCTTACCCTGAGAGAATTTATCTTTGAGAATGAGCTTTTTACCTTTGACAGGTATATAGAAAGGGCTAAGGAACCTCTGGATAGTTACCTCTTTTTCAGAAGAGAGGATGCCAAGTTCATAACCAAGCTGTATAAGACCAATGAGGACACCTATCTCAAAATCTTGGGGAATCAAAAGGGCGTTGAGCTCTTAGCGAGGTCATTGGTGTTTTTGGGAGATAAAAGGGCAGAGAAGGTTTTACCCCTGGTAAAGGATGAGGGCATTCATAGGTTCCTCCTTGGACAGCTAAGTATCCTTCAGGACAAAAGAGATGAAGCTTTGAAACATCTACAGGAAAGCATTTCCCATCTTAAAGGAGAAGACAAGCTTGAAGCCGAACTGCTGAGTGTATACCTTAAAGGTTCCCCAGAGGAACTTGAAAAGGTTATCGGGAAGGTAGATTTCAGGAATGAGAGGTTCTCCAATTATGAACCCGTTGTCCTTGTCAGGACGGCAGACCTTTACTATGATAACGGAAACATGGAAAAAGCCCTGTCCTTCTACAAAAGGGTTACCGATAGGGCTACGGAAGATAATAACTACTGGTGGTCTATGTTCAGGATAGCGGTTATAAGTGAGTCTATGAAGGATAACACCACATTAAAATGGGTTGTAAAGCGGGCGAAAGAGAAAGATAATATATGGAGCAGGGCTATCAGGAGCCTATGGGAGGGTTAAGTTGGACCTGTTTAAAGGCATAAAGAAGCTGGAGCCAAGAGTTGACTTCACCTGGAAGAGGCACAAGGTCATACTCAGTAACATAGCCAACGCAGATACACCGAATTACAAGGCAAAGGACCTGGAATTTAAGGAAGAGGTTGATAGAATCTCTTTAAAAACAACAAACCCGAAACACATAAAACCCATAAGCAACGAAGGGTTTAGGGTGGTCAATGTAAACAGAGGTCTCGTTGGCAACGACAGGAACAACGTAAGTGTTGAAGAGGAGATGGCAAAGCTCACACAGAATAGACTAGCTTACGAAGTTTACATGAAGATGATATCGGGTAATATAGACAAGCTGAACAATGTAATAAGAGGAGGCAGGAGATGAACGACCTCTTTAGAACTTTTGAGATAAGTGCCTCTGGCATGTACGCCCAAAGACTCAGAATGAACACCGTAGCTTCCAACCTGGCAAATTATGAGGCTTACAAGCAAACAGGAGAACCCTTCAGGAAGCTTGAGGTGGTGTTTCAAGCCATATACAATCCGGACAGGGTTAGGAAGGGAGAGATACCAGTTGCCGTAACGCAGATAAAGGAGTCGGATGCACCCTTCAGGGTGATTTACGACCCGGATAATCCCAGGGCTGATGCTCAAGGATACGTTAGGCTACCAAACGTTGACCTCGTTAAAGAGATGGCAGACATGATATCTGCAGTCAGGAGCTACGAGGCAAACCTTAACGCCTTTAACTTAACAAAGGAGATGGCTAACAGGACTATAGAGCTATGGAGATAAGAGGTATAAATTACAAAGCCTTTGAAAGCTTCCTAAAGGAAAAAGGGAGAGAAGTAAAAAGTCCTGAGGACTTCGCTGATGCTTTGAAAGAATTTATCCAGTGGGTAAACGACCAACAGGAGAAGGCAAAGAATGTCAGGGAAGCCGTCCTCAGTGGAGAGGATGTCCCACTACACAGAATGGTAATTGAGTTTGAGAAGGCAAGCGTTGCCCTTAATCTTATGATAGAAGTAAGGAACAGACTCCTGGAGGGTTATCAGGAGTTGTTAAGGATGCAGGTGTAATATGGCTGATTTAAGTGGCACGCTCAGGAGCATTCAGGAACGTTTTTCCGCTATGCCTCTTACTCAAAAGGTTCTCCTGATAGGAATACCGGCTGTGGTCTTCTCCCTTATAGTCACGGTGCTTATATACTCCCTTCAACCCAACTACGCCGTCCTATACAGCAATCTCAACCCTGAAGACATGAATGCGGTTCTTACCGAACTGGACAAGGAGGGGATAAAGTATAAGGTAGGCAGAGACGGCAGGACAATCCTCGTTCCTGAAGATAAGGTCAGGGACACCAGGTTAAAACTCGCCGCCAAGGGAATACCCAACAAAGGAATAATAGGATATGAACTCTTTGATAAAAGTACGATAGGGCTTTCCGAGTTTCAGCAGAGGGTGAACTTTAAAAGAGCAATAGAGGGTGAACTTGTTAGAACAATACTGAGGTTCAAGAATATAGAGGATGCACGGGTTCACATAGCTCTACCGGAGAAATCCATATTCCTACGGGACGAAAAGGAGCCCAGTGCATCCGTCTTTATAAGACTCAAGCCAGGAGCCGAAATAGCTGAAGAGCAGGTTAGAGCTATCAGGAACCTCGTTGCCGCAAGCGTGGAGGACCTCAAACCCCAGAATGTTGTTGTTATTGACGACAAAGGTAGGAACCTCACAGCAAGTCTGGACGAAGGAGAAGAGGCGATATCAAACAAACAGCTCAGGATAAGAAAGGAACTTGAAAGGGAGATAGAGAAAAAGGTTCAAACCGCCTTGGAAGAGGCTCTGGGATACGGAAACGTGAAAGTTAGAGTTTCCGTTGAGCTTGACTTCACTAAAGTTCAGAAAAAAGAAGAAACTTACGACCCAGATATGACAGCTGTTGTAAGTGAGCAGAAGAGGAAGGAGACAACCACGGGCATTCCTACCGGTGGTGTTCCTGGGACGGCTGCAAACATACCTCCAGGCACCGGGGCTATTCAGGGGCAAACCGGAACACTGTCCGAGAAAAAGGAGACGATTACCAACTACGAGGTAAGCAAGAAGGAAATCGTATCCATTGATAACACCCTGAAGATAAAGCGCCTGAGCGTTGGGGTGATAATCAACAAGGAGCTAAAGGGTATTGATGAGGAGAGCGTTAAGAAGATAGTTTCGGCAGCAGCAGGCATAGACCCTAACAGGGGAGACACGCTCTCTGTGATAGCTATACCCTTCACTAAACCAGCTGAGGTAGAAGAGGTTGGTCCTCCAGTTCCTGTGTGGGAGAGGTTCTTGATACCGGGCATCGTTGGAGCTGTAATGGCTTTACTCCTGATCTTTGGAATGCTGAGACTTTTGAGGAAAAAACCAACCCCTGTCCCCGTACCGGCTGAAGCTCCAACCCCTGAGGAGATAGTTACCATAAGGGGTGCCGAAGCTCTCAGAGAAACTGCGAGAGAGCTTGAGGTCGTAAGGACAATGACAGAAGTTGCAAGGAAAGAGCCTAAAAAGGTTGCTGCCATGCTTAAACTATGGCTTAGGGAAGAGTGATCAGTCTCTTTTTCTCTCTATTGCTACTTTGTCAACATCTATAGGATAGTCATTGCTGAAACAAGCGTCGCAGAAATCGTTTCTGTTGGCAACACAGCTTCTGAGTCCCTCAAGGGATAGATATCTCAAAGAGTCAACGCCTATGAACTTTCTTATGTCCTCAAGGTCCATCTGGTTTGCTATAAGCTCCTCTCTGGTAGGAGTATCTATGCCGTAATAACAGGGACCTATTACAGGTGGGGAAGCTATCCTCATGTGTATCTCCTTAGCTCCCGCACGTCTGAGCATGGCTACTATCCTTTTAGAGGTGGTCCCTCTAACCAAAGAGTCGTCTATCACAACTATCCGTTTCCCTTCCAGAACGGCTCTGTTCGGGCTGAGCTTCATAAGAACACGGAGATTCCTTAGCTCCTGAGTGGGCTCTATAAAACTCCTACCAACGTAATGGTTCCTTATAAGTCCCATCTCAAGGGGCAAAGCCCTTTCCTGAGCGTACCCAAGGGCAGGAACAACACCTGAGTCAGGCACAGGGATAACCACATCTGCCTCCACATCATCCTCCCTCGCAAGCTGTCTGCCAAGCTCTTTCCTAACGTTGTAAGCCCAATCTCCAAAGATAAAGCTGTCAGGCCTGGAGAAGTAAACAAACTCAAAGATACAGTAAGCTCTTCTTTCCTGTTTAAAGGGGAAATAGCTTCTTATCCCGGCTTCGTCAATTATCACTATCTCTCCAGGCTTAACCTCTCTCCAAAATTCAGCTTCAACGGTTTCAAAAGCACAGCTCTCTGAAGCAAATAGAAGTGTCTTACCCTTCCTGCCTATGCTGAGGGGTCTGAAACCGTAAGGGTCCCTCCCGGCTATGAGCTTATCCTTGTACAGCATAAGAAAGCTGTAAGCCCCCTCAACCCTGCTCAGCACGTACATAAGCCTTGGTATAAAGTCCACATCCCTG
Source organism: Hydrogenivirga caldilitoris (assembly GCF_003664005.1). NCBI lineage: Bacteria > Pseudomonadati > Aquificota > Aquificia > Aquificales > Aquificaceae > Hydrogenivirga > Hydrogenivirga caldilitoris. The sequence continues at coordinate 1,598,068 of NZ_RCCJ01000001.1, forward strand.
GGGTGGACGTTCACTCCTTCGGGAATCAGGAACTCTCCAAGGTTGAATAAGTTCAGGAAGAGTTCCGTGTCTGAGCTGTAATCAAAACCCACACCTTTACTCTCAAGCTCTCTACGGAGACTTACGTAATTAACTATGTTTCCGTTGTGAACGACAGCTATCTTTCCTACAACCGTTTCCTTGACTATGGGTTGAGCGTTTGCTGCTCCAGAATCCCCCGCCGTTGAATATCTCACATGGGCTATAGCGTTGTTACCCTTGAGGAAGTTCAGGTCTTCCTGCTTTATAGCTTCAAGAACCCTGCCGGATTTTTTCACTGTCCTTATGTCTTCCCCATCCCAGCTGCTAATCCCTACACTCTCCTGTCCACGGTGTTGCAGAGAGTATATCTGTAAGAAGGCATACTGAGAAGCGTAAGGGCTATTAAAAACTCCCGCTATACCGCACACAACTAATAAATATAACCTGTTTATTTTAGCTCAGCGGTGATATTGTTCAGCCTGCCCCTTATCAATAAGCTCCCTAAGGACCCCTTGAACTCTCCACTCAGCTCCGAAGCCAAGAGGTTTTGGAGATTCAGCTTTAACATACCCCCTCCGTTAAGCTTAATACCCATGTACTCAATGTCCCCGTCAAAGCTCTTACCCTTAAAGTATAAGTTCATAGCGTCTATCTTGAAGCCTTTGGCAACAAATCTCCTTACACTCAAAGTTCCTTTGAGCTTGTTACCTTCAAGCTCCAGATTTCCAGAGACCAGTCCTATTCCCTTAAGGCAGTCAGCAGAGTTGAACTCTGCTCTCAACCGCCTGAATCCCAATAAAGCGCTTATCTTGCCACTTCCGCAGACTGCAGACAGACTCAAGCCTACCGGTTCAAAGCTCAATCTTGTCTTTGCAAAACTCCCTAAGGGCTGGTTCCTGTAAAAGACCTTAAGGTTCTCAAGGTAAACGCTTAAAAACCCTTCCTCAACCCTGTTGGGAAAGATATAAACACCATGTCCGGATAGAAACCTGTCCAAGAGGATAGCTTTTGGAATTGCAAAGAGCAGGGCAACGGACATCACAGATAGGGTTAGAAAGGTTAATAGGGTCAGTTTAAAAATAGTAGTCTTCTTCATCTTCCTCCTTTTCTTTTTCCTTTTTCTTCTCTTCCAGCATCTTCTCTATTTCCTCTGAGAGCTTTCTGTGCTCTTCCGTTATCTTAGATAGTTCCTCTGGAGAGGAAACAACGTAGGGGGTTATGAAGATGAAAAGGGTGGTCTTGTCATTCTGCTTTACGTCCCTTCTGAAGAGCCTCCCCAGTATAGGAACCTTCCAGAGTCCGGGGACACCTTCCATGCTCTTTAAAGTTTTTGTGCTGACGAGCCCTCCCAGTATAACCGTCTGACCGTTCTCTATAACCACATCTGAGTTAACCTGTCTGTTAGAGGTTACCGGGACGGTGTAGCTCGTAGCCCCTATCTGATTTGTAACGAAATCTATTATCTCTTGGAGGGACAGGTTTATCGTAAGTCTCAAATTCTCTCCGGATATCCTTGGAGTAACGTCCAGCTCAAGCCCTACCTCCTTATAGTCATAGGTGATTATAGGTTGCCCGTTTATGTCAAACTTCAAACCCTCCGCATAGGGAACGACCTGTCCGACCTTTATAACTGCCGGTTGGTTGTCAAGGGTAAGAACCTTGGGATTTGAAACTATGTTAAAACCCGAACCCGTCTCTATCAAGGAAAACAGAAGGACAAGGTCTGGAAAGAACAGGCTTGTATCACCTATCGTAACTGTTTTACCTACATCCGAGAAAACACCCATGAGGAAGTTCCCCGAGAGAAAAGAACTGTATATGTCCGTCAGAGAGCTACCCCTAAAGCTAGCTCCACCATGCTTGCCGAGAACCTGCCACTTAATCCCTATGTCAAGAAGGCTGCTTGTGGAAGCCTCAACCACCGTCGCAGCTATCAGAACCTGTTTTCTTCTTATATCCAGGCTAGATATGAGCTTCTTCAGGCTCTCGTACTCAGTTCTGGTTCCGTAAAGTATCGCGGAGTTTGTACCCCTGTCAAAACCTATTTTCATACCTTCTTCTGTGGTTATAAAAGGAATCGGTTGGGACTCCTGAGGTGTAGGCTGATGGCTTGGAACCCTATTTTTACCTTCATTTCTACCTTCTTTCCCGGTTTGCTGCTGTTGAAGGGGCTGGGGTCTTGGATACGTTCTCTGGGTTGTTGCTCTAACAGCCCCACCACTTAACAGACTCTGAAGACTCTCCGAGAGTTCCTCAGCTGATATAAACTGGAGGGGTATTATGTAAAAGCTCCTTACCTCAGATACAACTTCTTCTGTATCTATTTCAGCTATGACACCCTTTATAGATTCATGGGCACCTTTTGGAGCAAAGATAACCAGAGCGTTAGCATCCTCGCTTGAGGAAACGACTAAGGGGGTGCCAAATTTCTTGTTAAATACGCTGCTTAACGGAGATATGATCCTTACCGCATCCTTCACAGAAAGGTGTTTTAGCCTATAAACCCTAACCTCACCTTCTATATCGCTTTTATCTATGCTTGAGAGTATCTTCTGAGCCTTTTCTATGTTTTCTCCCACATCTGCAATCAAGAGAGAGTTAGAGGGGTTATGAACAGACACCCTTGCGAAGGGAGACAGAAAAGGTCTTATTGCGTTCATAGCATCCTGGGCGTCAGCGTACCTAAGGCTAAAAACAAGGGTAGCAAGCTCCCCCTCTGCAGGTTTACTTTTCAGCTGGGCGACCGTCACAGCCTCGTTTACCGGAAGTACCTTTACGGTTTTTTCCCCTTCTATAACACCAAAACCCTGCATAAACAGGGTAGAAGTGAAAACGTCCCAAGCCTCTTTTAACTTTAAAGGTTTTGAGAATACAAGGGTAACCTTTCCCCTGACAGCAGGGTCAACAACAACGTTCTTGCCAATAAGCTTTCCCATGAAAAGGGCAAGCTCCCCCACGTCCACTTCCTGGAAGTTCAGAACTACTTCACCCTTCTTCTTAGCTTCCTGAGCAAGACTTTCCAGGCTGTCTCCCGTTTGAGCAAGCGCTACCCCAAGAGCAAAAAGCAGAATTAAAAATGCTCTCTTCATATCCTCTTAGAGATTATATTCCACCAGCTATAACCGTTCTAACCTTTCTCCTTATGAAGGTGCAAGAAGTGTGCCAGAATCACAAACTGGCTGAGCGTAGAGTAAAATAGTTAAGAACTTTCACTCGGAGGGTAAAAATGAAACTTCAGATTGACAGGGAGGAATTTGAAGAAGCACTTAAGAAGGCTAAGGAAGCTACGGAGAAAAAATCAGCCCTTCCAATTCTTACTAACTTTTTACTAACTGCCGAAAAAGACAGACTCGTTATAAAAGCCACTGACCTTGAAAACTACCTGATACTGAGTGTAAAGGCTGACATTGAGGAAGAAGGTTCTGTATGTGTAAGCTCAAGGAGTCTATCGGATATAGTTAGAAATCTGGGCTCCGCCATTCTCTATATACAGACCGATGGTGACAAGCTCGTTATAACCGGAGGCAGGAGCAAGTTTAAACTTCCCACGGTTCCTCCTGAGGATTTCCCAGAGTTTCCTGAGGTTATTGAAGGCGAAGAGACGCTCAGCGGAAACCTTATACTCAAAGGCATAGCAAAGACTGAATACGCAATAGCCAAGGAGGAGGCGAGGATTTCTCTGCAGGGTATGTACATGAGGGGACACGATAACAGAATTCACTTTGTAGGATCAGATGGACACAGGCTCGCCCTTTTTGAGCCAGAAGGCTCCTTCTCGTACGAGCTTCTTATTCCCAGAAAGAGTCTGAAGGTAGTTCAGAGGTTGTTAACGGGTATAGAGGACGTTAGGGTTGCTAAGAACGAGGACGGCAGCTTTGCTTACCTCACCAGTGAGGACTGGAAATTGATAATAAGACTCCTTGAAGGGGAGTACCCCGACTATTTGGCTGTGATCCCCTCCGAGTTTTCCGCAGAGGTGCTTCTTGATGTGGACGAGACAAAGAAAGCGTTGAAGAGATTATCAGGACTAACGGAGGGAAGGATTTTTCCTGTAAAGATAACTTTGAGCGACAACCTTGCCGTACTTGAGTTTATGGACCCTGAGTTTGGAGAGGGCAGGGAAGAGATAGATATTGACTACGTGGGTGAACCCTTTGAGATAGGCTTCAACGGCAAGTATATCCTTGAAGCCCTTGAAGTTCTGGACTCAGAGAAAGCATGGTTTAAGTTCACAACTCCGGACACCGCCGCCCTCCTGGAGTCAGACGATTATGAAAAAGACCCGTACAGATGTATAATTATGCCGATGCGCGTTTAAGGGGGAAGCCTATGAGAAATATCTTTATGCCAATACTCCTGCTTCTGTTTCTTATACCCGGCTTTGTTACAGGCAAGAAGAAGGAAACTTACATAGCCAAAACAAAGAATAATGTCAAGCATTCAAAACGAGTTAAGAGCAGAACCTACATAAGGAAGTACCCGGTAAAGTCAAACACCGCCAAGAGTGGGGAGGAATTAAAGCTTCAGGAGATTGTCAAAGACATCTATGAGTAAAGATAGTCTGAGGATAATTGAAGAGCTTAAGTTAAGACAGGGTGACACATGGCGCGTCCTCAAGATAATGAGCGAGTTCGTTCAGGGCTTTGACGAGCTTGCAAACGTTGGTCCGGCGGTAACCTTCTTTGGTAGCTCACGGAGTAAGGAGGAGGATAGATACTACAGGCTCGCCTATGAAACAGCTTTTAACCTTGGGAAGCTTGGCTATACGATAATAACTGGAGGGGGACCAGGAATAATGGAAGCTGCCAACAGGGGAGCTCACGATAGTGGGACACTGTCGGTGGGACTGAACATAGAGATACCGAGAGAGCAACACCCTAACAAATATCAGAACCTGTCCCTGAAGTTTGATTACTTCTTTGTCAGGAAGGTCATGTTAATAAAGTATTCCTTAGCTTACGTGATATTCCCAGGTGGCTTTGGAACCTTTGACGAGCTATTTGAGGCTCTCACCTTAATACAGACAGGAAAAAGTTATAGGTTTCCTATAATTCTGTTTGGAAGCGAGTTTTGGAAACCCCTGTTAAACTACATGGAAAGCGTTATGGTAAGGTTCGGAACCATTGATAAAGATGATATAGAATTGATGAGTCTCGTAGATTCCCCTCCTGAAGTTACCGAACTCCTTTACAAAAGAAGCAAAGAGAAGTACCATTTCCTTGAAGAATACTACGGAGAAGAAACAACTTTTATGGAGAAGCTCAGAAGGATACTAAAGAACCATGAAGTTATTACACATAGCTGACCTTCATGCAGGGAAAACGCTGGGGAAAGTTAGCAGAAACCCAGACCTTGAGTATGCACTTTCTCAGGTGGTTGAGTACGCGAAGGAGGACGGAACAGAAGTCCTCCTGGTGGCGGGAGATGTTTTTGACAAAGCTAACCCCGATAACGAGTCAAAGGAGCTTATATTTGATTTCTTCCTCAGGCTCAAGAATATAGGAACGGAAGTGGTTGTGATAGCCGGTAACCACGACAGCTATGACTTTATGAAGAGCATAAAGGGGCTCACCAAGCTTGCGAACGTCCACATATACGATAGACCGAGCAAAGAGCACTTCCTTTACTCCGTTGGAGAGCTGAAGGTTGCCTGTCTCCCCTATCCCTCCGAGAGGGTTATCACCGGAGCGGACGAGGATTCAAAGAAGAGTTACGCTGAACTGGTTGGGAAGTTCATAAGGTTCCTGGCAGAGTCCGTTAAAGATGCAAGGTTTAAAGTCCTGTTAGCTCATCTATTTATAGCCGGTTCTACTTACACAAAGACGGAAAGGGAAGCTACGATAACCCATCACTACGCAGTACAGCCGGCGAGCTTAAGTGATATTTTTGATTACGTTGCCCTTGGACATGTTCACAAACATCAGAGGATTGAAAAAGCTCCAACTTACGCTTACTATACGGGTTCTCTGTATCAGCTGGACTTCTCAGAGGCGGGAGACAAGAAGTTTTTCAACAGAATCCTCTTTGAAGATGTACAGCCCAGGATAGAGGTGGTTGAGCTCTCCCTGAAAAACCCCTTGAGCGTTTTCAATATAGAGCAGAGCAAGATTATGGGTGAGCTTGATAAGATGAAAGCTACACCCGGCTACCTAAAGATTGTGATAAAGGTTGAGGATAAGACAAAGATGCCACCTCTAATAGAGAAGCTTAGAGAAGAGCTTGGAGAGAAGCTTATAAAGATAGAACAGATAGAGGATTCCGATAAGGGCAAACCAGGTTCACCACACCCCGGTACCCTTGATCCGTTAAAGCTATACAGGGAGTACTACCAATCAGCTTACGGGAAAGAACTCCCCGAAGAGATAGAGAAAAAGTTTCTGGAGCTACTCAGGGAAGCGGAAGGGAGTATATAATAGGTATCCATGAGATACGACGTTATCATAATTGGTGGAGGAGCTTCCGGTTTGTCATGCGCTTTAACTCTCGCCTCCGCAAAGGGAAGAGGTTGGGACTGGGCAGAGAACAGAAGATACCTTGTTCTGGATACGAATCGCTCAGATATGAACAGGGCGCTGTTTAAAAACGTTCCGGGTATACCTTACGGTACGACCGGGAAAGAACTGCTGCAGAATATAAAAGCTCAGATAAAATCCTTTGGAGATGTTGATTTCCTGGAAGAGGAAGCCGTTAAGGTAGAAGGGAACAAAGGTAACTTTACAGTAACCACTAAGGGTGGCAAGACCTTCACCTCTGAGTTTGTGGTACTGGCAAGCGGTTTTCACAGATTTGATATAGAGTGTAAAGGTGTTGAGGTTTTAGATAACCCCAAATCTCCCAAGCCTGGCAGGATTATGGTTAAACATGACGGGGACTACAGGGTGAAGGAAGGCTTATACGTTGCAGGTCTCCTCGCAGGAGGAAGCTCCATGTTTACAATTGCTGCCGGGATAGGGGTCCAGGTTGCCATAAATATACTCTCCGAGTGGGCTGGAAAACCCATAGTAATCCATGACGTTCCGGAGGAAGGTTGATAAAGAGATTAGCCCTCCCCCTGCTGATCTCAGCTCTTTTCCTGTTTCTATTTCTCTACCTTATCCCCTTTAAAGAGATAACAACTCTAATTTCAAGTATAGAGGGAAAAGAGCTTTTGGGTGCCTTTCTTCTGTACACGCTCAGTCAGATAACCAGGAGCCTGAGGTGGAAGATTCTTCTCAGGGAATTGAGCCTGGTAGAAGCTTACCTGATAAATTCCGCAAATATATTCCTGAACAACCTCCTGCCCGCTCGGACAGGAGAGCTGAGCTGGTTTTACTACGCAAAGAGGCTGGGTGTGGAATTGAAGAGTTCTCTCTGGAGCTTCTTCTTGGGAAGGCTGTATGACCTCTTAGGCTTGTTGTTACTATTTATTCTATCTTACGCTTTTAATAAAAGCCCTGTGCTCATTATCTTAAGCCTCCTGGGACTGCTCGGTTTTTCACTCCTCCTGCCTATGGTGTGTGTGGTTATACCTTCCGTTGGAAAGTTGATAGAGTTTAAAAGTTTCCTAAAGAGGGAGCTTACACCCTCCCTGTCCTTAAAGTTATCCCTTCTTTCCACGCTGAGCTTTTTTCTAAAGGCTCTTTCGCTTTTTATCTTAATGAGCGGGTATCTAAGCTTAGATTTCTTCAAATTCTCCTTCGCCTTTGCAGGTGGTGAACTCACAACAATACTACCCGTGCATGGTTTCATGGGTTTCGGAACTTACGAGGCGGGTTTTCTGTTGCCTCTGAAGGTCATGGGCGAGGAGTTTAAGGAAGGGTTGAAAGTTGGTTTCGCAGTTCACACCTTTCTGCTGCTGGCCTCCGCATTCTGGGGACTGATATCTATACTACTCCTGCATACTCTCTCTCGTAAATATCCCTGACTTTAGCTCTTCCCCACTCAACAGCCGCAAGTATCTCATCAATACTCCTCGGGTCTGATATGTTCACCTCAGAAAGAGTCTTCTCTATGATTTCCACTATCTTCAGAAACCCTATCCTTCCCTCCAGGAAGAGCTCCACAGCCTCTTCGTCAGCGCCCAGAAGCACAGGAATGTAAACGCCACCCATCTCCCCAGCCCACCTTGCAAGGTAAAGGGCTCTAAACTTGTCCGTATCAACCTCCTCAAAGCTGACCGGGGAAAGCTCAGGTAGGGGTTTCCTCTCAAAGGGGTAAGTTTTACGTTCCGGATAGAAAAGGGCATGCATTATAGGTATCTTCATATCAGTCTGAGATGCATGCATAAAGAAAGAGCCGTCTTTTAGCTCAACCACACCATGAACTACACTCTGGGGGTGTATCACAACCTTTATCCTATCCATATCAAGGCAGAACAGATTCATGGCTTCAAGGAGCTCAAAACCCTTGTTCATCAACGTGGCTGAGTCAATAGTTATCTTAGCCCCCATGTTCCACCTTGGATGTCTGAGAGCCTGCTCTTTCGTAGCCTTACTCATCTCCTCCAGACTCCAGTCCTTGAAAGGACCGCCAGAGGCGGTAAGGTAAACGAACCGTATGTCCTTTACGTCAATGTCTCTGAGGAGCTGAAACAGAGCGTTGTGTTCACTATCAACGGGTATAACCCTTTCCCTATTCTCCTTTACGAGCTCTCCTAAGCATATTATGGATTCCTTGTTGGAGGCAAGAAGCAGCTTCCCACTCTTGAGAACCACATGGGCAGGTTTTATACCGTTAACACCTGACACAGCGTTCATCACCCTGTCGGACAGAGCAACAGCTGCATGGAGCCCCTCATCGCCAAGCATGTGCTGTGTACCCTTTGGAAGGGAAGAAAGCCAATCTTTAGAAGGCTCTTCATAAGTAACAACAAGCTCCGGCTTGAACTTTCTCGTTTGTAGGAGAAGTGTATCCGATGCCCTGCGCGCAAGGAGGGCTTTAACCTCTATTTCTTCGGGGAACTTCTCAGCCACCTCAAGGGTCTGAGTTCCCACCGAACCCGTAGAGCCAAGAACAGCAAGTTTTATCATAACCTGTTATATTTTATTTCCTATGACACCCCAATGCCTTTTCATGTTCTTATTGGGCTTCTTTGCAGGGTTTATAACCGCCCTTGCCCTTATAGTGGGAGTTATAGTGCTACCCATAATCCTTGGAGTCGTCCTTGTCCTGGGCATAATAGCTTACTTCAGATACAGGAAGGAGCAAAAGAGAAGGGAGGAGATACTTAGGGAGTTTTGGGGAGAGTGATATTATACCAGTCTCAGTAACAGGTTCAGGACCGTATTGGGGAAAATACCGAAGAACATAACAGCTGCACCAGAAACTACAAGGGCAAAAGACTCCCCAGCGGATATAGATGTGGCTCCCCAGTCCCTTTCCTTTTCATGAAGGAACATATAAACGATGACCTTCAGGTAGTAGCCGGCAGATATTATGCTCGCAAGCACGAACAGGATCGCCAGGAGAAACATCTGGCTTTTCACAAGACCCATGAATATGCCCAACTTACCGACAAATACGGCCATTGGAGGTATACCTATAAGGGCAAACAAAAATAGGGCAAGGAAGGAAGCCAGAAGAGGATGCTCCTTTGCGACACCCTTAAAGTCCAAAAAGTGATGGCTCCAGCCCTCCTTCTTTTCCAGAACGGAGAGAACGGTAAAAGCTCCAAAGGTAGCAATGGCATACACAAATACGTAAAACAGGAGTGAGGTCATAAGAAGTTTATCAACGGCTGTGAGAGCGAGGGTGAAGTAGCCAGCGTGAGCTATGGAGGAATAAGCGAGGAGTCTCTTTACACTCCGCTGGGCATAAGCCATTAAATTACCGTAAAACATGGAAGCAACCGATATCGTACCTATAAGGAACTGCCACTGGGGAAGTGCAGAGAACATATAAACAGTAAGTTTAACGAACAGAAAATACATAGCTATCTTTGGAACTGTGGCAAGGAAAGAGGTTGTTGGGGTTGGGGCTCCTTCGTAAGCATCAGGCGTCCAGAAGTGAAAGGGAACTGCGGAAACCTTAAGAGCCAGGGATGACATTATGAAGAGGACACCGAGGGCAAATATCGGATCTGTTGCACTCTGAAACCCGAGAAGGGGACTCCCCGTGGCTCCGTAAACGAGTCCAGCACCAAGAGCAAACATTGAGGTTCCTGTAGTACCGATCACAAGGTACTTAAAGGCTCCTTCCTTGGAGAAGTACTCCCTCCTGAAAAGTCCAACGAGTATGTACATAGTTATTGAAGCAAGCTCAAGACCCACAAAAATTATGGCAAGATTCTCAGAAGAAAGCATAACCATAAAACCCAGTAAAGCTATCAGATAAAGATAGGAAAGCTCACTATAAACAGACCTCTTCTTTATAAAGAAGTCGTAAGAAGATATAAGAACCATACCAGTAACTGCCAGCAGGAAAAATTTGGCTATAAGGTTAAAGCCTGTTACAGTAAAGCCATTGAAGAGGGTGCTTGCGGGATAGTTCACAAAGAAAATGGAAAAGGCTGAAAGCACAACCGTTATAAAACCTATAACGGTTAGGGACTTGTAATACCTCTCTTTAAGCAGAAGTTCAAGAGCAAATATCAACAGTATTCCAAAGGAAAGAACCATCTCTGGCAAAAGGGCATTCCAATTCAAGGTTTAACCTCCAAACACTAGCTTTACGGTATGGTCAACTATCCTAACAAAGGGAGCCGGATACAGTCCCATAACGAAAGCTACAAAGAGTATAAGGGCAAAGGGTATAAAATGGTGTGCTTCCACATCTCTGAGCTGGGACCACTTCTCCCTTCTATGGTCAGTTATGGTCTCTTCCTCCAGCATAACCCTCTTATACATGTACAGGAAGTACGCTGCTCCCAGTATCATACCGGTTCCAGCTATAACCGCCCATACTGGGTGAGCCTTGAAGGTACCCAAGAGGACGAGGAACTCCGCTATAAAGCCTGCAAGACCGGGAAGCCCTATGCCTGCAAGACCAGATATCATAAAGAGTACAGCAAAGTTAGGTAGGTACCTGGCAAGTCCTCCCAAGTCATCCATGTTGTAAGAGTGTATCCTGTCATAGATAAAACCTGCAGCAAAGAAAAGTGCTCCGGAGGAGAGACCATGGGCTATCATCATGTAAACGGCACCGTTGAGAGCATCCTTATCCAGAGCGAAAGTTCCCAGTGTAACTATTCCCATATGAGATATGGAAGAGTAAGCTATAAGTCTCTTTATATGGGTCTGAGCTATCGCCATCATCGCGGCGTAAATTATGGCTATCACACTGAGGGTAAATATGAGAGGTATGTAATACTTTGAAGCGTCTGGAAAGAGGGGCAGAGAGTACCTAACAAAACCGAAGGTCCCCATTTTCAAGAGAACGCCAGCAAGTATAACTGACCCCGCGGTTGGTGCTTCAACGTGGGCATCAGGAAGCCAAGTATGAACTGGGAACATGGGAATTTTAACGGCAAATCCTATACCGAACAGCAGGAAGGCTGCAAGCTGAATCCAAAGAGGGTAACCCATCTTAGCATGCTCAATGTAGTCAAAGGTGATCTGTCCTGTGGCAAAGTACCCGTAAACTATCACGCTTGCGAGACCCAACAACAGGAAGAGACTACCAAAGAAGGTATATATAAAGAACTTGTTAGCAGCGTATACTTTCCTATCGTGCCCCCAGAAGCCTATTATGAAGTACATCGGGATGAGCATCCCCTCCCAGAATATGTAAAAGAGAAAGAAGTCAAGAGCAGAGAAAACACCAAGACAGGCAGTTTCCAGAAGGAGAAAAAGGGCTGTGTAAAGGACGGGTCTATCCTCTATCTTCCAAGACCAGATGAATGCCGCAAGAAACAACAAGGTTGTCATAACCAAAAGGGAGACAGCCATGCCATCAAGTCCAAGATGGTAGGATATGCCGAGGCTCGGTATCCAGCTCAGCTTTGTGACGAACTGGAAACCCTCCCTTGAAAAGTCAAAGCTCAGAAAGAGAACGAGGGAAAGTAAGAAAACTATTCCAGACACGGCAACAGAGGCAAATTTTGCGAAGACCTCATTCCTGACTACAGCTACAACCGCCGCAGTTATAAGCGGGAGGAATATAACAAGACTAAGGACATGCTCCATCAGTATCCTCCTCCGTATATTAGTGCAACAAAGAGCAGAACAAGTATAGCAAATCCTGCACCAAGACCAAGGGCGTACCAATTAAGTTTTCCATTCTGGAGAACCTTAAGCCCATGCCCCACAGACTGAACAATCGCAGCTGTACCGTTTACAAGCCCGTCTATTAGCTGCCTCTCCCCAACAGCGTAAAGAACCTTTGAATAGCTCAAATAACCGAGAGCAAATATACCATGATAGAGCTTCTCAGTAAAGAACTGCTCCCTGAAGGTGGTATGAAGAGCTTTAAGCGATTCATAGGTCTTTTCAGGGTCAAGGAACCTCTTAACAAACACACCGTATGCCAGGACTATTCCGAGGATAGCAACACCCAGAGAAACAAGCGCCACATTAAGGTGAATATCTTTATGTTCATCTCCAACAGCGTGCATATACCAGCCCTCAAAAAATCCAGCCACAACCGCCATAACCCCTAACACAACCATAGGCACCGTCATAACAGCACCCACTTCCCTCGGCTCATGAGGGTCTATCCCCCTAAACCTCTCCTCCCCGTGAAATACCACAAACCCTTCCCTAAATATGTAGTACGCTGTCAAAAACGCTACCACTGTCCCAACTAAACCCCACACAAAGCTCGCCTCATAGTAACTGCCTATCAGCCTGTCCTTACTCCAAAACCCTGATAGGGGAAATATACCCGCAAGTGCCATCGCCCCTATCACAAAACTCGCATATGTCACCGGCATGTACTTCTTCAAACCCCCAAAGTTGTATATGTCATATAGCTTGTGGTGAAAGGCTGTTATCACTGACCCCGCAGCTAAAAACAAAAGTGCCTTGAAAAAGGCGTGGGTCGTCAGATGAAACATTGCACCACCTCTGTCACCTACCCCAAGAGCAAGAAACATGTACCCAAGCTGTGACATGGTGGAAAAGGCTATTATCTTCTTCATGTCCGTGTGAGAGGTGGCGGCAAGTGCCGCAAAGAGTGCTGTTAAACCCCCTATCACCGCCACTACCTTGAGAGTCTGTGGCGCTGCCTCAAACACCGGATACAGCCTCGCTACCATGTACACCCCAGCCGCTACCATGGTGGCTGCATGCAAAAGAGCTGAAACCGGTGTCGGACCAGCCATGGCGTTGGGTAGCCATGTGTGTAAGGGTAGTTGCCCCGATTTCCCAACCGCTCCACCAAAAAGTAGCAGGGTGGCTATACCTATCAATGCCTTATCGGCTGTGTCAACCTTCCCAAATATCTCCACTATGTCCAAACTCTTGAACACCAAAAAGGTGGCTATTATCCCAAATATGAAAAGCCAGTCCCCTATCCTGTTCATTACAAAGGCTTCTAATGCCGCATTGGTTGCCTTCCTCTGCTGGTGGTAGTACCCTATGAGAAGATAAGAAGCTAATCCTACCCCTTCCCAGCCAAAAAATATACCAAGTAGATTGTCCGATAAAACTATAAGAAGCATGGCAAAGAGAAAAAGAGACAGATAGGCGTAAAACTTGTACACCCACTTGCCAAACTCGTCCTCCATGTAGCCTATTGAATACACAAATATAAGGGTGGCTACAAGTGTAACCACAGCAGCGGTTATTGATGAAAGAGCGTCAAAGTAAAAACCTACCGAGAGGGTGTAACCCTCAAGGGGTAAAAACTCGTAAAGTTTAATTTGTACCGGTGAGTGCAAGGCTCTATAAACCATATACAGGGAAAACACAAAGGAAAAGGCTCCGCCAAGAACTGTTATTACCCCGCTCGCCCTGTCCCCTAACTGCCTCCCTAATAACCCGGTAACCAAAAAGGCAAGTAGAGGAAAAGCTAAAACCATAAGACCTTCCATAACTTACCCCCTCATGTCCGTAATCTCATCGGTAGATTCCACATACCTGTATCTGAATATGGCGATGATTATACCCAAACCAACAGCCGCTTCAGCCGCGGCAAGAGCTATCACGAACAGGGCAAATATCTGCCCCTCAACCAAACCCATATGGGCATCTGCACCCACAAAGGCTACGTTGACAGCGTTCAGAGCAAGCTCCAAACTCATAAGGACGGTCACCAGGTTTCTGCGGGCGATGAGCCCTATCACCCCAAGACCAAAGAGCACCATACTGACCACGAAGTAAGCTTCAACGGGTATCGTTTTCATAGGTCTGACTCTCCTTTCTTCCTATCAGTACCGCTCCTATCATGCCGATAAGCAGAACAAGCGAAACCACCTCAAAGGCAAAAAAGTATTTGGTAAAAAGGATTGAACCCACAACCTCTGTGTTCCCAAACTTCTCTATAAAAGCCCTGAACTTCCCTTCTGGGGAAGCGGTTATTCCCAGCAGAAAAACTATAGCCATCTCAACGTAAAGAAGTATCACAAGGGGCAAAGACACAACACCCTCCATCCTGTAATGGGTGCCTTTCTTTATAGCTTTTTCCCACGGAACGGCCGTTAGAACAAAAACATAAAAGACTGCTATGGCAACAGCGTATATGAGGAGCTGAAGAGCACCTACAAGCTCAGCCCCTGCAGTAAAGAATATACCTGCAACGGCTATAAGGGCTGAGAGAAGCCAGAGTATAACATATATTGGGTTTGTGAAGGTTATAACACCTATACCTGAGATTACAGCCCAAGCTGAGAATATTAAGAATATTATCAACCTTACCATTCATGCCTCCCCCTGAACTCCAGTTTTGGCAACTTCACCTTGTTCTCATGCCAGAGTCTCTCCCTTTGGGAGTCATCTATCCATATCCTGTCCGGTTCACCTTCCCTTCTTGCCTGCCAGTCCCTGCCTATCTTCTCAAGAAGTTCAAGGTCAAGGATAGAGTCCTTCCTGGTATAACTTGCCGTTTCATGTATGTCTGTCTGATACAGGCAGTCAACGGGACATGCATCAACGCAGAAGCCACAGAAGGTGCATAACATAAGGTTCATATTGAATACGCTTACAACCCTCTTTCCGTTCTCAAGTTTTTTGCCCTCTATCTCAAACAACTGAGGCACAGGACATGCACGCTTACAAAGCAAGCACACCACACATCTGCTCCTTCCTGGGATAACCTCTATACTGAACCTCTCTACCCACTCGTCATAGGCAGGCTGGGGTTCATTACCATCAACAACCTTATGGGCAAAGAAGCCCCTGAACCTCTTTGGAGGAGTAAGCTTCTCGTAAGGGTAATGGGTTGTTATGGTTTTGCTGAAGGCGTGCCTTATAGTAACGGACAAACCCTTTATAAAATCTATGAACAGCACTCTCTCCAGCCAAGTAAGAGGCTTTGCAGCCATACGCTTAATCATTCCATTACCTCCAAACTATCGGAGCAATTATAGCGGTTAGAACTATGTTTATCAAGGCTAAAGGCAGCATCACCTTCCAGGCTATCTCCGTAATCTGATCTATCCTGTAACGGGGCAGTGTCCAGTGGAGCCAGAGTATAAAAAGGAATAGAAGCGTAACCTTAAGGAGAAACCAGACATACGGGGAGAAAGCTCCAAGAAAGAAAAGGGGGTCAACAAAACCAACGAAGGGTATGTTTATGGGAGACCAACCACCAAAGAAAAGCACCACAGCAATCGCAGATAGGGATAGGACTTCCACGTACCACTCAACGAGGGGAAACAGTCCAAACTTCATACCTCCGTACTCAACGGTAAAACCAGTGACAAGTTCAGCTTCCGCCTCCTGTATGTCAAAGGGTACCCTTCCTGTTTCGGCGAGCAGGGAAAATAAGAAAACCACAAAACCTATCGGCTCAACCCACACATACCAGAGGTTCTGCTCAATCTGACGCTCCACAATCTCATAGGTGGAAAGGGTCCCGGCTAATATAAGGGGACCCATCACCGCAAAGGTTATGGCAACTTCGTAAGATATTATTATTCCAGCCTTCCTCATAGAACCTATCAGTGGATACTTGGAGTTTGAAGCCCACCCTGCTATGGCTATGGCGTAAACGGCAAGAGAGCCAAGACCAAAAACCAGAAGAAGCCCAACGTTAACATCGGTAAGGATAGGTTTTATCTGGTAACCGAAAAGCTCAAACTCAGGACCAAAGGGGACAACGGCAAATACCAGGGTTGCAGGCACAAGGGCAAGAACTATCGCAAGGTTGTATAAAAACTTGTTCCCGTATCTGGGGAAAAGGTCTTCCTTGGTTATGAGCTTCAGTCCGTCTGCAAGGGGTTGGAGTAGCCCATGCCAACCGACAACCATCGGTCCTGGTCTCCTCTGTATGTGGGCGGCAACCTTCCTCTCAACCCACGTAAGGTAAGCGCCAACCCCAAGGACTATACCCAGAATCACAAGTATCTTTATGAGAGCTATGATAATTCCTGCCACCACACTTTCCATAGAGCTCCTCCTATCTGTCTGTCTCTCCCACAACCGGGTCTATGCTTGCAAGTATGGTAACGGCGTCTGCTATAACTCTATCTTTCATTAAATATGGATATATGCTCAGGTTGTAGTAAGAAGGGGGTCTTACCTTAACCCTGTAGGGCTTGACACCCCCCATAGAGAAAACATAAAAACCGAGCTCACCCCTTGGATTCTCACCGGAGGAGTAAATTTCCCCAGTTGGAACCTTAAGTCCTATACCGTCTATAGTCAGCTTTATCTTTCTATCCTCAGGTGCCTCGGCAAAGAACGGGGCGTTTTCTGGGAGTTTCTCCAGTCTCGCAACGCATTGCTCTATAATCCTAACGCTCTGCCTCATCTCCTCCATACGTACCAGGTATCGGTCGTAGCAGTCCCCCACTTCTCCCACCGGGATGTCAAACTCAACCTCAGGATAGGCATCGTAAGGTTCAAACTTTCTCATATCATAGGGTATACCGGAACCCCTGATAACAGGACCGGTAACTCCATAGAAATAGGCATCCTCCGGAGATATGACTCCAACCTCCTTGTTTCTCCTGAGCCATATCCTGTTCCTTGTGAGAATCCTCTCCCAGTCCTCCAGTTCCCTTGGGAACCTTCTTATAAAAGCCTTTATAACCTCAAGAGCACCCTCAGGAAGGTCCATACGTACACCGCCTACCCTAGGATAGGATATGGTAAGTCTGGCACCTGTGATGCCCTCAAGGATATCCATTATCTTCTCCCTCTCCTTGAAGGCGTAAAGGAATATGGTAAGAGCTCCTAGGTCAAGGGCATATGTCCCGAGCCACAGGAGGTGAGAATTTATCCTCTGGAGTTCGGACATCATAGTCCTTATATACTTGGCTTTCTCCGGAACCTCCTCCTCTATACCAAGAAGCCTTTCTATAGCAACAACCCAAGCCTGATTGGAGCACAGAGCTGAGAGGTAATCCATCCTGTCGGTGTAAACCAGAAACTGGTTATACATTTCGTTCTCTGCAAGCTTTTCAACACCTCTGTGGAGCTGACCAAGTATCACGTCAGTCTGAACTATACGCTCCCCCTCAAGGTCAAAGAGGAACCACATAGTTCCATGAGTTCCGGGGTGCAGGGGTCCCCAGTTGAGAACTATCTGAGCTTTCTTCTTCAGCCTCTTTCTTTCTGTTATCTCCAAATCCTCAAGGGTAGGGACTATAGTGTGTCTACGCTCATAGTTCATAGTCCCCTCAAGCTTATCTCCCCATAGCACCTCATTTAAAGAGGGGAGATCCTGCTCTGGAAAACCCTCAAGGGGAAAGTCTTTCCTTAGAGGAAAGTAGGGGTAGGTGTCCCACATGAAGGCTCTCACTAAATTCTCGTGACCCTCATACTCTATCCCGAACATGTCATAGCATTCCCTTTCAGCCCACTTTCCGGCAAACCAGAGTTTTTCTATAGAGGGAAGAGTTCCTTCTGTCCTTGTTTTAACTATCACTCTCTCCCTTTTATCCACGTTGTAAAGTATGTAGAAGGCTTGAAACCTAGAAACCCTATCCTCAGGAAAAGCTATAAGGTTCTCCGAAACCGCATTCCTGAAGTCCTTTTCCTTTTCAAGGATGTCCTTTAAATCAACCACAGAGTGGTCTATGAACAGCTTGAAACCCCTACTTTTAAGCTCCTTAAGGAGCTCTATAAGGTTGTCCTTCTTTATGTGAAGAGATGTCACGTTCCCAGACTCCACTCTAAGCTCTGGAAACTTTTGTTGGAGCTCCATAAAATGTTCAGTTCTTGCCCACGGCATCAAACTTCCTCCATTTCAAACTGCCAGTTCAGGGCTCCCTTCTTCCAGGCGTAAAGCAGTCCGTAGGTGAGTATGAGTATAAAAAGGAACATCTCTATGAAACCGAAGACACCAAGCCACCTGTAGACCACAGTCCACGGGAACAGGAAAGCAGCTTCTATGTCAAATAAAAGAAGTAGCAATCCTAATAGATAGTACCCCTGATGGAAGGTAGTCTGGGCACTTTCATCGTAAAGGGGCACTCCGCACTCATAGGGATAGTCCTCGTACTCCTGAGGAGTCTTGGGACCAAATAGCCAGTTGAGGGATATCATAACCAGGGCTATGCCCAAAGTTATAACAAAGAAGAGCAAGAACCCTATGTACTCCATACCTCTACCTCACAAAAAGCATACTCGCTGCAGGACTTAACAGCTGCCATATAACACCTGGCACCACTGCCAGCGCAACCGTCAAAAGGGTCAAAAACACCAAGGATACGAGTTCAGCGTAACTCTTACCCATAATGGTAACATTCTTTTCTCTATCCTTCATATACATGAGGACAATCAGTCTGACATAATACCCTGTGGATATCGCCGTTGAGAGTATCATTATAAAGGCAAGCCACCAGAGCCCATCAAAGGATAGAGCCATGAAGACAAGGGCTTTTCCCACGAAACCCACTGTCGGAGGCACTCCCAGTAGAGCAAACATATACACAAGGAAGGAGAAAGCCAGGTAAGGTAGGCTGAACCTGAGCCCCGAAAACTCTCTAATCTCATTGTTCCACCCTTCCGCCCGTTCAAGCATGGCAACCACAAAAAAGGAGCCTGCCGCCATAACCGTATATACCAGCAGAAAGTAAATAACAGCTTTGAGTCCTATCTCTTTTGTGACGGCAACCGCCGCTAAGATGTAACCTGAGTGAGCTATAGAAGAGTAGGCAAGGAGTCTTTTTATATCTCTCTGCACGAGAGCAACGAGGTTTCCATAGAGCATAGTTGCTGCAGCTATAACGCCAACCGTCAACATCCAGGCAACGGAGAACTTATCCTGAATCAGAGGCATTATCCTAACAACAGGTATAAAGAAGACCAACTTTCCAACAGAAGCCATAAGTGCCGTCACGGGTGTAGGTGCTCCCTGATAGGCATCAGGAAGCCAAAAGTGGAAAGGAACGGCACCTATCTTTATGGCAAACCCTATAAGGAAGAGAACAAGACCGAGTATGAGATAATGGTAATCTTGGCCAGAGTAGCTTAGGATACCTCTAAGGTCTATTGAGCCAGAGTATATGTACATGAACACAGCCCCATAGGATGCAAGAGCTATACTGAGTCCTCCTAGTATCAGGTATTTAAAAGCACCCTCCTTGGATATGAAGGAGCCTCTAAGGAGAGCTGTCAGTATGTAAAAACCTATAGAAACAAGCTCTAAAGAGACATAAATGATTATCAGGTTATAGGAAGAGGCAAGGATCATAGCCCCTAAAAGGGTAAAGGCAAGCATATAGTAGAACTCCCCGTAAAAGGAGTTCTTCGCCTCATAGTACTTGTAAGAGAAGGCAAGAACGGTCAGGGTTATTATCAGAACAAAGACCTTCACAAGTATACCTAAGTAATCGTTGGTGAAGGTTCCGTAAAAGGTGTTGCCCTGAAACTGAATGGTTATACCCACCGACATGAGAGCTAAAACGTAACCGATAGCGCTCAGGGAGGGTAAGACCACTCTTTTGAGGCGGGTAGACAGCACAAGGTCTAAAGTAAAGAGCATAAAGGCTGTGATAAGAACTATAAGCTCAGGGAGGAAGAGCTCCAGTCTAGGTATACGTATGTCGCCCACAAGCTGTCCTATATCCATATCCTTACTCCAGACCTAACAGGTTTTTAAGCACAAAGTTTATTGAGCCCTCAAACATATTAAAGAAGAGATGGGGAAAGAAACCCACCAGTAACATGGGCAAAACCAACATAACAAAAGATGCCAGCTTAAAACCCCTTATGTCAGTAAAATGTATGAGGATACTCTCTTCCCTAACATCCAGAAACAGAGTTTTTAGCATAAACAGGACGTAAGCCGCACTGAAAAAGCCACCCACAAGAACCAGCAATGCCAGGGAGTAAGAATATTCCCTAGCAGCAAGCATCGTAAGGAACTTGCCCCAAAAGGAAGAGCCTCCAGGCAGACCCATAGCGGCGAAAGAGGTTGTAGCCACGATTAGAGCAAACACCGGCATGAACTTGACCGAACCCCTGAGGTTCTCCATGTTGAAGGTGTGGAGCCTCCCATAGATAAACCCCGCTACCATAAAGAGAGAGGCACTGGTCATACCGTGGGCAAACATCTCTATAACCGAAGCCCTGAGCCCTTCATAGTTGAGCAAAAACATGGCGGTGACTACAAATCCCATATGGGATACAGAGGAGTATGCCACAAACCTCTTTATGTTGTTTTGAACTATAGTCATCCAGGAAGCGTAAATAATCGTGACTATACCAATCGCCACCATTAAGGGCATGAGTTTTATGGAAGCCTCTGGAAAGAGCCCTATGTTAAATCTCAAGAGAGCATAGGTGCCCATTTTAAGGAGTACCGCAGCGAGGACAACAGAACCTGCCGTAGGGGCTTCACCGTGAGCGTCTGGTAGCCATGTATGAAAGGGGACAAGAGGAGTTTTAACTGCAAAGGCTATAAAGAACAACAGGAATAAAAATATCTCAAATCCCATAGGATAGGAGTTTTTCAGTAAGTCAAAATAGCTGAAGGAGAAGCTCCCCTTGTCCGTATAGTGGACCACAGCAACGGAGACGATACCTAAAAGCAGAAAGAGTGAAGAAACAAATATGTATATAAAGAACTTGTAAGCGGAATAAAGCCTGAGCTTGTAACCCCATACACCGATGGCAAAGAGCATAGGTATAAGGGTGAGCTCATAGAAAACGTAGAAGACGATAAGGTCAAAGCTTGCAAACACACCTATAAGAAAACTTTCCGTCATTAAAAAGGCAAAGAAGTACTCCCTAAGCCTGAAATTTATCTGTTTGTCCCTTACAGACCAGACTATAGCCACCAGAGACACTAAAGTTGTGAGCAGATACATGAGAAGGGAAAGCCCATCCAGCCCAAGGGACAACTTTATATTAAGCTCTTGAAGTATGACATATTCCTCGTAAAATTGAACAGCAGCACCCCTTGAGTAATCAAAGAGGTATATAACACACAAAGACAGAAGAAAGGTTATCCCAGAACCTATAAGGGAAAGAGGTTTGATAAACCTTTCATTAACAAAAACAAGTAAAAGAGAAAATAGAGCAGGGATGGCTATAGATAGACTCACAAAAGGAAAATCAGTTCTAACTATCTCCATTGCAGTTACCCCTTTAGCCTGTCAAGAGCATAAAGCATTATACCGAGCACAACTATAATTCCCACAAGCAGAAAGAGAACATAGTTGTTCAACAACCCTGTCTGGATATTCCTCAAAGCCCTTCCGGAGCGGAACATACTCAAAGCGAGCCAGTGAATGAATATATCTATTGACTTTATGTCAAAGGTCTTCCATACGTCCTTTGCAAATTTAAAAAACAGCCTATAGGTTGTATTTATAAAACCGTCTATTATCAACCTGTCCCCTACGGAGTAGGTAGCTTTAGAGAAAGCCATGTAACCTTTAGCGATACCCTTGTGGTAGAGCTTTTCCGTGAAAAACTGCTCCCTGAAGGTGACCCTAAAGGGTGAGAGGACCAAAGCCATACCCTCAGGTGATACAACTCGTCTAACAAAGACTAAATAGGCTATGAGTATTCCCACAATACCGACAGCCACTGAGGTAACCGCCACATTAAGGTGAATATCTTTATGTTCACCTCCAACAGCGTGCATATACCAGCCCTCAAAAAATCCAGCCACAACCGCCATAACCCCTAACACAACCATAGGCACCGTCATAACAGCACCCACTTCCCTCGGCTCATGAGGGTCTATCCCCCTAAACCTCTCCTCCCCGTGAAATACCACAAACCCTTCCCTAAATATGTAGTACGCTGTCAAAAACGCTACCACTGTCCCAACTAAACCCCACACAAAGCTCGCCTCATAGTAACTGCCTATCAGCCTGTCCTTACTCCAAAACCCTGATAGGGGAAATATACCCGCAAGTGCCATCGCCCCTATCACAAAACTCGCATATGTCACCGGCATGTACTTCTTCAAACCCCCAAAGTTGTATATGTCATATAGCTTGTGGTGAAAGGCTGTTATCACTGACCCCGCAGCTAAAAACAAAAGTGCCTTGAAAAAGGCGTGGGTCGTCAGATGAAACATTGCACCACCTCTGTCACCTACCCCAAGAGCAAGAAACATGTACCCAAGCTGTGACATGGTGGAAAAGGCTATTATCTTCTTCATGTCCGTGTGAGAGGTGGCGGCAAGTGCCGCAAAGAGTGCTGTTAAACCCCCTATCACCGCCACTACCTTGAGAGTCTGTGGCGCTGCCTCAAACACCGGATACAGCCTCGCTACCATGTACACCCCAGCCGCTACCATGGTGGCTGCATGCAAAAGAGCTGAAACCGGTGTCGGACCAGCCATGGCGTTGGGTAGCCATGTGTGTAAGGGTAGTTGCCCCGATTTCCCAACCGCTCCACCAAAAAGTAGCAGGGTGGCTATACCTATCAATGCCTTATCGGCTGTGTCAACCTTCCCAAATATCTCCACTATGTCCAAACTCTTGAACACCAAAAAGGTGGCTATTATCCCAAATATGAAAAGCCAGTCCCCTATCCTGTTCATTACAAAGGCTTCTAATGCCGCATTGGTTGCCTTCCTCTGCTGGTGGTAGTACCCTATGAGAAGATAAGAAGCTAATCCTACCCCTTCCCAGCCAAAAAATATACCAAGTAGATTGTCCGATAAAACTATAAGAAGCATGGCAAAGAGAAAAAGAGACAGATAGGCGTAAAACTTGTACACCCACTTGCCAAACTCGTCCTCCATGTAGCCTATTGAATACACAAATATAAGGGTGGCTACCAGTGTAACCACAGCAGCGGTTATTGATGAAAGAGCGTCAAAGTAAAAACCCACCGAGAGGGTGTAACCCTCAAGGGGTAAAAACTCGTAAAGTTTAACCTGTACCGGTGAGTGCAAGGCTCTATAAACCATATACAGGGAAAACACAAAGGAAAAGGCTCCGCCAAGAACTGTTATTACCCCGCTCGCCCTGTCCCCTAACTGCCTCCCTAATAACCCGGTAACCAAAAAGGCAAAAAGCGGCATCAAAAGAATAAAAATCCCTTCCATACCTCAATCCCTCAGGTGAACTATTTCCGAAGAGCCTTCGTATCCCTTAAGCCTAAATATTGAAACTATCAAGCCAAGCCCCACCGCAACCTCGGCTGCAGCTACGGTAAGCACAAAAAGGGCAAACACCTGACCATCAACCTTTCCCAAATACTTATCCACGGTAACGAGCGTGAGATTTACTCCGTTGAGCATAATCTCTGTGCTGACGAGAATCGTTATAAGATTCTTACGGGCTATAACACCCAGTAGTCCGATAAGGAAAACCAAAATACTTAACAGTATGTACGCTTTCTCTATACTCACTCTTCTTTCCTCCCTAAGAGTATCGCCCCTATCATGGCGACTAAAAGTATAACTGAAGCGACCTCAAAGGGAAAGAGATAGGAGGTAAAGAGGGTCTTACCTAAATCTCTTACGTTGTCAGTAGAAGCACCGACAGGCATCGCAAGAGAACCTTTTAAAACAAGGTAACTTATGAGCAGAAAGACCAACACCACAACGGGGAAGCCTAAGAGCATCTCCTTCCTGTAAACACCCTCAAACCTCTTCACCTTTTCCCAGGGGATAGTGGTTATAACTAGTACATAGAACACCACTATAGCAACCGCATATATTATGAGCTGTAGTCCGGCAAGAAGCTCAGCCCCAAGGCTCAAAAACAGAGCCGCCATTGCAAGTACACCTGATAGGAAGAAGAGGATAGAATGAACCGGACTCCTGACAAGGATAGCCCCCAAGGCAGAGACAAGAAGCCAAAAAGCCAGTATTCCAAATATCAGCCACTCCACTCTATCTTCCCCCAAAGTTTCTCACGTTCTTTGTCGTTAGGCCATATCCTGTCCGGTTCTGCGCCTCTGCGCTGAGAGAAATCAACACCGAACTTTTCAAGTCTATCAATCCTGAGGACCTCATCCCTCCTTGAATAACCAGCAAGCTCGTAGAGGTCCGTCATTGTAAGACACCCAACAGGACAGGCATCAACACAGAGTCCGCAGAAGAGACAGTTCAGAAGATTCATGTCAAACCTCGTAACCTTCTTACTCCCGTCGGGCATCTGAACAGCTTCTATCCTGAAGAGAGTTGGCATAGGACAGGCTGTTTGACACATATAGCAGGCAACACACCTACTTTTTCCTCTCTCATAACTCATGAACTTCTCTATAGCTCTGAGAGAGTCCGGCTCAGTCCCATCCCAGACAAAGTGGCCGTGGGCACCTCTGAACCTTTTAGGAGGTGTAAGCTTTTCCGAGGGATACTCGGTGGTTATGGGTTTCCTGAATAAGTTCCTCAAAGTTACGGATAAGCCTTTGAGGAAGTCTATAAAAAATATAGCTTCCGCTATGCTGAGGTAATCCTTCCTACCAAGCCTTTTTATCTTCATGAGCCACCTCCAAGGAAATAAACGACCACAGCGGTTGCCAGCACATTAACAAGTGCAAGGGGCAACATTATTTTCCAGGCTATCTCCGTGATGTCCTTTGCCTGAAACCTGGGGAGGGTCCAGTGGAGCCAAAGAACAAAGAAAACCAGACCAAAGGTCTTCGCAAGAAACCAGAAGTATGGGGATAAAGGTCCAAGTATATTGGGACCAGACCATCCTCCGAAGAAAAGAACAACAGCTATCGCCGATAGAGCCATAGTGTTGAGATACCACTCAGCCAGAGGGAGCGCACCAAACCTCATGCCACCATACTCAACGTTATATCCGGTAACAAGTTCAGCTTCCGCCTCCTGTATGTCAAAGGGCACTCTCCCCGATTCGGCGAGCATACAGAATAGAAAGAGTATAAAGGCTACAGGTTGGTAGAAGATAAACCAGACGCCCTTTTCTGCTTGAGCTTCAACTATACCAACCGTGCTCATAGTTCCGGCAAGGAGCACAACACCGAGAACCGAAAAGCCTAAAACAACCTCATAGGCGATTATGACTGCAGCCTTTCTCAGGGAGCCTATAAAGGCATACTTTGAGTTGGAAGCCCACCCTGAGAATATAGTTCCGTAAACTGCAAGGGAACCCATCGCGAAGACCACAAGGAGAGCTATATTTACGTCAGAAATCACGGGCTTGATAGTGTATCCAAAGACGGTAAACTCCGGACCGAAAGGTATAACGGAGAACAAGAGTATAGCAGGAGCCACAGCCATCATTATGGCGAGGTAATAAACAGGAACGTCTGCACCCTTTGGGATTATTGATTCCTTGGTCATGAGTTTCAAGCCATCTGCAAGGGGCTGTAAAAGCCCAAAAGGTCCAACAACGGTAGGTCCAAGTCTTGCCTGTATATGACCAGCGAGTTTTCTCTCAAACCAGGTAAGGTACGCTCCTACACCCAGAGCCACACCTAAAAGAACCCCTATCTTGATAAGGGTAATTACGAGAGATATCACAAACTCACTCATGCTCTCCTCCGTTAGTTTCAGGTCCCTTTAAGCTCATCTGTCCGTCTCCCCAACAACAGGGTCTAAGCTCCCCAAAAGGGCTATCGCATCAGCTATAGTTCTCCCTTTTATCAGCTTTGGGAAGATGCTCAGGTTATACAGGGCTCCAGACCTTATTCTGAGCCTGTAGGGTTTACTTCCACCCCTTGAGTATATATAAAAACCCAGCTCCCCTCTGGGATTCTCCGCCGAGGAGTAGACCTCTCCCGGTGGAGCATTTTCCCCATGAACAACAACCCTGAAAGACTGAACCATATCCTCAAGGGTCATGAAAACATCCTCTTTTGGGGGAATGACAGCCGGATGTTCCTTGTTAAGGTAAGGAGCATCTTTAGGGAGCTTTTCTAACTTTGCAACACACTGCTCTATGATCCTTACACTCTGTGCCATCTCCTCCATTCTCACAAGATACCTGTCGTAAACGTCACCGACCTCACCAACGGGAATATCAAAATCAACTTCATCATATGCTGCGTAGGGTTCAAGCTTCCTGAGGTCATAGGGAACCCCGGAGCCTCTTGCAACAGGACCTGAAAGCCCATACGCGTATATATCCTCCCTGGCTATGACACCTACGTCCTTAGTCCTTCTAAGCCATATCCTGTTTCTTGTAAGGAGCATATGGTACTCCTTGAGTTTCTGGGGAAAGTCTTTTATAAAAGCCTTAACAACATCCAGGGTACCGGGGGCAAGGTCGTAATGAACTCCGCCTATCCTTAGGAAGGCTGTTGTTAGCCTGTAGCCCGCATTCCCCTCTATGATATCCATTATCTTCTCTCTTTCCCTGAAGGCGTACAGGAATACGGTCAGAGCCCCAAGGTCAAGAGCCCCTGTACCGAGCCACAGGAGATGGGAGTTTATCCTCTGAAGTTCGGCAAACATCGTTCTTATATACCTTGCCTTCTCCGGAACTTCAACACCCAGAAGTTTCTCAACGGCGGTAACGTAGGAAAGTTCATTGCATATGGCAGAGATGTAGTCCATTCTATCGGTATAGGGTAGGAACTGGAAGTAGTAAACGTTCTCCGCTATCTTTTCCATACCCCTGTGGAGTTGTCCCAGTATCACATCGCTCTGTTCAACAAATTCACCCTCAAGGTCAAAGAGGAACCATATGGTCCCGTGAGTTCCGGGGTGCAGGGGTCCCCAATTAAGGACGAGCTGCGCTTTCTTCTTTAGCCTGGACCTCTCTGTCCTTTCTAAGTCTTCAAGGGTAGGTACCTTCGTATGCAGAACATCGTAGTCATGGGAGGGCGGGTCAGACCTTCCCTGTAGAACCTCCGTAAGGGAAGGAAGCTCTTGCTCTGGAATACCTTCTATAGGAAAGTCCTTTCTCAGAGGAAAGTATTCGTATCCCTCCCACATGAACATCCTTCTGAGGTTCTCATGCCCATCAAATTCAACACCAAACATGTCGTAGGCTTCCCTTTCAGCCCATTTAGCTCCTGGCCAGAGGTCAGAAACTGTAGGAAGTTTGCCTTTGTCAGCCCACGACTTCACTATAACCCTCTCGTTCTCATCGGGGTTGTATAGTATGTAAACGCCCTGAAACCTCCGTGGGTCTTCTGGGAAATCCATACAGGTCATATCAATGAAATGAAGAAACCTCTCCTTATCCTTGAGGTGCGTAAGGAAGCTCTTTAGCTTTAAGTGGGGGACTTCAAGGCTCACAGCATGGTCAAAGGTGAAAACCTTGAGGTCATCCTTGAACTCCTGCTTTAACCTGTCAATTGCAGCTCTGTTTATCCAGGGCATCAGAATCTCCTTATACGGTCATCTCCTGAGGAACAAACAAGCCCTCTTTTTCTACGTCTTTTCTGAACTGGTCAAAAGCCTTATCGTATTTAGTAACTCCCTGCTCCTTTATCTTTCTCTGAAGCTGAAGTATCCCGTAGATGAGCCCTTGCGGCGTTGGAGGACATCCGGGAACATAAACATCAACTGGAATAATCCTGTCAATCCCCTGCAGTGTTGAATAGGTTGGGAAAGGTCCCCCAGCCGAAGCACAGCCACCCATAGATATACACCACTTGGGGTCTGGCATCTGATCCCATATAAGCTTGAGCATTGGTGCAACCTTGTTCACAACCGTCCCAGCAACTATGAGCACGTCGGACTGTCTGGGTGAAGCCCTGAAGATCACTCCAAGCCTGTCCAAGTCAAATCTTGATGCAGCGGTATGCATCATCTCTATAGCACAGCAAGCAAGTCCTATGGTGACTGGCCAGAGGGCATTCCTCCTGCCCCACCTGAGAAGCTCATCCACCGTTGTAGTTACAAAACCGTTTGAATTTATAGCAGCCATAGCTATTACCTCCTTCAGGTTTGCCACCTGAGAGCACCCTTAGCCCAGGCATAGACAAAACCAAGGGCAAGGATAAATATAAATAGGGCAGCCTCTATCAAGCCGTAAAGTCCGATTTCCTTGAAGACCACCGCCCAAGGAAAAAGATAAGCAGCCTCTATATCAAAAAGTATGAGCAAGAGCCCCAAAAGGTAGTATCCCTGCTTGAAAGTTCCCCTTGCCTCGGAGTCGTATAGGGGCACTCCACACTCGTAAGGATAGTCCTCAAGGGGGTCCTTCTTTTTAGGTCCAAGTATGTCGTTAAGAAAGGCAAATACAAGCCCTATCGTTACCGCTACAAGCGCGAAGACAAAAAGAGCCCCGTACTCTCCCATTCCATCCTCCGAAAAGGTAGTCAAAAATATAACAGCGTTATGACCTTACTGTCAAGGAAATATTAAGCTTCTCAAGCCACAGAAAACTCTTTGTTAAGAAACTTTTTCCATGTAGAGGGCATCTCATCAAGTTCCTGCTGAGCTATCTTCATAACCTCATCACGTAGTCCAGATATGTCTCTGGAAGTCCTGACCTTTACATCGCAGACCTGTGGCTCGTTTATCGGCTTTCCTATCTGGGAAACTATATAGCAGTAAGCTTCTTCTACATCCTCTATCTCCTTTACCACCCTGTCCGCTATTAGGTTCGCCACCACGTTGTATATTTTGCCTATGTGGGAGACAGGATTCTTACCGGCGGCAGCCTCAAGACTCATGGGTCTGTATGGTGTTATTAAACCGTTTACCCTGTTTCCTCTTCCGACCTGTCCATCATCTCCCTGCTCAGCAGAAGTCCCTGTTACAGTTATATAAACAGAACCGCTCTCGGGTTCATCCGCTGTGTTTATGAACACCTCAACCTCCCGATCAGTAAGACCTGAGACCAGCTCCTTAACCTTTGTATGTACGGCTTCCTTCTTGTGCAAATAGTCCTCAACACTGCTTACATACTTGCTTACAAAGGCACAAGCTATAGTGATCCTTATTCTGTCTCTTATCCTAACACCCATGACTTTAATGTCTTCCCCTACTTCCGGGTGTTCATTTTTAATAGCCGCTGAGTTAAGAAACTGTTCAGTCTCAAAGACTATTCTCTCAAGGTCATCAAAAGGGGCAAAACCTACACCAAAGGAGGTATCGTTGGCAAGGGGAACTTCACCCCTTCTCTGAAACCTAAGGAAGAGGTCTACGAGGTCTTTACTCCCCGGTTTTATCCTGGGTTTTATAATCGTATGTCTGTCGGGATCAAGGTTTCTTATATTCTCCTTAATCCATCTACGGGTTGCTTCAATAGCTATCTCCTCAACAGGAAGAAGCCTACCATCCTTCTCGTTTACTGCCCTTCCAACGACATATATCTCTATAGGTGAGACAACCTCACCACCGCCGAACTCAGGATTTGCTACACCCCCCACAAGAAGAGCCTTATCCACGTTGTGGTGCATTACAGCCCCGAACTCCTCAAGGTAAAGTCTTGAGAGCTCAACGGAAAGCTCTTCAGCGATGGAGTCGCAAATTGTATCAGGATGACCTACGCCTTTCCTCTCTACTATCTCTGCATCCTGAAAATAAACGGGCTCAAAGGTCATGGGTGAAACAACGATGTTTGCCAACTTGCTTACCTCCAAAGGATTTAAACCTTAAAATTATACACTTATCAGGGAGATACCAGACCTAACCAGCTCTTCAAGC
This sequence comes from Hydrogenivirga caldilitoris, assembly GCF_003664005.1. Lineage (NCBI taxonomy): Bacteria > Pseudomonadati > Aquificota > Aquificia > Aquificales > Aquificaceae > Hydrogenivirga > Hydrogenivirga caldilitoris. The sequence continues at coordinate 1,628,098 of NZ_RCCJ01000001.1, forward strand.
TCTCCTTCGGAAGGGGCTTCAGCGTAAACACGGATAAGGGGTTCGGTTCCAGAGGCTCTGAAGAGGAGCCAGCTCTCGTCTCCAAAAACCAGTTTGAGCCCATCTATAGTTATCGTCCTCACCACCTGTTTCCCACCAACAACCGAGGGCGGTTTTTCTATCAGCTCCGTGAGTTTCTTCTTCACGGTTTCGTCCGCAGCAAAGTCAACCCTTCTGTAATAAGCTGTGCCATATGTGTCAAAAACTTCCCTGATTATCTCCGAAAAGGGCTTATCTTTCAAGAGTAAGAGCTCCAGTATAAAGAGAGCAGACATCAGACCGTCTCTCTCAGGTAGAAATGAGGGTATACCGTAGCCCCCGCTCTCCTCCCCACCAAATATCACCTTTTCCTTCAGTATCAGCTCATTTATGTTTTTAAAACCAACGGGAACCTCTCTAAGTTCTATACCCTCAGACCTGCAAATCCTGTCAGCCAGGTAGGTTGTGGAGACAGTCTTTACAACTAATCCGTCTCTAATATTTTTGTGTTTAATAAGGTGAAGAAGCAGGAGGGCATATACGAGCTGCGCGTTGACAAAGTTTCCCTTTTCGTCCACAAGGGCGATCCTGTCTCCGTCTCCATCGTTGGCGACACCGATAGCTGCTCCCACAGCTCTGACCTTCTCCATGAGAGCTCTTAAATTCTTCTCAACAGGCTCTGGCGCACGTCCTCCAAAGAGAGGGTCTCTGTAACCCCTGAGGTTAACCACCTCAGCCATGGTTCCCTCAAGAGCCTTTGCCAAAAGTCCAGAGGATGTACCATACATCGCGTCATGGACTATTCTGAAGGGTCTTTCCTTAAAAAGTTCAAAATTTACCTGTTCCCTAACCTTTAGAAGGTAATCTTTTTCTACGTTAACTTCCTCAAGAGCCACCTCTGGAACCGGTTCTCCATCTACTTCTTTTGCTTTTTCCTCAACTTCTCTCACAAAGCTGGGAGTGGCTGAACCCCCAAAGCTCTCCTTTATCTTGTATCCGTTGTACTGAGGAGGGTTGTGGGATGCTGTTATCATAACCCCGTTATCAAAACCCATATACTTGACCGCAAAGGATACCATTGGTGTGGTGCAGGCTTTGTCTACAAGCTTGACCTCAAAACCTTCTGCTTTGAAAATCTTATACGTTTCCCTTGCAAAGAACTCGGAGGAAAACCTCCAGTCGTAACCTATGACCACTTTTCTGAGACCTTTCCTCTTGAGGACCTCAGCGTGAGCCTTAGCCACCCTCCTTACGTTTTCATAGGTAAAGGTGTCCCCTATTACAGCCCTCCAACCATCGGTGCCGAATTTTATCATGTAATAATTTTACCCATGAGTAACTATTTAACTCTGCTCCTTGTAGCAGCTTTTGTTTCTATAAGCGTATATGAAGGACTTGTAATAGTTGGCATAATATATTCTTTCTTTAAAAGACGTTTTCACTTCTGGGGAGATCTTAGATTCCCTTTGATTGGATTCATATCTTCAACTATCGTTCCCACCGCTGTCTTTTTCCCGAATATGCTTCTAAAAAGTTTAAATGAAGGGTTATTCCAGGTGGTCTATTTTATTAGACCAAACAGTCCACGAAAAATTATAATCAAACTTCCCTTTTTGCTCGTTTTTTTAGGTATTATAGGGCTTCCTGTAGTCCTATATAATGTGCTTTTCAAAGAAAGTGTAAAACTTTTTTGGGGAGGCTCTTTTGAAGTGGCTTCCTTCTACACAACATTTGGTTTTTGCTCCTTTATAATAGGGTTTTATAACCTTAATAAAGAGAAAAAGCTCTCTACCAGTTCCATATTTTTCTTTGTTTTGGGATTACTATTTTTTAGTATCGTTATCTATTCTGCCAGAAGGTCCTATTTAATAGGTATACCTGTAGTATTTTTACTCTTAAACTTTACACTCGCCAAATACAGACTTCTTAATAAGAAAGTTTTTTTAGCTGGTCTCTCTGTACTGTTCCTTGGAAGTGCCATCGCTTACACTTATCTGTCAACCAAAGACTACCGATTTCAAACGTTCAATGAAATCCTTTTAGGCAAGAGGAGCCTTGATTATGAAACCCTTAACAGGATAAGTAGCTCAAGGTACGGCATAATGCTTGATGGCATTGAAATTATAAAGACAGATATCAAAGAGAGAAGGGTTTTAAATCTCCTGCTTGGTCATGGGATAAGGTCCGGTGCTTATCTTCCCCATAAGAGAAGCCCACAGAATTGGCAACGATATGAATCGGTTATATTTGTATCAGAGTTCATAGAGAGAGGTGTGGTCGGGTTACTTTCCATTCTGGCAATTTACTTTATAGCATTCAAAAGGTTTTTAGAAACAAAATTAGAAAATTCTGAAGATATTTTAGTCCTGGCTGGATTTATACCGCTTTTAATTCACTTGATAGGGTCCATTTTTACCTTCTTCTGGGATGCTTTGCTACCCCTATTCTTATTACTATTTAAATTCAGTGAAGCAGCAACAGAAAGGTAAGTACTATAAAAATGTTAGGTTTGTTAGACATCCTGGTTAGTGGTTTGACATATAATATGCAAACCTATCAAGACGGATACCCCACTTTAATACGTTAATTAGGTTGCGCGAGTTCAACACAATGGTGGGTTTTTTAAATAGAGCCCTTAAAACGAGTTTCCAGCCAGTAGGCAAGTTTCCAAACCGTAGACATATAGAAGCAATATGAAAAGTGAACTCTGGAAGATACTCTTTGGGAATTTTATCTCTATAGTCGTGAAAAAGTCTCAGAGTTGAAAGCATAAACCTTATGTTCTTGCTGGTTCTCCCTCCATGCTCTCTTACCATAACTTTCCTGTTGTCTAGAACCCTGATTTTTTTCCCGTTTAAATAAGATCTAATATAAAATTCCCAATCCTCTCTCGGTATGTACTCATCTCTGTATTTTAAGAAGCTTGCTTTCTTTACAGATGTTGCTGAAGGGTATCCTATTAAAGAGTTAAAAATGATAGCCTCAATAGTTTTAGGAATAGGTTTCTTAGACACTCTAACTAACGCACTTTCCGAATTTATAAAGTCTCTCGGTATGGAATAGACTATATCAAAGCCTTTCTCCAATTCTTCCAACGATTCCTCTATGTAGGTGTCCCTCCATTCGTCATCATAGTCAAGAAAGAAAATGTACTCTCCCTTTGATAATTCAACACCTTTGTTCCGTGAATAAGCTCGTTCCATATTCTCAGGATTTCGCACATATACAACTTCTCCTGAAAAATTCTTCACTATTTCAGGAGTTTTGTCTTCGGAGGCATCATCTACAACTATGACTTCCAATGGTTTAATGCTTTGCTTAAGAGCAGACTCTATAGCTTTTTCTATATATTTCTCACCGTTGTATACGGGAATTACTACACTCACCTTCCCCATAAGTTTTTTCCTTCTTTTTCTTTCATTTCAAGTTCAAACAAAAACGCATACTTTAAGAAAGTGTAAAAGGAAGCCATGAATGAAATAATAATCCCTCTATATCCTTCTAAAAATGCCCTTTTAAAGAATAACTCTCTGAAAAATGCCCAAAATGGCCTAAATACAATATCAACAGCAGAGACCTTTTTCCCTTTACTATACTTCACTACAGCTGCATCTATAGCAAAGCTTATACCCTTTTCTGCTTGATGTCTAAGGCTCCTATAGGAGTAATGATATATGTCTCCTTCCAGTTTAGCGATATTTTCGCTTTTAATTTTCAAAAACTCATGAGGTTCGCTTTCCCATATAGGATCAACTTCTTTCCTAACAAGTCTTAGCCTCCACTCAGGTTGCCAGGCATATTTCAAAAATTTCCCAAGATAGTACGTCCGCCTGTTTATCAGATAGCCCTCTGCTTTAGGGTTTTTCAGTTCCTCAATAATAGACCTCCTTAGCTCTTCAGAAACCACCTCATCGGCATCCAAGAAAAGCACCCACTCCTGAGTACATTTCTCTAGAGCCGAATTCTTTTGAGCTGCGTATCCCTTCCACTCCTCTATATAGACCTTAGCTCCATAAGACTCCGCTATTTCTCGGGTTCTGTCTGTAGAGCCCGAGTCCACAACTACTATCTCCGAAGCTATATCTTTAACGGACTCAAGAGTCTTTCCTATTATGTCTTCTTCGTTGTAAGTGATAATAGCCACAGATAACGTAAACCTATTCATATCCAAGCCCGGCTGAGATAGCCTCTAAATAGGCTCCCACACTACTACCAAACTCTACCCTATACCCAAGTCTTTTCAAGGCAATTTCCAGAACGGATAGCACCACAGGCATATCTGTTATATCCATACCCATATGGGAGATTCGGAAAATCCTCCCCTTCAACTTTCCCTGTCCTCCTGCAACCCTGACCCCGAGCTTTAACATTTCCTTCCTAAGAGCTTCAGAGCTTATATCCTCAGGTTTAACGGTCGTTAAAGAAATTGATGGATTTTTCGGAAAGATGCTCAGCCCGAGAGTTTCCATTGCTCTCTCCATTCCCTTGGATATAAGCCTGTATCTGCTTTCTACTTTATCCATACCTTCTTCAAGAAGTATAAGTAATGCTTCCCTAAGCCCAAGTATGAGACTTATAGCCGGAGTAAATGCCGTCTGGCCTTCGGTCTGTTTTTTTAATTCCTCCCGAACATTAAAATAATAAGCTCTGTCAGTAAGCTGACTTTTTGCTCTTTCTGAAAACCAGAGCATGGACAATCCCGGAGGAAGCATGAAAGCTTTTTGAGAACCACTCACAAGAACATCAACCCCCCACTCATGGGGCTTTATGCTGTAAACACCAAGGGCCGTAATTGCGTCAACTACAAGCAGAGCATCAGAGTCTCTTGTTATATCTGCAAGGGCTTTAATATCGTGATATACGCCCGTAGAGGTTTCAGAAGCCTGAACGAGAACTCCTTTAGTGTCTGGATTCTCTTTAAGGAGTCTCTCAACTGCCTCAGGGTCTACACTTTTACCCCACTCAACCTCTAATTCTACAACTTTCAGCTTCCATCTCTTCCCCAGCTCCACCCACCTTTCACCGAATTTCCCTCCGACCACCGCTATTACCTTGTCCCCTTCTTCAAAGAAGTTAAGAACAGAAGCCTCCATCGCTCCTGTCCCAGAAGAGGCAAAGAAAACGAAGTTGTCCTCTTTACAATCAACAAGCTGTTTAAATAACTCCCTCGTTTCCAAGAAAGCTTCCGTGAATTCAGGAGTCCTGTGATGTATTATCTGCCTTCCGAGAACTTCCCTTATGCGGTCGGGAATCTCAACTGGACCAGGAGTAAATATCCTTTCTCCTTTAAAAGGTTTCATAACAGAGTTCTATAATATATCACACTAATGGGGGCGGAAGATAAGATAATCATTTATTTACCAACTCCCTTACCTGGTGGTGCCTTCAACTCAGCGATGCTCCTCGCAGAAGGTTTGAGCAGAGAAGGATTCAAAGTGAAATTTGTAGCTAACAGGAAGGGAAAAATGGAACTCCCATCGGATACTGTATATTTAAACGCCGGTGATTTTATACGACCTTTTAAGCTTAAGACTATAATAGAGCAGGAAAAACCCTTAGCTGTTTTTTCAAACATGTTGCCACAAAATGTCACTCTCTCTATATCCAAATTGCTTCTACCTAAAAACCTCTCATCAACCATAAAATTTATAGGCTTTTCAAGGAATTCTTCTTCTAGAATAAGGAGAGGGCAATGGTACAAACTTCCCTATAGACTGTTTATAAAAAAACTATACGAAAATCTTGATTATATAATAGCTGTCTCTGACTCTGTAAAAATTGATTTAATGAAAGCCTTTTTTATAAAGGAGGAAAAAATCAAGGTCATACATAACCCGCTCAAGCATACAGAAATTTTCAAGAAGAAAAGGGAACCTTTAGAGAAGGTATATGAAGATTTTTTTTCAAAAGGTAAGATTATCATAAACACTTCACGATTCGCTAAGCAGAAAAGACTGGATTTGTTGATCAAAGCTTTTAAAAAAATTTCTAAAGTAAGGGAGGATGTAAGGCTCGTTTTAGTGGGTTCTGGGGAGGAGGAAAATAACTTAAGAAAACTTGTAGAAAACCTAGGATTAAAAGACAAGGTTTTATTTATACCTTTTTCACCGAATCCTTTTAAATACATACATAGGGCAGATGTTTTTGTACTAACCTCTCAAGATGAAGGTTTTGGTCGCGTGGTAATGGAAAGTCTCGCTTGTGGCACTCCAGTTGTGGCTTACAAGAATGAATTTTGCGATCATTCCAGTATAATTACTGATGGATATAACGGTTTTCAGGTACCTTTTGGAGATGAAGATGCTTTGGTAGATAAAGTTCTTATATACTTGTCCAAGGATAAAAAGAAAGTCGCTTGCAATTGTGTTTTATCTACGAAAAAGTTTTCGCTTAGAAGAATAACTTGTAAGATCTTGGAGTTGATATGAAACTGTTAGCCGTTTTTCTTACGGTGCTTTGTTTTATATCCCTCATACCGAACATAGGTAATTACCAGTTCAGGGGTGAAGAAGCTCTTAGAACGATGGTTGCCTATGAGATGGACAAAAGCGGGAACTTAATGCAACCTACTTTGCTTGGAGAACCGTATTATAACAAACCACCGCTGTTCAACTGGCTTATATTATTAAGCTCAAAGTTTATACCTTGGTCTGAGCTCACAGCACGGGCCGTAACGCTTACATCACTGTTACTGACGCTCATTATTATTTATACGTCTAGCCGAGTGCTTGTGAAAAATGAGCCTGGTGTGGCGTATTTAGCACCTCTCGTATTTATAAGTTTCTCTGATGTCTTATTCTGGTACGGATACCTGGCAGAGATAGATATTACCCTAACTATGTTTAACAGCTTAGCCTTATTTTTGCTTTATGTAGGCTTTGAAAGTAATAGAACAATATTCATTGTGGCTGTAGGAATTGTTATCGGACTTTCCTTTTTACTCAAAGGACTTCCTTCATACGGTCTGTGGCTAATCAGTTGCACTGCGTTGCTTATCATATATAGAAATAAACTTAATAATAAAGTTCTTATAAGTATACTAGTTGCAAGCTTAATAGCTTTAATAATCCCTGCCCTTTGGCTTTTAAATACTAATGACCCGATTTTTTACATTAAAAAGCTATTTAGCGAAACTGTATCAAAAGTAAAAGGTCAGTCTGGAGTCATAGATTATTTAAAACATCTGTTTATGTATCCCGTTATCAATTTTAAACAACTTTTGCCTACGAGCATATTCGTGATATATATGGTCTTTAGAGGGAATCGTAGATTACCAAGAGAGCTGAGAATATTGCTGTTTATATGTTTACTGAACTATTTACCCTACTTGTTATCTGCTGAAGGTAAAGGAAGATATGTACTTCCTTTGTTCCCGTTGTTGGCTGTAGTATTTTCCTACTTGGTATTACAGAATAAGAAGTATTTAAAGCCATTAATTTTGACTATATTTGTGCTTGCTGTATTCAGGATACTGTTCGGTTTTTGGGCTTTACCTTTATTGGAAAAACAGAGGGGACCTATCAAGGAGAGCGCTTATAAGATACACTCTATCGTAGGATACGAAGATAGAATTGCCTGTGAGTGTAAAACAGATGAAAGGAAGGCTGTATGCCTCTACTTGGATTTTCTCAGGAAAGATTTTCTTAAAACTGCTCGGCTAACTCCAGATTGGAAATATTTAGTATCGTGCGAACCTAAACATAAGCTCAAAGAAGTCCTGAATTTCCATATAAGGAAAGATGATTACGTATTTCTGTATCTTAGACAACCTCTAACCCCGAAAAGATAAAGGGTATTTCGTAGCTTGCGGACTCTTCAGAGTCGGAGGCGTGGATGGCGTTCTTACCTTTGTCTGTTCCGAAGAGAGCTCTCACGGAGTTGGGAGCAACCTTCCTTGCCTCTTCGCTGTCGGTGGGACCTATTATCTCCCGAACTCTCTGAATAGCGTTCTCTCCCTCCAATATCGCCGCCACCACTGGACCCGAAGTCATAAACTCAACGAGCTCGCCGTAAAAGGGTCTGTCCTTATGGACTATGTAAAACTGCTTTGCTTGCTCTTCGGTAAATCTTAACATCTTGAGGGCTTTAATCTCAAAACCTTCCTCTATGAACCTGTCAAGTATCTTTCCTGTAGCCTTCTTTTGGACGGCATCGGGCTTGATTATTATCAGCGTTCTTTGCATAGGATTTAACCTCCGTGAATTAAGAGTTTTTCAAGTTGTCTTTTTACAGAAGTATCAACTACAAAACCGGAGGTCTTAAACACAAAACCTCCTATTAGAGAGCTATCGTAACCTACTTCTATATCAAGTTCCCTTCCGAAGGTTTTTTGAATGGCGTTAACTATATTGTCTATCTCCTTCTGCTCTATCTCCCTTGCCAAGAAAAGGAAGCCCTTAGACATCCTCATAAGCTTTTCAATTTCGTGGTCGTATAACCTTTTCATCTCAGGAAGAAGGGATAGAGCGTTTATATCCAGAAGATAATCAAAGACCTCAAGCGCTTCAGAAGGAACTTCGTACCTGTTCATTATCTCTTTCAGAAGGGTAAGCTTCTTCTCCTTGGGTACAAAAGGACTGATGAAGTAGTTTCTTGCGTCTTTGCTCTTCCTGTAAAGCTGCGCGAGGAAACTTATAAACTCTCCAGTAGCCATAAGGGTTTTCTTTTCCTTGGGGAGTCTTCTTACCAGCAAGCGTACAGCCTTTCTGGCTATATCCTTACTCTTATGCATTCCTCTTTTCCTCCAGGGCTTTAAGTTGCGCTTCTATGTACCTTTTCTGTACACTTGGGTCTTTAAAAGCCTCTTCAAGCATTTCCTTTGCTAGCTCTTCAGCCTTAAGCATTCCGTAGAGGGCAAGCTCTTCCTTTGCCTTCTTAAGTTCTATCTCAACAGTTTCCCTGGCCTTATCCTTCACCCTCTGAGCAACCTCTTGAGCATGCTTTTTTGTGTTTTCTATCTCCACCTGGGCAGATTCCTTCGCGAGAGCTATGGACTCATCGGCTCTAACCTTTGCCCTTTCCAGCTCCTCCTTTGCCCTTTTAAGCTCTTCCTTTGCAGCCTGAAGCTCCGCCTCCGAATCATCAACCCCTTTCGTAAGGGACTTCCAGAAGTTGTTAAAGGCTTCGGATACGGGTTTTCTTCCAAACCAGTAAACTATACCAAGGAACAGAAGTATGTTGAAACCCTTCCAAAAGAGCTCAAGAGGGCTGTGGTGGGCACCTCCTTCTCCACCAGCCGCGAACACAATACCTGAAATCAAAGCTATTCCAATGAGAATTTTCTTCATGCCGCTTCTCCAAGTATCCTCTTGACTATACTGTTTGCTATATCCCTAACGGCTTCTTCCAGCTTCTTCTTCTCTTCCTCAAGAGACTTCCTTATCTCGGCAACCTTAGCAGATATCTCCTCCTGAGCCTCTTTCTCAGCCTTGTCAAGGATATCAGCCTTTATCCTGTTAGCCTCTCTCCTTGCCTCCTCAAGTATAGAGCTTGCCTCAGAGCGGGCTTTCTCCAGGATTTCTCTGGCTTCGTTCAGATAACCCTTCGCCTCTTCACGGACTCTTGAGGCTGCTTCTAAGTTCTTCCTTATAAGTCCTTCCCTTTCCTCAATCACCTTTGAGTAGGGCTTCACATAAATAAAGTTAACAATTAAGACAAAAGCCAAGAATAATACCGCCTGTATCAAGAGGGTTACGTTCGGGATAACTCCTATATCCATTTCAACCTCCGAGGTTTAACAATTATCCTATAAAGGCGGTGTTATTTCAAGCCTTAGCTTGCTTTAGCAAGCTTATTGTAGAGAACTCTGTCTCTCTCTACAATTTTCTTTGTCTTCTCTTTCAGCTTCTTCCTGCTTTTTCTACCCATTGCCCTGAGAAGACCCGTGAGAAGACCAGCCATGTATTTAACTATAGGAGTACACCTTCCGTATACAAAGACGAGTTTCACCCGTATTTCAGAAATTTAGGGATAGGGATTTATGTTTTTGAAACCCTTAACTTTTTTGTGGAGCTTTATTAGGACTTTGAATTATAATGCTTTAAGCCTTAAAGGGAGGTGTGAGATGTATAAGTCTATGCTTTTCCTACATATATTCTTTGCAATGGTATGGATAGGCGGGATGGTTTTCAATCTACTTTTCCTTCAACCAGCCTCAAAAGAAATTAAGCCCGAGGAAACCCGACTGAGTTTTGCACATAGAGTCCTGGGACGTTTCTTCTCCGCTGTATGGCTTTCCATAGCCATTCTTTTCCTGACCGGTATGTGGATGTGGCACTCGGTAAGACCTGATTTTAACACTAACGCCCTCTTCCACACAAAGCTTTTCCTGTTCGGGATAATGGTGCTTAACTTCATTTACATATACTTCTACCTCTTCAGAAAGAGGTTGTTTAAACACATACCGAACTTCGTCTGGATAAATCTGATACTTGGGATACTTGTAACCCTGATAATCACCTATATAAGGTAGTTATGGATAACCCCGTAGTGTACGGAGCTACCAAGCTCTTCCTGAATTTTGAGTTTCTGGCTTTTTTCACGGTACTGTTCTGTGGTGAGTTCACCTTACAAACCCTGGGCAGAAAGATTCGTGAGCATAAGGACACCTACACACTGGCAAGGCTCCTGTTCCTTCTTTTACTCCTTACAAGCTTTGGGCTATGGATAGAAGGTCCCGTGCGAGATTTTTTATTGATAAGCCTTGCAGAACCCGAACATATCGTGCTGTATACGAGGGCATCCATAGTCCTGTGGACTGTACTAATATCACTCCTGGAAGGTTATGAGCTCAAAAAATAGGTGTATCCTTAAACTTCTCTTACCCTCTTCAGAAAGTGCAGGAAGGTAACCTTAAAAAAGCTAAACAGTATAAATAGGTAAACCAGAGAGGACAGCTTGTTTAAAGGATAAAAGAGAGAATCCACAACCAGGAAAAGCATAAAGGTTGCCACCGACCTCTCCAGAAATACCGGAAACCCCTGTTCATCTATAAGCTCATTTATAGTAGGTACGTTACCTTCCTTCCTTGAGGCAAACTTCCAGTTCCACATTATGCGAGGGAAAAGGTGGGACATACCTCCGAATATGGTAAAGGTAGTAAAACCGTAAACAAGGAAATCCATATGCAGCCTGAACACTTCCGGAAGGACTCCAGGGTGTGAAGCTGAGAAAACCCCCAGGAGGAGACCAACAGGCAAAAATACAAGCGCTACAAAGAAAGCTCTCACAACGTAAGGGAGGGGAGAAGGCATACGCCGCTGGGATAAAAGCTTGTAGAGCAGGTATATAAAGTAAAGAGAGATTCCAAACTCAAGGATTGAAGCGAGCGCTATCAACCTGTAGTCAAGAAGAAAGAAGGAGACTAACAAAAGCAAGGTGGATATCTGTTTTCCGTAAAAGAGCTTCTGGGCTCTCCTAACGTTCAGAGTCTCCATCAAGAGCATAGGTATCCACGCCAGTTCAACCCCGTAAACTGCGTTCAACATAGAGCCAACGGTCAGTGTATGAACAGCAAGTTGTAGAGAAACGATACCCGTATGCAAATGGAGTGCCAAGAACAAGGAAGACAACGCCAGGTAAAGGGCTGACACCCCAAGAAACTTGACGGTTACAGGCATCCAGTTTTTGACATTAAAAAGGGAGTGAAAGAAGAAAAGAGAATAGGAAGAAGCCAAAAGCAGAGAAGCCACATCGTACCTTCCAGTGTAGAAGAGCAAAAACGAAAGCAGGAGCAATCCGAACACAATGTAAGACAGCTGAGGGAAGGACAGTTTCCTGTTCTGGGAATTGGGAATTATCTGGTACATAGCGCCCAGGAGCGTATTACCAATAAACCCGAAAACCAGAACCACAAGGAAGAACTTCAAGTCTTTATCAAACGCCTTTACAACGAGAGATAGAAGAAGGTTCACAAGGGCAAAAACGAAAATGAACGGAGATACCTTTGAAATGTAAAACATCTCCTCCTCCAATAAGTAATCAGTTATTTACTATAATGCTACCACGGAGGGATAGCAATAAGTCTAACTAATAGGTTTATAAGAGCTCAATGTAAATATTTGTTTATTCTGGTATATATTTATTATCTATGGAGAAGAAAACCACCCAAGACTTTGGTAACGCATGGGAGTATCAGGGTTGTATGATTCCCAAGGACTTATACTATGACATAGAGAACCAGGTTTGGCTCAGGGTCAACGAAGACGGTACCGTAACAATGGGTCTTACCGATGTGGGTCAGACGAGAGCAGGAAGGCTTCTTCATGCAAGGATAAAACCCATAGGTACTAAAGTCAAGAAGGGAAAACCCATAGCTACTCTTGAAAGCGGTAAGTGGGCAGGTCCCGTGCCTGCCCTGGTTGAGGGTGAGGTAATAGACATAAACCAGAGGGTTGCGGAAGACCCAAACTTCATAAATATTGACCCCTATGGTGAGGCTTGGATAGTTAAAGTCAAACCCTTTGACCTAGAGAGAGACCTCAAGGAACTCGTTTCAGGGGAGGAGGCTCTTGAAAAGATGAGGGAACATATAGATGAGTGGGATATAGTATGTATGAGGTGTATGTGAGATGAGTGCTAAAGAGAGACATGTGATACTGCTTGTCTCCCAGTGGTGTCCAACCTGCCCACACGCAGACGCCCTTTGGAGGAAGCTCCAGGAAGAATACGGCTTCAAATACGAGGTTTTGGACATAGCGACACCGGAAGGACGCTACTGGGTTAATAAGCTACTTGTAAGAAGTGTCCCCTCCTCGGTCGTAGATGGTAGGCTCGCCTTTGTCGGTGTTCCCGATGAGAGAGAAGCACGTCAGGTTATAGAACAGGGCGTCCAGACGGGCTGAGCATATCCCAAATCATACAAGCTGTTTATTACCCAAGTAAAATTTATCGCTATGAAGGTGAAGATAAACGGGAAGGTTTTTGACATCCCTAAAGGAGTCAGGTTCGGCGAGCTCAGCCACGAGATAGAGAAGGCTGGCATAGAGTTTGGTTGTACAGATGGGCAGTGTGGCGTCTGTATAGCACGGGTTCTGAAAGGGCTTGAGTGTTTAAAGGAACCCTCAGAAGATGAAGAAGAGACACTCTGGAGGATAGGAGCCGTAGATGAGGAAGAAAGACTCACCTGTCAGCTGATAATAGAGGATGAAAGCTGTGGTGAGATTGAGTTAGAGTCTGAAGATTGATGGGTTACAAAGTTCTCCAATATCAAAAGGAAGTTATTGAAAAGGGAAAAGTCAAACCCCTTAACCTTATCCATGGAGAGGAGCACTTTTTGGTCAGAACGCTTATAGAAAAGCTTAAAGATAAATTTGGGGAGAACTTTAACTTATCCTGGGGAGACGAGATAGACCTTGAAGACTTATACGAGCTATCTTCCGAGGGGAGCTTATTCTCAGCCGCCTCTGAAAAGGCCATACTGCTTATGAACTTTGATGAGTTTCTTAAGAAGTTGGGGAGGAAAAGGAAAAGCGTTGAAGCTCTGACGGATTTACTAAAGAGCTTGAAAACCACAAAACTATTCGCCGTTGTCAATTACAAACTCACAAACCAAGAGCTTTCAAAAGAACCCTATAAAACGTTTTCGGAGCTTGGAGACATAATACTTGCAGATAAGCTACCAACTAACAGGATAAAGGAAATCGTCAGGAAGAAGTTTGAGCGTGAGGGGGGCGGAATTGAGGAAGAGGCGCTTGACCTCCTCGTGGATACTTGTCAGGGTAATCTAATGGTTTTGAAGAATGAGAGCGAAAAGCTTTTAGCTTACGCTGACGGTAGGAAGATAACTTTAGAGGATGTCAGGAGGGTGTGTTTGCCCTGGGAGGAGTACACCCTCTTTGAGTTTGTGGACAGCTTCTTTCAAAAGGATATAGGAAAGTCTCTTCGTATACTCAGAGACATCTATACTAAAGACACCCATGCCTTGCAGGTGATGGGAATGTTGATAGGATATATAACAAAGCTCTTTGTTGTTCATGAGCTTCTTTCTGAAGGGGAAAAACTTGAGAGTGCCTTAGATAAGGTTGGTGTGAAACATCAGTTCGCAAAGGTAAAGTTCAAAGGATACCTTGATAAGGTTCCAAGGGAGGCAGCCAGAACCCTTATTGAAGATATATACAGGCTTGACTATAGTGTGAAGGTTCTTTTCGTAAACCCTGAAGACGCTCTTGAGAAATTTACAACCGAGTACGTACTCAGTTGACTATCTTTTATTTTATGAGGGTAAAGCTGAGGAAATATTCAGAGGGAAAGTTCAATATACAGGAGTACGAGCTTGACATTACAGGAAAGCCGACCGTTCTTGAAATACTTATGCGTATAAAGGAAGAGCTTGACCCCAGTCTTGCCTTCCGTGCTATGTGTAGGGCAAGTATATGTGGTACGTGTGCTGTAAAGGTAAACGGTCAACACAAACTGGCTTGCAACACACGGGTGGAGGGGGAAGAAGTCCTAATAGAGCCTGTTGACGGATTTAAGCCCATAAGGGACCTGGTGGTTTCCCACGAGGAAATATACGAAAGGCTGAAACCCTCCAGGGTTTGGTTTGTTCCAAAGGACGGAAACATGAAACTTCTGCCGGAAGTTCAGAGGAGAACGGCAAAAGCGTGGGACTGCATCCTATGTGGAATATGCAACAACGTGTGCCCTCCTCTCTTAGAAAAGGTGGACTTTGGAGGACCTCTACTTTTTACCAGGGTGTATAAAACCTTGGATGACCCAAGAGACAGCCTGGGAGAGAATAGACTGGAGAACCTCGCTGCTTTTAACGTCCAGAAATGTGTTCATTGCAGCAACTGCAATCTATTTTGCCCAAAGGGGTGCATGCCAGAGAAGTGGATAAATGTTATTGAAGGAAAGCTTGTTCAGAAGGGCTATATTCAGAAGAAGAAAGAAGACTTTGATTTTTTAGGGTTTTAAAATAAAGTTATGGCAGAGGCTACAGGAAGAGAGCTTTCAAAGGTGGAAAAGGCAGCTATACTCCTGATGTCCCTGCCGCCAGATGTAGCAGCCAACATTCTCAAAGAATTCACCGAGGAGGAGATACAAAAAGTTTTTCTCACCGCTGCCAGGATAAAAGAGATAAAGCCCTCTGACATAGAGACCTCAGTCCAGGAGTTCCTTGAGAACTACAGCTTCGTGGCTACCCAGTACTCAAACCTTGAGACCCTTCTTGAGCAGCTTCAAGGCATACTCCCCCCGGAGATTTATGAGCGGATTAAAAGCCTCCTGGGTTCAGCGGGTGTTGCGGAGGGACTTGAGCAGCTTGAAAGGATAGACACAAGGGTTCTCGTAGGACTTATAAAGAATGAGCATCCCCAAACAATTGCAGTTTTGCTTTCTCAACTTTCTCCTCGCAAGGCTTCTGAGATACTTCAATGGCTCCCTGAAACTTTAAAGTTTGAAGTAGTCAAGCGGATAGCCACCCTTGAAAATATCTCACCCCAATTCCTGAGAGAGCTTATAGAGACGGTAACCGAGGAGATAAAGGCTCTTGGTATATCCGGTGGGATAAAGAAGCAAGAAGGTGTAGCGATAGCTGCTGAACTCATGAACATGCTTGACAAGGAGACAACCGAAACTCTCTTGAGGAAGATAGGTGAAGAAGACCCGACACTGGAGGAGAAGATAAGGGAGAAGATGTTTACCTTTGAAGACATCCGCAAGCTTGATAACAGGGCTATAATTGAAGTCCTGAAATCTGTGGATAAGAACACCCTCATAATCGCCCTGAAAGCTGCCCCTGATGACATAAAGGAAAAGTTTTTCTCCAACATGTCCAAGAGGGCTGCCAAGATAATGCAGGAGGATATGGAAGCTTTGGGACCGGTCAAGAAATCAGAAGCTGAAAGAGCTCAAAAACAAGTTGTGGCGATAATAAGGAAACTAATAGATGAGGGTAAGATAGAGCTGGGTGGAGAGGAAGCTTATGTCTAAGAACTTCCGTCCTCTGTTTAGTGTGGAGTCAACCAAAAGCTCAAGAGAGTTCAGGGACGAAACCCATAAGCTCCTTGAGGAGAAAAAGCTTCTGGAGGAAAGAGTGAAGGAGCTTGAAGAGAGGCTCAGGAGCTTAGAAGCGGAGAACGGAGCGCTTACCCAAGAGCTGAGTCACTTAAAGGAAGAGCTTGCAGAAAAGAACTCACGTTTAGAGAAGCTCCTGTCTGAACTTACCAGTGCAAAGCTGGAGAAGAAGATTACAGAAGAGCTGATTAACAAGGTTAAAGAATCTGTAGACAGTATGAAGGAGAATCTTAAGAGCGACTTTGTAAGGCTCTCTAAAGAGGTTATAAAGGAGTTTTTGCTCACAGATGTTATACCGAAAGAGGAACTCGTAACAAAGATACTCAATGAAGTTTTTGAGGGAAGTCTTGAGTTGAGAGGGAGTGTAAAGGTGTACCTAAACCCAGCGGACATGGACAAAGTCTTTGAGTTCATAGCAGGCGTTAAGGAAAAGCTCGGTGGAAAGGTAGATATAGAAGTATTGCCAGACCAGGGGCTTGCCCCAGGGGAACTGCGCATGGAAACCCCAAAGTTTGTTATAGAGAGAAAGCATGAAGAGATAACCGAGGAAACGATCGGAGAGGTTGTAAAGCGTGTCCTTGAAGGGAGTTAAAGTTTACGGGAAAGTAGTAAGGGTCAGCGGGATATACCTTGAAGCCTACAACCCGGGGAGTGCAACGGGAGACCTTGTTGAGATATATCCTTCCTCAGGTAAAAACATATACGGAGAAGTTATAGGCTTTAACGAGGACAGATGTATAGTTATGCCTTACGGTAAGCTTTCCGGTATAAAGCCTGGCGACAGAGTTCTTATAAAGAGTGAACATGTTTCAACCCGAACAGGTAAGGCTCTGCTGGGAAAAGTTGTAAATCCCTTTGGAGAGCCCCTTGATGGAGAGCCCCTCTTTACCACAGAGAAACTACCCATTGAGCTCACAAACATAAACCCTCTGGAGAGGGAGAGGATAACAGAGGTGTTTGATACAGGCGTACGTTCTATAAACGGCATGTTCACCCTGGGTAAAGGGCAAAAGGTGGGTATATTCGCCGGTGCAGGTGTGGGTAAAAGCACGCTCCTTGGAATGATTACCAATTACAGCGATGCAGATGTAGTCGTTATGGCTCTGATAGGGGAAAGAGGAAGGGAGGTCAGAGAGTTCGTTGAAGATGTCTTGGGAGAAGGCTTGAAGAGGAGCATAGTGGTCGTTTCAACGGCGGATGAGCCTCCTGTTGTGAAGGTTAAAGGGGCTCTCAGTGCCATAGTACACGCAAGATACTTTGCCTCTCAGGGTATGAACATTCTACTGGTTATGGATTCAATAACCAGGTTCGCTATGGCTCAAAGGGAAATAGGTCTCGCCGCTGGGGAGCCTCCGACCTTAAAAGGGTATACACCTTCGGTATTTCACATGATGACAAATATAGTGGAGAGCTGTGGTAACTTTCGCAGTGGCGGAAGTATAACAGGGATCTTCAGCGTCCTGGTTGAGGGTGACGATATAACCCTTGACCCTGTTGCGGATGCTCTTGTGGGTGTCTTTGATGGTCATATAGTCCTCTCGCGGAAGAGGGCAAACGCAGGGCTTTTCCCGGCTGTTGACCCTGTTAAGAGTCTCTCCAGGTTAATGCCCAAACTCGTGAGTGAGGAACACATGAAGATGGTTATGTACGTTAAGGAACTCCTCAGCTCCTACGAATCCATGGAAGACCTCGTAAATCTTGGGCTTTACAAAAAAGGCTCAAACCCTGCCGTTGACAAGGTCTTGGAGAACAAAGAGCTGATAGACAACTTTTTCAGGCAGGACTACAGGAAGGGAGTTTCCTTTGAAGAGAGCCTCAAGGAACTGACAGAGCTATACAACCACCTTAGGGGGAAATCAGCTTAAATCCAGCTTTTTCAAACCTTCTATTAAAGGACAGGACCTCTTTAACTTTCCGTTTCTTTGCTTTGGCAGATTTTAAGGAGTCCAAGAAGCTAAGTTTTGAGGAGGAATAAAGCTTCACAGCCCTCTGGACTACATCCCTGTTCTCCACAGAAAAAAGGCTATCAAGCAAGACGGTGTTCACAACATCCGCCACAACCTCCCTCTCCCATCCGTAAACCTGTTCAAGGTAATAAACAAGCTCAAGCACCACCTCTTCTGTTACGAGGAGCTTTTCCTTTTGTTTCTCCATCTCCCTGAAGAGGGCGTCAATTTTGTCAACCTCCTCCTCTGAGCCGGAGAAGAATTCAAGGAGCACGCCTGTATCTAAAAGTTTCATAATAATGAATTTTATCAAATCCTAAAAAATGTCAATACATTTTTAAGAAAATGATACTTGAAAAAATTTGACAAGTGCCGATATTAATACACAGCCATGGATGAGATAGTCAAGGTAATGGCAAGGGGCTTGATAGCGCTCCCCAGCGATATCAGGAAGAAGCTGGGTGTAAAGGAAGGGGACATACTTAAAGTTGAGGTAAAGGATAGCGAAGTTGTTCTCAAAAAGGAGAGAAGGATATACGACCTAAAAGGTGCCTTAGCCCAGAAGGGTTCAAAGACGCAGTCCAAGAGTTTCGGTGAGATACTCGCCGAAGAGCTTAAAAGAAAACAGGGGGAAAAGGGATGATTGATAACAGACTGGACGTGAAACCACCTGAACCGAAGATAGTGGGACCGGACTACGTCCAGTCCTTTGATACCATGTCTTCGGAAGACTTTATGAAGATATACCTTGAAACCCTGAAGTTCCAGGACCCCTTCAACCAACAGGACCTCTCCAAGTCCTTAGAAGACGTGGTAAAGCTCAACCAGATAAAGTTCTACACTGATATGAAGGGGTTCATGGAGGGCTTTAAAGCCTGGATGAATCAGATAACCTTTATGCAGACTATAAGCCTGATAGGTAAAAACTTCGTGTTTGCAGCGGACACTTTGGATACGGTAAAGGGAGGGGAATACCATATTCTCTCGGGAGAGAGGGTGAGGGGGGTCACCGTAAAGGTATATGACGGGGATGAGGTTATAAAAGAGTTTGAGATGGACCTGGAGAGGGGACTTAATACCTTGGACACAAGTGACCTTCCCCAAGGACAGTTCACGGTAAAGCTCTTCAAGGGGGACTATGAGCTTCCAGGCTGGCAACTCGGTTTTAAGGATACAGTCAAATCAGCCGGTATAGTAAACGGAGAGCTTATGCTTGACCTACTCTCCGGCAGGCAGGTTTCTTCATCTCAAATCATTTACGCGGAGGGTTAAGAGATGTTAAGGAGTTTCTTCAATGCCGTAACAGGGATGGATGCTTCCCGATTTTGGATTGACGTAACCTCCGACAACCTGTCAAACGTTAATACAGTAGCCTTTAAAGCCCAGAGACCCCTGTTTCAAGATGTTATATCCTCGGTTACCATAGGTCTCAACGTCGTAACCGGAACCATAAAATCAACCACATACGGAGCAGGAGTTATAGTTGACAGCACTCAAAAGTTCTGGACGATAGGGAACTTCAAACAGACAGGCGTGAATACAGACCTTGCAATCCAGGGAAGGGGTCTCTTCATACTTAAAGACCCCATAACCGGTGCAAATCTGTACACGAGAGACGGACAGTTCCGACTCAGTAGAGAAGGGTATATGGTAAACTCAGGGGGTTTTTACCTCCAGGGCTTCAGGCTCAACGAGAAAGGAGAGGTTGTGGGGACAGGGCTGGAGAATATCCACGTTGAACAACAACTTCAGCCAAGACCTACAGGGCAGATTTCCTTCCTTCAGCCCACAAACCTAAATGCAGAAGCTATCCCACCGACTGCAGCTTTTGACCCTACAAACACAACTTCATACAACTACAAGTACACTATGACAATATACGACTCCCTTGGGAATGAGTACCAGGCGGATATCTATTTCAAAAAGGACACAGCGACCAACACGTGGAGAATATTTGCCCTAAGCGATTACGACGGAGATGGTAACTTGGAGAATTTGATATCTGACTCCTACAGATCGGGTTTTGAGACATCTGGAGGAAATACGTACAACTACCAGACCATAGTGTTTGACGCTGCAACGGGTAAGATAGACGAAGACGATACACAAACCGCAAATGCTGCAGCATTCAACGTTGTCCCTGTGGGAAATAAAAACTACTTCTTCCTCCAGTTCTTTGACACGGCAAACCCACCCTCTGACGTGACCGGAGCGGCCCAGACCCTGGATACTTCCTCAGGTGGAACTCTTGGCAGCACTGTGGAGGGTCTCACGACCACACCTGGAATGATATTCACCATCGGCGATGAGCTTACCTCTGACACAGACACGAACTTGATTCAGAACTCCTACGCAAATCAGTTTGCCTCTGACTTCGTTGTTACCATGGAGCAGAATGGATATGCGAAGGGAGACCTTATAGATGTTTACGTTCTTTCAGAAGACGGCTCCGTAGTCGCCGTTTACTCAAATGGTAAGTCCCTGCCCCTATACAGGGTTGCCGTAGCCGTGTTTGCAGACCCGGAGGAACTTACCAAGAAGGGTGCCAATCTTTACACTTCCATAACTACACCGACCATATTACTGGCTGGAGGTGCAGAGAAGGTCAGGTCTGGAATGCTTGAGATGTCAAACGTGGACATAGCGAAAGAGTTTATAAACCTGATAACTGCCCAGAGGGCTTATCAAGCTAATGCCAGGGTGATAACCACAGCCAACACGATACTTGATGAAACTGTTAATATTGTTAGATAATAAGAGCCATGGCTGACGAGGAGAGGGAGGCACAGCAGGCAGAGGAGGCGACCGGCGGAGGCAAGGGCAAGCTCCTCCTTGTCGTCCTCCTTCTCCTCTCCCTTTTAATAGGTGGAGGCGCGGGAGCTTACTTCTTCCTGTTCGCTAAAAAGGACGAAGATAAAAAAGAGGAAACCCCTAAACCGAGAGTTTCTCCGGAAGCAGTTGGAGTTATGTATAAACTGGAGCCAGCCTTCATAGTGAACCTCGCAGACCCAGAGCTGACTATGTATGCCAGGGTTTCCATAACTCTTGAGGTTTCTTCTCCAGAGGTAGTCATGGAGGTTCAAAAGAGGGAACCTATAATAAGAGATGCGGTCATTGAGATACTTTCAAATAAAACTTCAAGAGAGCTAAGGTCTCCTGAGGGAAGAGAACAGCTGAAGCTTGAACTCATAAAGAGGATAAACACAATACTGGTGCAGGGGGGAGTGAGGAACATATACTTCACCGAATTCGTAGTCCAGGCAGAGTGATGGAGTTTTCCCAGTACCTGATAAAGGTTTTGATTTCCTTGCTGATAGTGTTGGGGGCAGCAGTCTTGCTCCTTCCCTTCATTTTAAGGAAGTTCATTGGAGTTAAGGGCTTCGGTGGCAAGGGAAACTTTGAAATAAAGAAGATTGCACCTATAACAAAGAGTGTTTTCATAGTTGAGCTTGAGGTAAAGGGTAATACAGTAGTCCTATGTGTTAGTGAAAGAGGGGCTGATGTAATATATAGGGAGTATGGTAACAACCTTCCTTCTTCTAACCTTTCTGAGCCAGGTAGCGTTAGCCCAGAATCAGATAATCCCCCCCATTGAATTCAAGATTGGGGATGGAAGCTTAGACACCTCTTTAAGGCTTCTGCTCCTTCTTACAATACTTGCCCTTGCCCCTTCCATACTCATAATGACCACATCCTTTATAAGGATAGTTGTGGTTCTGTCTGTTCTTAGACAGGCATTGGGCATACCACAGGTGCCACCAAACCAGGTGATAATCTCCCTGGCTTTGTTTCTAACCTTTTTCATCATGAAACCTGTATTTGAGGACATAAATATCAATGCCCTTCAACCTTATATGAAAGAACAGATAAACGACCAAGAGTTTTTCAACAGGGTAACCCTTTTCGCAAAAGACTTCATGCTCAAGCAAACGAGGAAGGATACCGTGGAGGTCTTCTTAGAAGTTGCCAAACTAAAGAAAGAAGAGAGGGAAAGAATAAAGGAGCCAAAGGACATACCTCTGAGCATCCTTATACCCGCCTTTATGGTCAGTGAGCTTACAACCGCCTTTGAGATAGTCTTTTTGCTCTATATACCCTTCCTTATAGTTGATATAGTCGTAGCCTCAATACTGATATCCATGGGAATAATAATGATACCTCCCCAGATAATTTCCCTTCCATTTAAGATAATGCTCTTCGTGCTGGCAAACGGATGGGAACTTGTTGTCCTATCCCTGGTAAGAAGCTATCAGTAAGGAGGTGGGAGATGTCTCCAGACCTTATAGTGTCCTTAGGGCAGAGAGCCTTGGAGATGGCTGTTCTACTAGCTCTTCCGGTTCTCCTGGCAACTTTCATAGTGGGACTGGTCGTGAGCATATTCCAGGCGGCAACCCAGATTCAAGAAATGACCCTTGCTTACATACCCAAGATAATTGCAGCAATGGTTACCATATTCCTCCTGGGTGGTTGGATGATGGAAAAGCTCGTTGACTTCACAAGGGAAGTATTCGTAAACATCCCCGTATGGATAAGATGATAACGCTGGATACTAACAGCTTACTAACCATATCCCTACTATTCTTTCGCGTATTCGCCTTTGTTGTTATGGTTCCCTTCTTTGGAACTTTCTTCCTGCCAAACTTCGTCAGAGCCTATCTCTCCTTTGCAATTGCGGTTTCCATCTTTATGCTCTCAGATTTAAAACCTATAGAAATAAATTCAGTTGCAGAGTTCCTGAAGCTTTCTCTGCAGGAAGCTCTTTTTGGTTTTCTTGCAGGTTTTTTTCTGAGGTTGCTGTTTGACAGCATATTTGTAGCTGGGGAGGTTATAGCGGTAAACACGGGGTTAGGTTTCCTGATGATGTTCTTGCCCCAGCAACCTCAAACCACTGTCCTGGCAGGTTTTTCTACCCTGCTGGCATCCACTCTCTTCCTAACTCTCGGTGGAGCTGAAGCGGTTTACGTGGGTCTTGTGAAAAGCCTTCAGGGTTTCCCGCTGGGCAGTTTTGACCTTTATTTACTGAACGGAAAGGCTCTGCTAAACCTCTTTTACAGCAGCTTTTCCACCGGCGTTAAACTTGCACTACCAGTTCTCATAGCATCCCTGTTAACAAACGTAATACTTGCAGTTGTAAACCGTTTTATACCTCAGATAAACGTTTTTATGGTGGGGCTGCCCCTTCAGATAACCGTGGGGTTAGTGATACTTCTCCTCTCATTGCCAATCATTGGGCTTGTTCTAATAAGCCATATGAGGGAGTACATGTTTAACTTTTTGAGGTTTATGGGTTCGGGTTGAGGACTATATTTAAAGGTTCGGGGGAAAGATGGCACAGGAGAATAAAACCGAAAAAGCCACACCCTACAGACGGAGGAAGCTAAAGCAGGAAGGTAATGTAGCAAAGAGTATAGAGCTTGCCTCCTCTCTTACAGTCTTGGTCTCTTCTTTAATTATCTTCTTTACAGGAGCTCTGATATTCAGAGAGGTTGTCGCCTTCCTGATGGCTATTTCCGGGCTCAGACCCACCGAGTTCTCCTTGCTTGCTGGTAGTACTATAAAGGAGTCCTTCCTTAATATAGTTAAACTCTTAATACCCTTCTTCGTTGTAACCTTCCTCGTGGTTATAGGTGCTCACGTAGCCCAGTTCGGTTTCATTTTCACCCTAAAACCCCTACAATTCAAATGGGAAAGGCTGAACCCCTTTGAAGGTATTAAAAAGATGTTCTCCCTGACCACCCTCTTTGAGCTATCAAAGAACACCCTTAAGGCAGCTCTTCTCTTCGGTATAGCTCTGTTTGTACTGAAGGGGAGCGTTCTGCTTATACTGAACTCCGCTCAGATGCCCATTATGGAGGGGGTTAACTTCCTCCTAGACCTTATGATAAAGGTCGTTATTATACTTGGCGTAGTGGCTTTCTTCATAGCTCTCCTTGATTACGCCTACAAGAAGTGGGACTATGAACGCAGGATAAGAATGTCAAGGCAAGAGGTGAGGGAAGAGTTCAAACAGCTTGAGGGACATCCAGAGGTAAGGGCAAAGGTAAGGGCACGGATGAGAGAGATGGCTCGTGGAAGGATGATGGCAGAAGTCCCCAAGGCAAGTGTCGTTATAACAAACCCGACCCATTACGCAGTGGCTCTAAAGTATGATGCCCAAAAGGACAGAGCACCGGTTGTGGTAGCCAAGGGTAAAGGAACTCTCGCTGAAAGGATAATAAGGGTAGCCCAGGACAACGAAGTCCCCATAATGAGAAAGCCTGAACTTGCAAGGGCTATATACTCTGCAGTTGATGTGGGAGATGAGATACCCCCTGAATTCTACAGGGCTGTAGCAGAGATAATAGCCTTTATAACTTTCAGAAAGAAGAGAACCTATGTGTAAATAGTCACCTGAACAGGAGAAATTTCAAGCCTTCCGTTATGAACTGTACCGACACTGCGAGCAGGAGGATTCCTGTAATCCTTGACGCTAAACTTATTCCCACCTTGCCCATAAAGTTATACAGAAAGGTGCTTGAAGAGAGGACTAAAAAGGCTACAAAGGCAGCACATAAAATTGAACATATCAGAGCCATCAGCTCATAGAAGCTGCCTATAGAAGCCCTGAGGACAAGAACGGTGGTTATAGTTCCCGGTCCGGAGAGGAGCGGCATAGCTAAGGGTATCAGAGCTATGTTCTCCCTACTTAAGGCGGCCTCTATCTCATGCTTTTTTGCCCTTTCCTTTAGGAATTCCCCCTGAACAAGATTCAAGGCTATAAGAAACAGGAGTATTCCCCCTCCGACCTTGAAGGCAGGTAGGGTTATACCCATAAGCCTGAACACGAGGTCACCGGTAAACAGAAAGAATAAAAGTATAAGGAAGGCATACTGAGCTGAGCGGCGAACTATTTCCTTCATTTCAGTATCAGAGTATTCCTGAGAAAGGGATATGACCAAAGGGATACCAGAGAAAGGGTTCATTATGGCGACTATAGAAATAAAAGCTTTAAAGAAGAATATCAGGTACTCCACAGAGCTTGTATTATATCAAGGGCTTATATATAATACATTCCCCTTTTTGCAGGAGGCACATGGATGTTGAAAGATTTTTATAAGTTCTATCAATTACTTTTTGCTCCGGGTAAATTGTGCCGCCAACACAACGATATAGGGTTATACCGGGTTTTTGACAAGACCTCTAAAATAGCCTCATGGAGGGGACAACCATGGAAGTAGTAAAGAGAAGTGGAAAGCGCGAAAAGCTTGACATAAACAAGATCAGGATAGCTCTGGAGTTTGCCTTTAAGGGTCTCAACGTAGACCCTCTGGAACTGGAAACGGACGCCCAGATCCAGTTCAGGGACGGTATAACTACCGAGGAGATACAGGCTGTCCTCATAAGAACAGCGGCGGAAAAGGTCTCCCCAGAAACTCCAGATTGGCAGTATGCAGCAGCCAGGTTATTACTGTACGACCTTTATAAGAAGGTTGCTCATATAAGAGGGTATGAGGTCAGAGATGAGCTTTCAAAGGACTACAGACCTTATAACGTTGAAGGTTTTTATAACTTCGTCAAGAAGTATGTCCAGGAAGGTATATACGGAGACTATCTTCTCAAGCACTATTCTGAGGAGGATTTTAAAGAGTTATCAAAACACATTAAACCCGAAAGAGACCTCTACTTCAACTATACAGGGATAAAAATTCTGGCAGACAGGTATCTTGCAAGGAACGAAGATGGAATGGTAATAGAGCTTCCCCAGGAGATGTATATGCTCATATCCATGACCCTTGCAATCCCAGAAAGGCAAGAGGAAAGAGTGAAGTGGGCAAAGGAGTTCTATGACCTGCTATCAGAGCACCTCATTACTGTTGCAACGCCAACCCTCATGAACGCAAGGAGACCCTTCACCCAGCTCTCTTCCTGTTTTATCCTCACAGTAGACGACGACCTGTATGACATCTTTGACAACGTCCAGAAGGCCGCTCAGATATCAAAACATGCAGGAGGGCTGGGAATATACCTTGGAAAGCTGAGAGCCACAGGAGCACCTATAAGGAAGTTTAAGGGAGCGAGCTCCGGAGTTATACCAGTTGTGAAAGTCATAAACGACGTTATGACTTATGTGGATCAGCTGGGCATGAGGAAAGGTTCTGCCTCTATAACTCTGGACATATGGCACAAGGACATCCTTGACTTTTTAGAGGTAAAAACTAACGCGGGAGATGAAAGGAAGAAGGCTCACGACATACATCCGGCGATCTCTATCCCGGACATATTTATGAGGAGGGTTGCAAACAGGGAGAAGTGGACACTCCTTGACCCGTACTACACCAAAAACGTACGGGATGGCAAAAACCTGGAAGACCTGTGGGGTGAAGCTTTTGAAGAGGAATACCTGAGACTTGAAAGAGAGCTCCCAAAGGAAGCTAAGAAAGAAGTTGATGCCTTTGACCTCTGGAAGAGGCTTCTTACAGTCGCCTTTGAAACGGGAGAGCCTTACATATTCTTCAGAGACCACGCTAACAAGAAGAACCCTAACAAGCATGCGGGAGTAGTTTACTCAAGTAACCTCTGCCATGAGATAGTGCAGAACATGAGCGTTACCAGACATCTGAGCAGGGAACTTAATCAGGAGACAGGAGAGATAACCTACAGGAAGCAGTCCGGTGACGTGGTCGTGTGTAACCTTGGCTCAATAAACCTCGGAAAGGTTCACACGAAAGAAACCATGGAAAAGGTTGTCCCCAAGCTCGTGAGGCTCTTGGACAACGTAATAGAGATGAACTACTACGCTATTCCGGAAGCCCAGTACACCAACAAGAGATACCGTGCCATAGGCATAGGGGTCTCCAATTACCATTACTGTCTCGTTAAGAACGGAATTCAGTGGGAGTCTGAGGAGCACCTGAGGTTCACAGACAGGCTCTTTGAGCTTATAGCTTTCTATGCGGTTAAAGGCTCTATGGAGCTGGCAAAGGAGAGGGGCAAGTACAGACTCTTTGAGGGCTCGGACTGGAGTAGGGGTATATTCTTTGGAAGAAAGATAGAGGAAATTGAAGAAAACTCCAGGGAAAACGGAAACAACCTGCCCTGGAAAGAGCTTTCGGAGGAAGTGAGGGAGCACGGAATGAGGAACGCCTATCTGATAGCTCTTATGCCAACAGGAAGCACTTCGCTCATACTTGGGGCAACTCCCTCTATTGACCCGATATTTGCCAAATACTACAAAGAGGAGAACATGAGTGGCATACTTCCCCAGGTTCCTCCTGAGATAGACAGGTTCTTCTGGCATTACAAGAGCGCATACCACATTGACCAGGAGTGGGTAATAAGGGCGGCAGCGGTCCGGCAGAAATGGATAGATCAGGCTCAATCCCTGAACCTCTTTATAGACCCTGAGAAGATTGACGGACCAAAACTTTCCAAGATATACCAGCTCGCCTGGGAGCTCGGACTCAAGACTATCTACTATTTAAGGAGCAAGTCTATAACCGACATAGAGGAGTGTGAGAGCTGTGCAGTTTAGACTTTAAAAACTGTAAAAAAGAACGAAATTAAAAAGCCGGAGGAGGTAGGCGATGTTAGATAGTTCTGAGAAGGTGCTTCAGAGGAAGCTTATATTCAACCCGGAGGGCGCAAGGGAAGCTTCAGAGAGGAGAGTCATAAACGGAAACCCAACCAACATCATAGAGCTTAACAATATCAAGTATGCCTGGGCTTTTGACCTTTACAAGACCATGGGATTTTCCAACTTCTGGATACCCGAAGAGATACCCCTGATGGAGGATAAGAAGCAGTATGAGAGGGTACTCTCAGATTACGAGAGGAGAGCTTACGAGCTCGTCCTGAGTTTCCTTATAGCTCTTGACTCCTTCCAAGTAGATATGCTCAAGGACTTTGCGAGGATGATAACCGCTCCGGAGATAGAGATGGCTCTCACCGCCCAGGAATTTCAGGAGTCAGTACACGCCTACTCTTACCAGTTCATACTTGAATCGGTGGTAGACCCCATAAAAGCCGACGAGATATATAACTTCTGGAGGGAAGATGAAAGACTTAGGGAGAGGAACGAAGTCGTTGCTGAGGTCTACAACGAGTTTATAAGAAAACCCTCCCAAGAGAACTTTATTAAGGCTGTGATAGGAAATTATATACTGGAGTCCCTTTACTTCTATTCGGGTTTTGCCTTCTTTTACACCCTTGGAAGGCAGGGTAAAATGACCAACACCGTCCAGCAGATAAAGTATATAAACAGAGACGAGCTAACCCACGTGACCCTCTTCAGGAATATGATCCTATCCCTTCAAAAAGAACAACCTGAGCTCTTCACGCCCGAAATAAAGAAGTGGATATCTGAATACTTCAAATACGCTATAGACCAGGAGATAAAGTGGGGGCAGTACGTAACACAGGACCAGATACTCGGTATAAATAATACCCTGATAGACAGGTACATAAAGTATCTCGGAAACCTCAGGGTAACCCAGATAGGTTTTCAGCCCCTGTATCCAGAAATAACTGAGAATCCCATGAAGTGGATAGATGACTTCAGAAAGATAAACAACACAAAGACCGACTTCTTCCAGAGAAAACCCCAGACCTACGCTAAGGCTAACGAACTTAAGTGGTAAAATTCTCTCCTTATGGAGAGATACGACCTGCTTATAAAGAAGGCTCTCCTTCCCAACGGGAAGGTAAAGGATATAGCGGTCAAAAGTGGTAGGTTTGTAAAGATAGGAAGTGATATAGAAGCTGAAGCGGGTTACGTAATAAACGCCAGTGGTAAGATAGCTCTTCCCTCCTTTGCCAACATGCACACCCACGTTCCCATGTCCCTCCTGAGAGGTATAGGGGCAGACCTACCCCTCATGGACTGGCTCCAGAAGGTTATATGGCCTCTTGAAGGTGAGTTCGTATCGCCTGAGTTTGTCAAAGCTGGAACAGAGCTGGGGCTCTTGGAGATGATAAAGTCCGGAACCACCCTCTTTATGGATATGTACTTCTATGAGGAGGAGGTGGGAAAGGTTGCCAAGGAGGCTGGTATAAGAGCTGGCTTGGGTTTTGGAATTCTGGACTTCCCCACAAAGGTAGCAAAGACACCAGAGGAGTATCTGAAGAGGGCAAGGGAGTTTGCTGAGAGCTTCAAGGGTGAGGAACTCGTTTTCCCTGTGATATGCCCCCACGCACCCTACACCTGCTCACCTCAAACTCTCAAGAAAGCTAAAGAACTCGCCGATGAACTCGGTCTCTACCTTCACATACATGTAGCTGAGACAAAGGACGAGGTGGAGAGGATAAGGGAGGAGTATGGAAACACCCCCATAAGATATCTCAGCAGCATAGACTTCTTGTCCGATAGGGTTCTGTGTGCCCACATGGTCTGGCTGGACGAGGAAGAGATGGAGATAGTAAAAGAAAGAGACGTCAAGGTAGCCCACTGCCCTGAAAGTAACCTAAAGCTAGCTTCAGGGATCGCACCGGTTCCTGAGTACATAAGGAAAGGGATTCATGTGTGTCTTGGAACGGACGGCTCTGCCTCCAACGACAACCTTGACATGCTTGAGGAACTCTCCACCATGGCGAAGCTCCATAAGGGTGTAAGCCTTGATGCAAAAGCTATTGATGCTGTAACTGCTCTGAAAGTGGCAACCCAGAACGGATTCTCAGCTGTAGGAATAAGGGCAGGAAGGATAGAGGAGGGGTATGAAGCGGATATGATACTTATAGACCCAGAAAACCCCCATCTTCAACCCCTTTACGACCCTGTGGCACAGGTGGTTTACTCAGCCCAGTCCTCGGATATAGATACGGTGATATGCAGGGGCAAGGTCCTCATGGAGAAAAGGGAGCTAAAGACCCTGGACGAGGAGAGGATTCTTTACGAAGCAAAGATATGGGGGGAGAAGATAAGAAACTTTCTTGACAGATACAAAGGATAAGGTACATTATAGAACCTGCCAATGAAGAAGGACCTGAGTAACCTCCTTAAGAAGGAGACCCTGCCCCCAGGGTTTGAAAGCCTGGACAACGCCAAAGAATACTTAGCAAGGTATCTAATAAACTACATAAATATAGAGCTTCAAGGGTTGCCAAAGGAGGAGTGGACAAAAACCTTAGAAACCTGGGGTAAGATATGCGCCTTTGCAAAGGGGCTTATACAGAAGAGTGAAAAGGAAAGAAATAAGCTCTATGATAAGCTTGGTTTTGATATGATGATGCAAGGAATAGCGGAGGATGTTAGACAGACCTTCATAGGAATGCTCAGCCTAGGTATATTAAAGGAGAGCGAACCACCCCAAAACCTCATCCTGAGGGCTGTTGAACTTATAAAAGACAACGATGACCTCCTTAAGAGATGGGAGTTGAGCCCTGAAATAGTCAACTTTATCTACAACTTCTTCTCAAAAAACCCAGGAAAAACTTAAATTTAATAGGTTATGAGAGTTGCCGTTGGAATGAGCGGTGGTGTTGATAGCAGTGTGGCCGCCCTCTTACTAAAAGAAAATGGTCATGAAGTAATAGGTGTCACTCTGCGTTTTCATACAACCGAAGCATGCGAGGTCAATGGAACCCACAACGTTTGCTGTTCTCCAAAGGACGTACAGGATGCGGCAAGGGTTTCCCAAAAGCTGGGAATACCACACCTAACATTTGATTGGGAAAAAATCTTTAAAGAAAGAGTAATAGATTACTTCGTGAGGGAGTATTCTCTCGGAAGAACCCCAAATCCATGCGCTTTATGTAACAGAGAGGTAAAGACAGGATACTTCGCAAGGTATCTGAAAGCCGTCGCCGATATAGATAGGCTCGCAACAGGACACTACGCGAGGATAGAGGAACATCCAGCGTTTGGAAGGATTATAAGAAGAGGAGTGGACAGCAGAAGGGATCAGTCTTACTTCTTAGCCCTTGTGAGAAAGGAAGACCTTGAGCTTCTGGATTTTCCCCTCGGCAGTATGACAAAAGACGAGGTTCGGGAAATAGCGAGAAAGCATAACCTTGACGTCGCGGAGAAGAGGGATTCCCAGGAGGTTTGTTTTCTGATGGGAAGGTCTCCGGGGGAGTATATTGAAACCGCGATCGGGAAGAGGGAGGGACCCATAAAACACATCTCCGGTAAGGTCCTGGGAAAACACACAGGTATATACAACTTTACGATAGGTCAGAGAAGAGGTCTTGGGATTTCTTACGGAAAACCACTTTACGTTGTGGACATAGACCCAAGAACAAATACGGTCCTTGTCGGGGAGGAAGAGTACCTGTACAACGATACCCTATATGTGAAGGGCGTGAACTTCCACGTTCCTCCCGAGCAGTGGCATAAGGTCAGTGCCCAGATAAGGTACAGGCACACACCTGTTGAAGTTGAAAGCTTTAAAAGGTTATCCGATGTATATGAAGTGAGGTTCAAGGAGGACGTAAGGGGGATAACACCCGGGCAAGTGATAGCCTTTTACAACGAAGATATTCTGCTCGGTGGGGGAATAATTGAGGGAACGGGTACATGAAACTGAAACCGAAGCTTGTAGCCCTCTTACCGTTCACACTGACAGCCCTAATCCTGAACCTATTCAGTGTCTCCCTATTCCTTGATAGTATTGCCTTCATCTTTGGGGGCGCGCTTGTATTCTTCTTCCTTGAAACATACGGGTTCAGGTTTGCCTTCGGACTATCACTAATTTTAGGGGCTCAGATATACATCATCTATGCCGACCCTGTCTCTTCAGTGTTTTTACCTATCTCCCTTATCTCCATTTACCTTATTAAAAGAAACTTCAGGCTAAGTCTCATACTGGCGGGGTGGAGCTTCTGGGTTCTACTCGGCTGGTGGGTCTATCTGATATTCCTGCTCAACCTGTTTAACGTTGAAGAGCTAATAGCTATTACCTTAGCCTTGAAGGAGTCCGTAAACGGGCTTGTGAATGTAACCATAGCCAGCCTGCTGGTTCTCCTATACAAGTATTACTTTGACAGGGAGAGCAGAATCTCCTATGCCGAGCTGGTCTTCGTATTCATAGTGGCCGTTTCCGTTACCCAACTTTTCCTCATATCAGCTTTAAAAGCCAGAGAGGAAGAGAAACACATGGTCAAGAGCATAAAAGGTGATATTGAGGCCATTTCAAAGAACATCAGGGAAAACGTGGTTTACTGGCTGGACATTCACCTTAATGCAGTCAGGGAGCTTGCTAACAGGCTGGTCATATGGGGACACTCCAACAGAGAACAACTCCAGAAGGAAACTGAAGCCATAAGGAGGTCTTTCACAGAGTTTCATGCTTGCTACATAGCCGATAAGAACGCAACTGCGATAACCTTCTATCCTGAGGTGAACCCAAGGGGTAAGTACATGATAGGGACGAACTTCAGTTTTAGACCATACTATAAAGACGTCAAGAGCACACTTCGGCACACCTTCACCGAAGTCTTTGTAGCCAAGTTCGCCTTGATACCTGTAGTAGGAATTGCCGTTCCCGCGGTTAAAGAAGGGGAGTTTCTCGGATACGCTTACTGCGGTCTAAGGCTTGACAGGATAAGAGACATTGTAAAGGAGTTTTCCCTTAAAGAGGGGGTTTTCATCACTTTAATTGACAAAAATGGAAAGGTAATAACCTCAAACAGAGAGGACCAAAAGCCAATGCATGACTTTGAACGTGGAGAGCTGCAAGTTACGAAATTTGGACTCATACTTGAGGGAAGAAACAACGACCATGGGAGAAAAAGCTCTTTAAGGATAGACACCCTTTACCACTCTTTCTTCTACAATGAGCTAAAGCTCAGAGAGGACATAGGATGGAGTGTTGTAATGGAGGTGTCACTGATTCCCTACCTGAACGTTCTATTCTCAAAGTTAAACGTTAGCTTTTTACTTTTACACCTCTTTACATTCGTATCCTTCCTGATTTCCCGCTTTTTAACTTTTGTTGCCACAAGACCTGTGAGCAAGCTCGCAGACTCCATAGACGTGATAACCAGGAACATAGAAAAGAGACCTGATATCCTGCTTCCGAACACCAACATAAAGGAGATAGGGAAACTAAATAGGTCCTTTGAAGCTATGGCTAAGAAAGCCCTTGAATACATGGATGAGTTGAGGAGGTTAGCCTACTACGACCCACTGACAGAATTACCGAACAGAACCCTTTTGAGGGATAGGATAGAGAACGCAATCCGTTTTGCAAAACGTAACAGCACAAGAGTTGCCGTCCTCTTCATAGACCTTGACTACTTCAAAACTGTGAACGACACGTTAGGTCATGAAGTAGGAGATAGGATACTTGCTCAGGTAGCAAAGAGGCTCAACTCAGTCTTCAGAAGCACTGATACAGTGGCAAGATTCGGTGGAGATGAGTTCGTGGCGGTAATCCCAGACCTAAAGGATATAAATGATGTCGTTAAGGTGACAGAGAAAGTCTTAAAGGTTTTTGAAACTCCCTTTGAGGTGGAAGGAGAAGATATATACCTGTCTGCATCCGTAGGTATAGCTCTGTATCCTGATAACGGTGCAGACCCTACAGAGCTGATAAAAAACGCAGACATGGCCATGTACAGGGCAAAGGAGGAGGGGAAAAATAACTTCGCTTTCTTTACAGAGGATATGAATAAGAAAGCTATAGAGATTCTTAACACGAAAAACAGACTCCATAAAGCTTTGGAGAGGGGAGAGTTCTTGCTCCGATATCAACCTATATACAACATTGAATCAAACTTAATAGTGGGGTTTGAAGCTCTCCTGAGGTGGGAAGACCCTGAAAAAGGACTGATATCTCCAGCAAGCTTTATGCCTATACTGGAGGAGTTGGGATTAATAAGGGAAGTGGGCGCATGGGTTATGGAAAACGCCTTTCGGAAGGCAAAGGAATGGGGAGATAAGTACGGGATATACGTCAGCGTGAACATATCCCCAAGACAGTTCGCCGAAAGGAATTTCGTCAATAAGGTTCTTGATATAGCTGAAAAGACAGAAACCGAAAGCTCAAAGTTGGTCCTTGAGATAACGGAAACCTCCCTCATGAAAAACCCGGAGGAATCGGTCAAAACCCTTAAAAGGTTGAAAGCTAAAGGGTTCAGGGTTGCCGTTGACGACTTCGGAACCGGCTACTCTTCCCTTGCATACCTTAAGAAGCTCCCTATAGACATAATAAAGGTTGATATGACCTTCACTCAGAGCATGGTAAATTCTGAAGTTGACAGGTCTATAGTTAAGACTGTTATAGACTTAGCAAGGTCTCTTGGACTTGATAGTCTTGCGGAAGGTATTGAAACAAAAGAACAGCTTGAAATGCTTAAGGTTATGGGCTGCAAGCTTGCCCAGGGGTACCTATTTGGAAAACCCGTAAAGGATGAGGAAGCGGAAGCTCTTATAAGAAAAGAAAAGGGATTATAATATTCCTTTTAGCGGGTGTGGCGGAACTGGCAGACGCGCCGGACTTAGGATCCGGTGCCCGTTAGGGCGTGAGGGTTCAACTCCCTCCACCCGCACGAGTTTAAGGAGGACTTGGATGAAGGTAAAGGCCGAAGAAAGGGAAGGGCTCTTTAAGGCTCTAACCGTTGAAGTTGAGGGTGAAAAGGTAAAGAGCCTTCTTGACGAGGTGTACTCTAACCTAAAACAGAATGTTGAGATTCAAGGTTTCAGGAGGGGAACAGCTCCTCTGTGGCTTATAAAGGCTAAGTATAAGGAGTACATTGAGGAAGAAGTTGGGAAGAAGGTAGCCAACCAGACCCTTGAAGAGGCTATAAAGGAAAGTTCCTTGACCCCTGTTGCAGATATATACCTGGAGAGGGTTGAGCTTGAAGAAAAAACTCCAAGGGTAACCTATACTGTAACCTTTGAAACAGCTCCAGAGTTTGAATTAAAGGATGTAGAGGGTCTTGAAGTTGAAGTACCAAAACTTGAATTCAAACCGGAGATAGTTGATAAAAAGATAGAGCAGCTCAGAGAAGAGCACGCCGTATGGGAACCCGTTGAAGACAGACCCATAAAGGAGGGAGACCTCGTCACCATAGAGTATGAGGTTGAGGAGATAAAGGAGGGGGAAGAAGGAGAAAAGGTTACAGGCGAAACCTCCGGTATAATCGGTCAGAAGATGTTCAGGGAAGAGCTTGAGCAGGCTCTTACTGGCAAGAAGGTAGGGGAAGAGGTAACCCTTAAAGAGCTACCCATATACGACCAGGAAGGTAAAGAAATAGGAAAAGCCAACATAAAGGCAAAGATAAAGGATGTAAAGGAAAAGGTTCTTCCTGAGCTTGACGATGACTTTGCGAAGGAACTTGGTTACGAAAACTGGGAGGAAGCAAAGAAGAAGATAGAGGAGCAGGTAAAGGAAGAGTTTGAAAAGACAAAACAGGCTGTGATTGAAGATGCCGTTGCTGACAAGCTCATAAGCATACACGAGATGGAGATTCCAAAGACCTTACTAAACAGGGAGCTCTCCTTCCTGGTTGAACGGAGAGTAAACGAACTGAAGCAGTTTGGAATAGATACAAGGTATCTGGACTTCAGGAGTATGGCACAGGAACTGCTCCCTCAGGCACAGGCGAACATTAAGCTGAGATACATTCTTGACAAGTACGCCCAAACCAAAGGCATAGAAGTTACAGAGGAAGATATAGAGGAGCAGTTTGAGGAGCTCGCAAGACAGATGGGAACTACTAAGGATGAAGTGAAGGAGTACTTTGAAAGGGAAAACCTCATGGATGTTGTAAAATCTGACGCAACCAGAAAGAAAGCCCTAAAGGAGCTTATAAGCAAGGTGAAGATTAAAGAGGTTGAACCTCAAAAGGAGGAGGTTGTGGAAGAGGAGAAAGAGGAGGAAAAGCCCAAGAAGAGGTCAAGTAAGAAGAAAAAAGGAGGAAGCGAGTGATGGATATGAAGGACATAATTAACCAGCTTGTTCCCATAGTTATAGAGCAAACACCCAGAGGCGAGAGAGCCTACGACATATACTCAAGGCTTTTACAGGACAGGATAGTCCTGCTCGGCTTTCCAATAGACGACCACGTTGCTAACCTCACAGTTGCCCAGCTACTTTTCCTTGAGTCCCAGGACCCAGAAAAGGACATATACCTATACATAAATTCTCCTGGCGGCTCCGTAACAGCCGGAATGGCTATATACGATACCATGCAGTATGTAAAGCCAGACATAGTTACCATATGCATAGGTCAGGCTGCATCTATGGGTGCCGTCCTCCTTGCAGCCGGTACGAAGGGAAAGAGGTATGCCTTACCCCACTCAAGGATAATGATTCACCAGCCTCTGGGTGGAATTCAGGGGCAAGCGACCGATATCATTATTCACGCGGAGGAGATAAAGAGGATAAAGAGGATGCTTAATGAGATACTTTCACACCATACGGGACAACCTTTAGAGAAGATAGAGAAGGACGTGGAA
The DNA here is from genome assembly GCF_003664005.1 of Hydrogenivirga caldilitoris. Taxonomy (NCBI): domain Bacteria; kingdom Pseudomonadati; phylum Aquificota; class Aquificia; order Aquificales; family Aquificaceae; genus Hydrogenivirga; species Hydrogenivirga caldilitoris. Next base: position 1,664,455 of record NZ_RCCJ01000001.1, read on the forward strand.
AGGGATTACTTCATGTCAGCTGAGGAAGCCAAGGAATACGGGGTTATAGACAAGGTCATTGAAAAGAGACAGTAAGAATATTAATTTTGAGGGATGAAGAATATGAAACAGCAAAAGCAAAGGTGCTCTTTCTGCGGAAAGCCCCAGGAGGAAGCTTTAATACTTATAGCAGGTCCATCCAATACATTCATCTGTGATGAGTGTGTTGAGAAGTGTCACAGGATAGTCAGGGAACAGAAGGTAGAGTCCTACGAACTTAACCTTGAAGACCTTCCTACCCCAGAAAGGATAAAGAAGATACTGGATGACTACGTCATAGGTCAGGAGAGGGCTAAGAAGATTCTATCCGTTGCTGTATACAATCACTACAAGAGGATAAGGGCTAAGGAAGCAGGTGTTGACCTTGATGGAGTTGAAGTTGAAAAGAGTAACATACTCCTGATAGGTCCAACAGGCTCTGGAAAAACCCTCCTCGCAAAGACTCTTGCAAAGATACTCAACGTCCCGTTCGCCATAGCAGATGCAACCTCATTAACAGAAGCCGGTTATGTGGGTGAAGACGTTGAAAACGTACTCACAAGGCTTCTACAGAACTGCGGATACGATACCGATGCAGCCCAAAAGGGTATAGTTTACATAGACGAGATAGATAAGATAGCAAAGAAGTCAGGTATAAACCCTTCCATAACAAGGGATGTATCCGGGGAAGGTGTACAGCAGGCTCTGTTGAAGATAATTGAAGGGACTATTGCGAACGTCCCTCCGCAGGGTGGAAGGAAACACCCCCATCAGGAGTTCATCCAGATGGACACAACGGACATACTATTCATATGTGGAGGAGCTTTTGTAGGACTTGAGGACATAATAAAGCATAGACTGGGAAAATCAACTGTTGGCTTTGAGTCAGCTATAAAAATGGTAAGAGACGATGAGAGTGTGTTAGCCCTTGTTGAACCAGACGACCTGATAAAATTTGGGCTTATACCTGAGTTTGTAGGTAGACTTCCGGTGGTAGCAACGCTGGATGAACTTACCCAGGAGGACCTGGTTAGAATTCTTGTAGAGCCAAAGAACTCCCTTGTAAAACAGTACAAAAAGCTCTTTGAAATAGACGGTGTTGAGCTTGAATTTACTGAAGGAGCCCTTAATGAAATAGCCAGGGAAGCTATAAGGAGGAAGACAGGAGCGAGAGGTTTGAGAGCTATCCTTGAGAACGTGATGACCGATATAATGTTTGAAATACCTTCGCTTGTTGATGTAAAGAAGGTGATAATAGACAGAGATACAGTTCTGAACAAACAGAAACCGAAGCTCATCTATGAAAAAGCCGTCTGATATGAATGGGTTAAGGGTAAGGCACCTTGACCTAAGCCCGCACGGGGATAAATACCTGTTGATAGACCCTCTCGGTATATCTGAACCCGTTCTTGTTGCCCCGGAGTTGCTTTTTCTTATGTCCCTTATGGACGGTACCAGAAATGAGGAAGCTATAAGAAAGGAGTTTGAGAGAAGAACCGGGTTGTCCTTACCAGAGGAGGTATTGAGGGAAGCTGTTGAAAATCTAAACAGAAATTACATGCTATTGAATGAAACATTTTACTCAAAGTTAAGAAGTTTAAAAGAAAGCATGCTGAAAAAAGGTATTAGAGAACCTTTCCACGCTGGAGAAGCTTACCCGAAAGAACCAGAAGCTCTTACAAAGCTACTGGAAAGCTCGTTGTCATCAGAGGATAAAGAGTCCCCAATAGGGATACTGGTTCCCCATATGGATATGAGAGTTGCAATTGATACCTATGGAAAAGTGTATGGCAGACTGAACGTAAAACCTGAAACCGTTGTAATACTTGGAGTATCTCACTACCCCCATGAAACTCCCTTCTCCGCATGTCCCCTTGACCTTCAAACTCCCCTCGGTAAGCTTGAAGTTGACAGGGAAGTAATAGAGAGTCTGAGGGAAAAGTTTGATTATGATATATTCCACGACATACTCTCATACCAAAGGGAGCACTCAATAGAGTTTCAGAGTCTCTTCGTAAAACTCCTCTTCCCTGAAGCGAAGGTTGTCCCCCTGATAGTATCCTATGGAGATGAAGGGCTTTTAAAAGGGATAGCGGATAAAATAGCCAGTTCTTTAGGTTACAAAGAGGCACTCATCATATCAAGTGTTGATATGAGCCATGTTGGAAAAAAGTTTGGAGACCCTTCAAGTTACGACCCTTCATCCAGGGATAGAGAATACATCGGGTACCTATCGGAGCTTGACAGTATTGGAGCTTTCAACCTCCTGAAAAAGGACAACAACATCACCAGAATAGACGGACAGTTTACTAACTTTGTCTTTACAGAACTAATAAAAACACTCGGTGCAAAGGAAGGGAAAGAGATAGATTACCAGTTATACTATGAGGAGCCAACCGACTCAATAGTATCCTATGCAGGAATGAGCTTTTCCTAATTGTCTTATAATAAAGTTCAAAATGATAAGGTTTGTTTTAGCCACGTTACTGCTGATTACAGTATCTTTCCCTGCCAATCTGAAATACTGCATACAGGTTGCCACCGATAGTAACCTGGAAGCCTTAAAAGTGTCCTTTCAGAGGGTCAAGGACTATCCTGAGGCAAGGATTGAAAACAGAGAAAACCTGTATCTTCTCAGAGTTGGAGCTGAAGACAAAAAGGAAAACCTTACAGTGATGTTAAGAAATATAAGAAGATACTTCCCAGACGCCTTTATAAAGAAGTGCGAAATAAATGAAAGCTACGTTGTCTATCCCCAGAAGTCTGCCATCCAAGAAACTCCCGAACTGACAGGACAGAAGGGTAAGGAAGGGTTAAGAGAAGTCTCTCCGCAGAAGCAAGAGCCTATGAAAACAAAAGCCGAAACAACTGAACCAACACAAGGAAAAGAGACAAAAGAACTTCTAATAGCAATAAAGAATGAACTTTCCCTCCTGAGAAAAGAGGTCAGTGAGCTTAGCAAGAATCCGCAAAAGGCAACTGAGGAAAGCCCACCATACTTTGAAAAGTTCCTATACAGCGTAGGTATATTCACAGGAGGCTTGTTCTTCTTCACATGGGTACTTCTCATACTCATATACAGAAAGGTTGGTACCAGCAACGTTGAGAATACAAACCTTTTAAACGATATGTTTAACCTGATAAAAGTTCTGAACCTGCTCAACAAAGGTCAGATAATAAAGATGGAGAACGGAAAGCTGTTTGTGTACGACAGAAAAAGTGAAAAGTGGAGAGAGGTGGATTAATGGAAGTTTTCCTAATGGGCTCAGACCAGCGTTCTGTAAGATGTGCACGTGTATCCTTCGGTAAGGATGAAAAAACTGACCCAGAAAGAGACAAGAAACTGATAAGATTCCTGTTCAAACACAGGCATGCCTCTCCCTTTGAGCACAATATAATAGCCTTTAAGGCGGAAAAGAGGGAATGGCTTGAACTTGTACAAAGCATAGATAATCCAACAATACAGATTTACTACTCAGGGGGATTCGTATGGACAAACCTCAGGAACGCGATAAACGCGATGGAGTTTCTTCCCAAGGACTTGTTTGAAAAACTCAAAGAGCACTTCCCTACAACGTGGACGGTGGTTGAGACGGGTGGAGATATAGATGACACAGAGTTAATCAACACACCTTACTCTACCGATAGAGTCTTCCTACAGGAGAAAAAGGAAACTTCTTCAGGATGGATAGGTCTGGTGGACAAGCTTGAGCTCGGAACAGAGATGGATTACTATACCTTCATAGTTGAATGCCCTCTATTCGTTGCTAGGCAATGGCATAGGCACAGATTTGGTTCTTACAACGAGGTAAGTAGAAGGTACACAGCCTATGACATAAGGTTTTACATACCTGAAGTTCTAAGAAAGCAAGCAAAATCCAACAAGCAGGCTTCCATAGATGAACCTGTGGAAGAACCGTTTCAAAGTGAATTCCTAAAGGAAATAAAAAGACTGATAGATGAGAGCTATACTCTTTATGAAAAGATGACAGAGAAGGAAGTAGCTAAAGAGCTAGCCAGAGGCATACTGCCACAGTTTATGAAGACCAGATACTACTGGACTGTGCCCAGAGTTTCTCTTGACAACTTTATAACTCTAAGGACCCATGAGGGAGCCCAGAAAGAGATAAGAGAGTTCGCTCAGGCGATAAAGGAGCTCGTGGGTTACAAGGGAACGGATAGGAAGAATAGACTCTAAGAGAACCACCTTCCGATTATCTTCTCAGCTACAGACTCAGGCGTAAAACCAAAATGCTCAAAGAGTACCTTTCCAGGGGCTGATTTTCCAAAGCTTTCCATTGATACAATCATACCTTCACTACCAACGTATTTATACCAGCACATACCTCTGGCAGCCTCAATTACAACCCTTCTTCTGACACTACTGGGAAGGACGCTTTCTTTATAATCTCCACTTTGCAACTCAAAAATCTCCATGCTTGGGAAGTTAACAACCCTCGCCTTAATTCCCCTTTTGTCAAGGATATCTTTAACTCCAAGCGCTACATGGACTTCAGAACCGGTGCCTATGAGTATAAGGTCTGGCTCCCCCTCGCAGTCAGAAAGCACATAAGCTCCCTTCTGAAGGTACTCTTCCGAAGGATAAACGCTTCTATCAAGGGTTGGAAGACTCTGCCTTGTCAAAACTATGGCTGTGGGACCATCTTTCCTTCCAATAGCTACCTTCCAGGCAACCCTTACCTCGTTAGCATCTGCAGGCCTTATTACCCACAGGTTAGGTATAAGCCTCAGTGAAGGAAGCTGCTCCACAGGTTGATGGGTTGGTCCGTCCTCACCCAGTCCTATGGAGTCGTGGGTAAAGACGTAAATTGTCTGTAGACCAGACATGGCGGCTATTCTTATAGGAGGTCTCATATAATCAGAGAAAATGAGGAAGGTTCCACAGTAGGGAAGTATACCTCCGTGGTAAGCCATCCCATTCACGATGGCTCCCATAGCGTGCTCCCGAACGCCATAGTGTATATTCCTACCTGTTGGAAAATCTGCTTCAAAGTCAGAATAGTTAAAAAGCAGTGTATTGTTGGACTCGGAAAGGTCCGCAGAGCCACCAAGCATGGTTGGTATATAATCAGCCACAAAGTTTAAAACCTTTCCAGAAGCCTGGCGGGTAGCCATAGACTCTGAAAACCTGCCAAGCTTTTCAAACCATTCAAGGCTCCATTCTTTATTGAAAGCTCTCAGAAGCTCCCTTGCCAGGTCCGGATACTCTTTTCTGTACCTGCTAAATAACTCCTCCCATTCCTCTTCAATCTCCTTACCGAGTTGTATATGTCTCCTGGTGTAATTAAGGGCTTCCTCTGGAACATAAAATTCCTGTTCAGGCCAGTTGAACCTCCTCTTAGTTTCAATAACCTTCTCCGGTCCAAGGGGAGCTCCATGAACCTTTGCCGTATCCTGTAGCGGGCTCCCGTATCCTATATTGGTCCTTACAGATATAAATGAGGGCTTATCACTCGCTTTAGCCCTATCTATAGCTTCTTCAATTAGGTCAAGGTTATAACCGTCTTCTATATGCTGCACATCCCACCCAAGAGCCTTAAACCTCTCAAGTACGTTCTCAGACCAGGCGAGCTTAGTGTCTCCATCTATTGATATGTGGTTGTTATCCCACACGACTATAAGCTTGTCCAATTTCCAGTGTCCAGCGAGGGCAGCAGCCTCGTAGGAAATCCCCTCCATAAGGTCACCATCAGAGCAAAGAACGTATGTATAGTGGTCTATAACAGGGAATCCCTCCCTGTTAAAGTAAGAGGATAGATACTTCTCTGCGAGCGCCATACCAACAGCGTTCGCAAAACCCTGTCCGAGAGGTCCGGTCGTGGCTTCAACCCCGGGAGTCAACCAGCTCTCAGGATGTCCCGGTGTTTTACTTCCAAGCTGCCTGAAATTCTTCAAGTCTTCTATGGTTATGTCGTAACCAAACATGAAAAGGGTTGAGTAGAGCATGGCGGAAGCGTGCCCAGCCGAAAGAACAAATCTGTCTCTGTTTATCCACTTGGGATTCTTCGGATTAAACTTAAGAAACCTGTCATATATTAGGTATATGATATGAGAGGCTCCCAACGGCATACCAGGGTGCCCGGACTTGGCTTTTTCCACCTGGTCAACACTTAAAAAACGAATGGTGTTTATAACAAGCTGGTCTATCCCTCTCTGAGAGCTAACCTCTGGTTCCATAGCCTTAATATTCTAACTTCACTTGAGATGCTCTTCATTGATTTGAATACTCGCTTTCTCTGCAAGCCTCTGTAAGAACATGGAAGACAAGCTTTCAAACTTAGCTCTAAGCAAGGTGTCCTCCATATCTCTGGCATCTTTCAAATCGCCTGTGTGAAAATGTCTCCTTTCCAAATAGACTACAGCTAAGCCTCCGGCTGCATTGTAGGGACCAAATACCTTTTCCCCGGAAAACACTATCTTGAGAACCTCGTCGCCTCTCACCTTGAAAAGGGTTATAAACTCCTCAACACTTGAGTCTTCAAACTTAACGTATCTGTACTCAACATTTTCGCCTTTTAAGAGTTTTTGTTTTATCTCATTGGCTATCTTCCTTACAAGTTCTGCCTTCTTTTGCTCAATCAAAAGTTTCTCTATATCTTCCTTAGCCTCTTCAAAACTCCTAATACTCCTTGGACTGAGCTTCTCAAGGTATACAACTAAGTATTTACCGTTACTCTTTGACAGAGTCACAGGATCATTTATAGTTAGGGTTTTCGCTTGTTTATCAACGGATGGGGGCAACTCTCCCTCTGAAACGGTTCTGCCACCTTCTGGGATTTTTCCCCTCTTTATATCCCTGTATATTGAATGGGCTTCCTCCTTGTTGTTAGTTTCCCAAATCCTGTATCTCTTTGTAGGAGGCGCTGTAAACCTGTCAGCGTTCTTTGAATAAAACTCTTTCATCTCTTCAAGACTAGGTTTATAACTGAGGCTAACAGAGGAGGGAGATACAAGATATACCCTCCCACTGAACCGTGCTGTTACTATCTTCTTCTGAAATTCAAGCTCCCTGTCTGAAAGGTAGATACCAGCTTCCATAAGCTTAAAGAGCTTTCTAACGGTCAGACTCTTTTTAATGGTTGTTTCATACTCTTCAGGAGTAATACCTACACGCTCTAAGGTTTCTCTGTAAAGGGAAAGGCTGAACCTACCATTCTCCTGAAAACTCTTATCCTGTTTTATGGTATCTATAACCTCCCTGTTTGAAGCAACGATTCCCATACTGACCGCTTTCTGATACAGAAGCTCCCGATTTACCAGGTTGTATAAAACCTGCCTCTTCACAAGAGACCTTAGCTCCTCTTTTTCAAGGAAGTTCTGATACCTTCTAAGCTCATGACTGAACTCTCTCAAAGTTATACAGTAACCGTTAACCGTAGCTGCACACCTTTGAAGTCCAAACATCTGCCTGATATCAGAAAAGCTGAACATCCAAAAGAGAAAAGATATAGAGGCAACAGCTATTATGATGGCAGCGAGTTGTTTGTGCTTTTGTATAAGACCGTACATGCAAGAACTATTTTACCTTTTATGTGGCGGCGGGAGGAGTTGAACCTCCGACCTGGGACTTATGAGATCCCCGCTCTAGCCACCTGAGCTACGCCGCCTCAGTGTTATAAAATTATACAAAATGAAGGGTATTAAAACCCATCTTAGGATAGATAACAGGTTAAGCGGTTTTCCTGAAGTTTTAGAAGAGGGATACGCCCTCGTTAGGTTAAAAACCTCAGAGGAGATGGCTGCGGACGATAAAGGGCTTGTCCATGGTGGGTTTATCTTCTCTGCAGCAGACTATGCGTCTATGCTGGCAGTAAATCACCCAAATGTAGTACTTGCCGGAGCAAACGTTAAATTTCTAAAACCTGCAAAGGTTGGCGATGAACTTATATTTCAGGCAAAGGTTGAAAACAGGGAAGGAAAGAAAATAATTGTAAGTGTGGAAGGAAAGAAGGAAGGAGAGCTTATATTTAAAGGGGATTTCACGTGTGTTATACCGGATAAGCATGTACTTGATTAGCTATGAAGTGGAAAAGAGAGCTCAAGGAACTTCTTAACATACCCGAGGAGGCAGAAATAATAACAAGACCTTACTATAGAGATATCCCAAAGAGAAGTGGGAAAAAATACAAAGCCCTTACGGTCCAGTACGTACACAAAGGTAGAAAGAAGTATAAACACATAAGCAAGGAGAAGGAGGTACTTATAAACCAGGTTTTAAACAATGAGGACGCTATCCTTGAGTATGTATCCTGCAAGATTAGGGAGTTAAAAAATTTCTTAGATAGCATACCTGACGAGAAAACTAAGAAGAACTTGATGCCCCTGTATAGGGAGATAGACCGACTGCTCACAAAAATATCTGTAGGTATCCTTTGACATACACTTCCCTACTTATCCTTTCCCTTAAGTATGTATCTAAGTTAAGTTAAATATTAATAGGGAGACCAACTTGAATATGATTATTTAGATATATCAATAACTTATGTAACAACTTTCCACATTATGGCTTGAATATGCTGGAATATAAACAACTTGAGTGTGATTAATATGCACAGCTTTATGAATAACTTACCATCTTTCCACATTCTGGCTAAATTTTCTACATATACCAATAACTTATTTACTTTATATATGCGTACAGTTATCAATAACTTATGAATTTATCCACATTTATCCACACACTGTATTGTTTATTCTGATTTATCAATAACTTATGTGTGTAAAATATGTATAGAGTTTTCAAGTACTTACAATCTTTCCACATTTCGGGGGGGTATTTTTGAGGCTTTTCTTAAAAAATGTGGATATATTGTGGATAAAATGTGGAAACTTTGTGGATAAATTGTGGAAAACTTGTGGAAGAATTTTAAAATTTAATTATGTCTGTGAAGGTTCTTATAGTTGATGACGAGGAGGGTATAAGGGACTCTCTATCGGAGATACTGAAGGAGGAAGGGTACAGGGTTAGTTCAGCCTCAACTTTATCTGAAGCTAAGCAAAGGATAACTGAGGAGTTCTTTCATGTGGTGGTGCTTGATGTCTGGATGCCGGATGGGGATGGTATTGATTTTATAGAGGTTTTGAAAGAGCTGTCTCCTGATACGGTTGTTGTTGTTATAACTGGGCATGGCAACGTTGAAATGGCCGTGAGAGCTATAAGGAATGGAGCTTATGACTTTATAGAGAAACCTTTCTCTATGGACAGGTTCCTTATAACGGTTAAACACGCTTCCTCAGAAGCTTTAAGTAGACGGGTCAGAGAATCGGAGGAGCAAATAGAGTTAATAGGGAACTCAAAGAGGATCAGGGAAATTAAGGAGATGATTCCAAAGATAGCCAAAAGTAAGGCTCCTGTTCTAATACTTGGAGAAAGCGGCACGGGTAAAGAACTCGTGGCAAGACTTATCCACAGATACTCTGGAAGAGCTGGGCAGTTTGTTGACATAAACTGTGCATCTATTCCGAACGACCTCATAGAGTCTGAGCTTTTCGGTTATGAGAAAGGAGCCTTCACGGGGGCAGTTAGTAGAAAGAAGGGAAAGTTTGAACTTGCTGACGGTGGCACTCTATTCCTTGATGAGATAGGAGATATGGAACTCCGGGCACAGGCAAAGTTATTGAGGGTTATAGAGACAGGAAGTTTCACCAGGCTTGGAAGTACTCAGAAAATAGATATTGATGTGAGGATAGTATCCGCATCCAATAAAGACATACTTTCTGAAGTACATGAGGGGCAATTCAGGGAAGACCTTTATTACAGAATTGCCGTTTTTACTATAGAGCTGCCTCCATTAAGGGAAAGGGGTGAAGATATAATACTCCTCGCGGAATACTTCCTAAACAAATTTGCCTCAGAATATAAAAAGGAGTGTAAGGTTTTTTCCGACGAAGCTAAGGAAGTCTTGTTGAAACACAGGTGGAAGGGCAATGTAAGGGAGTTACGTAACCTGATTGAGAGGATAGTTATACTGTGCGATAAGGAGGTTATAAAACCTGAACATATAGGTGGTGTGTTTACAAAGAGCTCAAAGGATTACAGTTACATATTCAAACTTGATAGCTTTAGAGAAGCTCGGAAGGAGTTTGAGAAGACGTATATAGAGGAGAAATTGAAAGAATATAACTATGACATGAAAGAGGTAGCCTCTAATATAGGTATTGATTTATCAAACTTATACCGTAAAGTTAAAGCTTACGGCATAAAGCTCAAGAACCTGCAAGGTTCACTATAATCCCAACGCTAACTATGGCTGCAGTTTCAGCTCTGAGCACATGCGGTTTAAGCCTTACAGATAAAAACCCCTTATCTCTGAGTAAACTACCTTCCTGCCGGCTAAAGCCTCCTTCTGGACCAACCACTATACCTATATCCTTTACCGTTTTCAGTTCAAGTTCGCTTATATAAGCACCTCTGTGGAAGTTATCCAGGAGTATATTTACCTGATGAACAGGCTCAATCTCATTTATATCAACCACATCTTCTATTTCAAGCTTGTAGGGGCGTCCAGACTGTTTCATGGCTTCAAGGGAAACCTTTTTCCACCTTTCTTTCTTCTTGTATAAAACTTCCTTGTTTCTAAAGCTTCTACCTGTTATAACAGGTATAACTTTTCTTACACCTAACTCAGTGGATTTTTGAACTATTAACTCAAAAGTTTTTAATTCCAGAGGAACTGACTGGTAAAGAGTTATATGAACCTCTGGTGCCTCTACATGAACCTCCTCTATTATCTCACAAAGTGCTTCACTTTTTCTGTTATCAACCAGAACACAGGAGTAAAGCTTACCTTCCCATATTACGCCTATAGTTTCTCCTTTACTTATCCTTCTTACTTTAAGGTGTCTTAACTCCTCGTCAGTTATGTAAAAGGTGTTACCTTTTCTTTTTTCAGATATGAATATGTGCATGGGGGCGGGGCGAGAACGCCCCAAAGGTTGGATTTTACTTTATGCTGTCTCTGAGGTCTTTGGCAGGTTTAAAAGCTACAACCTTCCTGGCAGGTATCTGGATAACCTGACCAGTCCTGGGGTTCCTGCCCTTCCTGGCAGCCCTCTTCTTAACGGTGAATATACCCAGCCCAGGAATGGCGATCCTCTCGCCCTTCTTCAGGGCTTTGGATATAGCTCCGACGGCTGCCTTGAGAGCAGCATCCGCCTCTTTCTTGGTGATGCCCGCCTGCTTGGCGACCTCTGCAACAAGCTCTGCCTTTGTCATAGCACGACCCTCCCAAATAGAATTTAGCGCTGATATAGATAATACATAACTTCTTTTGATTTTGCAAGCTTTTTCTTTAGACTATAATTATCTTTCAGCCATTTTTTATGGGCTCATGGAGGTCTGGTGAATGGACTATAAGAGTACTCTTAACCTTCCAAGAACAGAATTTCCGATGAAAGCCAACCTTGCAGACAAAGAGCCACAGATACTTAAGAGGTGGGGTAACTTATATGAAAAAATCAGAGAACTGAGGAAAGGTAGAGAAATTTTCCTATTACACGACGGTCCACCCTACGCAAACGGTCATATCCACATCGGGCATGCTCTGAACAAGATACTCAAGGACATAATAAATAAGTACAACCTCCTAACAGGTAAGGATATCATCTACGTACCTGGTTGGGATTGTCACGGCCTTCCCATAGAAAGACAGGTTGAGAAGGAACTAAAGGAAAGGAAGATAAGGAAAGAAGACCTTCCAAAGGGAGAGTTCAGAAAGCTCTGCAGGGATTATGCTAACAGATTTGTGGATATACAGAGGGAAGAATTTATCAGGCTTGGAGTTATAGGAGATTGGAAAACCCCTTATCTGACGATGGACCCTAAGTACGAAGCTCAAGAGGTCAGAGAGTTGGGAAGATTCTATGAGAAGGGTCTTGCCTACAGGAGTAAGAAGCCGGTTTACTGGTGTATTTACGATATGACTGCAGAAGCTGAGGCTGAAGTTGAGTATCAGGAAAAAGAAGACCCAAGCGTCTACGTTAAATTTCCTGTAACGGGTATGAAGGATACATACCTTGTCATATGGACGACTACGCCATGGACTCTACCTGCAAACCTCGGTGTAATGGTTGGTGAAGATTATACTTACGTTTACTTCAGAACCACAGTGGGAACGTTTATAGTTGCCCAGGAGCTTCTTGAATCCTTTAGGGAAGTTACGGGATTGGACGGAGAGGTTTTTAAAAAGGTGAAAGGGAGTGAACTTGTTGGGGTGTCTTACGAGCATCCTTTCGTTCAGAGGAGTGAGCTTAAGGACCACCTTTCTGAGGAGACCTTAAAGAATATGTGGAAGGTTTATCCCTCTGAATTCGTTGAGCTTGGAACGGGTACGGGTTTGGTTCACATGGCACCTGGCCACGGTCAGGAGGACTATACGGTAGGTATAAGGTACGGTCTTGAACCCTACTCTCCCCTGGACGACTCAGGTAGATTCGTCTCGCCTGCTCCGGATTTCCTTTTAGGAGTTAGGGTCTTTGATGCAAATGCTCTTATAGTTAACCTACTGAAGGAAAAGGGCTATCTGCTACATCATAGCAAGGTTAAGCATTCATATCCCCATTGCTGGCGTTGCAAGAACCCTGTAATATTTAGGGCTACCCATCAATGGTTCATAGGTATGGAAGCCAGACTAAATTCCAGCACCCTCAGAGAGGTGGCTCTCACAGAGATAGAAAGGGTGAGGTGGATACCAGATTACGGAAAGAACCGTATCAAGAGCATGGTTGAGAACAGACCTGACTGGTGTATATCAAGACAGAGATACTGGGGGGTTCCTATTGCTGTTTTCTACTGCAAGCAGTGCGGAGAGGTGGCTTCGGAAAAGGAGGTTTTTGAGCACGTTGCTAACCTCATTGAGGAGAATGAATTTGGTGCTGACGTATGGTTTGAGAAAGATGAGAGAGAATTACTTCCAGAGGGGTACAGGTGCAAGAGATGCGGAAGCGCAGAATTTAAAAAGGAAGAGGACATTCTTGATGTCTGGTTTGATTCAGGATGCTCTCACGCTTCGGTTATAAGGCCTCTCGGTTTTGATAGGGCTGATATGTATCTTGAAGGTTCAGACCAGCACAGGGGTTGGTTCCAGGCGTCGCTTCTTGAGTCAGTTGGTTCTTACGGACACGCGCCCTATAAAGCCGTTCTTACCCATGGATTTACAGTTGATGAAAAAGGCAGAAAGATGTCCAAGTCTTTAGGGAATGTGGTCTCTCCCCAGGAAATAATTGATAAGTACGGGGCTGATATACTCAGGTTATGGGTGGCTTCCGAAGATTATTCTGAAGATGTAAAGCTTGGGAGCTCAATACTCAAAAATCTTATTGATGATTACAGGAAGATAAGGAATACCCTTAGGTTTCTACTTGCAAATCTTTACGATTTTGACCCAAATAGAGACAGGGTTGAACCGAATAAACTTCACCACTTTGATAGGTGGATGCTTTCTTATCTACAGGGGATTCTGAAGGAAGTTCATAGACATTACAGTAACTATGTGTTTCATAGGGTTTATCACCTTATAAGGAACTTCTGTACAACCACCCTTTCCTCCCTTTACCTTGACGTTCTGAAAGACAGGCTGTACGTTTACTCTCCAAATAGCTGGGAAAGGAGGTCAGCTCAGACAGTTCTTTACGAGCTCCTCATCGCCTTATCTACTTCTATAGCTCCTTTTCTAAGTTTCACAGCCGAAGAGGTCTGGGAGTATATCAGAGGTATTAATCCGCATCTTGAAGAGAGCGTATTCCTGAGTGAGATTCCAAAGCCCGATGAAGCCCTGATAGATGGAAAACTTGAGGCAGAGTACTCAAAACTGCTTAAGGTCAGGGATGAGGTTCTCAGTGCCCTTGAGAAAGCCAGGAAAGAGAATCTGATAAGGCACCCTTACGAGGCAAAGGTCTATATACAAACTAAAGGTGAACTCTTGGACCTTCTTGAGAAGTACAAAGACTACATCAACTTTCTTTTTACCGTAAGTCAGGTTGAACTTGACAAGGGTGGTGATATAGTGGTTGCTGGTGAGGAGGTAGAGAACCTAACCTTAGGTGTCTCCCATGCTGTCGGAAAGAAATGTCCAAGGTGCTGGATTTATTACAGGGAAGAAGAGTTTGACGGAGAAGTTTGCCAGAGATGTTGCAATGCCTTGAAGGAAATGGGATATGTTTGCACTTAAATCATACTATTATTTGGAAATAGTCTTACATTTATTTCCCTGAGGAGGATTGAGATGAAGAGAGAGAGTATTCCCCTCCTTGACTTCTTAAAGGAAGCTAAGGGAAAGATACTTATACTTACCCATGAGAATCCAGACGGTGATGCCCTTGGTAGCGCCATGGCTCTTTATCTTTTCCTGAAGAAGGTTGGCAAAGATGTTACGGTAGGGTGCAAAGATAAGATACCCCATTTCCTTGACTTTATACCTCATTCGGAGGAGGTCATCAGCATCCCCGATGGAAAGTTCTACGACATAGGGATAATAGTTGATTCAGCGGGATTTTACAGAGCGGGAACAGAGGTTAAGGTTGCTACCAGGATAAGGATAGACCATCATGTTGGGGGTGAGTTCTACGGTAGATACGATTACATAGATCCAAAGTCACCAGCTACTGCCGCACTTATATATGAACTTATTTCAGCTTGGGATGAAACTAAGATAGACGCCGATATAGCAACCTGCATATATGCAGGTCTTGCAACAGATACAGGCTTCTTTAAGTATTCAAATACCAATGAATATACCTTTGAGCTTGCAAAAAAACTGGTCCATTATGGGGCTGACCCGAACTACGTTTACAGAATGTTTTCAGAGAGAGAATCTATAAACAAGATGAAGCTTATAGCAAAGGTTTTGGAGACACTCACTCTTTATGAAGATGGTCTGGTTGCAGGGATAACTATATTTGACAGGTTCTTCAGGGAAACAGGAACGGAGTATTCTGACAGTGAAGGGCTTGTGAACTACCCCCGCTCCATAGAAGGTGTTGAAGTAGCTTTTGCCCTTATAGAGAAACCTGATGAGGGGATATGGAAGGTATCACTGAGAAGTAAAGTGAATGCGGATGTATCAAAGATAGCGGAAAGACTCGGAGGTGGCGGTCACAAGTACGCTTCCGGTGCTAAGATAAAGGCAAACTCCCATAAGGAAGCTCTTGATAAGCTGCTCTCAGAAATAAGAAAGCAGTTGGAGCTTCAGAAGATACATCACTGATGGCTCTGTTCGGTGCTCACGTTTCCTCCGCAGGTTCTATACTTAAAACCTTTGACAGAGCTAAAGAGGTTACCGCGGAGGTTTTTCAGTTTTTCCTTAGGAGTCCAAGAGCGTGGCGCTGGAAGGGTGTTAGTAATGAGTTAGTAAACACCTTTTCTCAAGAGCTTCAGAATTTTGGCAAACCTGTTATGGTTCATGCACCCTACCTTCTCAACCTGGCTTCTGCAGATTTGGAATTAAGGAATAGGTCTATATCGGTGTTCCTTGAGGAGCTTGAGCTGTGCGATAGAGCTGGCATCCACTTCTATAACTTTCACCCCGGTACAGCAAAGGGGATTTCGGAAGAGGAGGCTCTCAGGAATATAGTTTCATCTTTAGAAAGGGTGTTCAACTCCTACGAACCTAAAACGACTACTGTGCTCCTTGAAAATACCGCCGGGGAAAGGGGGGATATGGGTAAAAACTTCTCAGAGCTGAAGGAGATTATTGACCGTTTTCCAGGTGTAAAGCTTGGTGTTTGTATTGACACCTGTCATGCCTTCGCTTATGGGTATGAGATAAATAAGGAAGTGGGATTTTCCAGATTTCTCTCTGAAATTGAAAGAACGATCGGATTTGACAGGATAAAAGCTATACATGCGAACGATTCAAAGGTTCCTCTTGGAGGAAGGAGGGACAGACATGAGCATATAGGGGAGGGGTTTATAGGTTATGAGGGATTTAGAAACTTTTTGAGGCACGAATATCTTAGGGAACTTCCCTACTATATAGAAACTCCAAAGACAGGGGGTATGGACATTGTGAACCTTAATAGATTGAGAGAAATATACTCGTTGTAGAATTTTGGTGTGGCTGTGAGAGTGGTTATATCCAAAAGCAATCCAGATATACCCGACGAGTTCATCTTTAGCGTCCTTTCAAGTACGTTGGGCATGACGGAGGAGGAATACAAAAGTATTAGGGGAGAAGACGGTTCTGTGTCCCTTTACGTTCGGGACCCAGGGGTTATAATCAAGCTCCAGCAGATTCACGAGAAACACTCATCCCTTTTAAAGGTATCCTTTGAATCTGCACCTTCCGGAGGGGTTTTCAGTTTGACCAATGAAGCTGTGAAAGCCAACTGGGGGCTCGTTCTCTCATGGGGTGCTGTTGTAGTACTGATGGCTATACTTTCCCTCTTACCTATATTGGGTGTAGTCATAAACATATTCCTCAGTGTGTTTTACTATGCTTTCCCAATATTTGTAGCTCATCGCTTGAGTGGTTCGGAGTTGACTCCAGAAGGCGTTAGGGATGTAATGGCAAAGTTACGCTTGGGGGAGGCATTTTCCAGTTATCTTGGGGCAGGATTCGGATTCTGGTTAGGTTTTCTCGTTATGTATGTGCTTTCGGTTCTTATTTTTGTGGTACTTGCCCTACTTTTTGGGGGGCTTGGGGTTTTCTCAGACCTGATTAATCATGGAAGTTTGAAAGAGGGAGCGGTTGGAGCGGTCCTCCTTGTCTTTTTCCTCATGTTTCTATTCTGGTTATGGATCTTTTATTCTTTGCCCCTTATTGTGGCAAGATGTTTTGCAAAAGGTTCTCCCAGCTTTGAAAGTTCCTTTCTTGCTGTGCTATCAGTCTTTACCGTCCCCTTCATCAAGGAGAGTTTTAGTAACAGATATGTGGGTATAGGAGGGATATGGTCTCTCGCCTTGACCGTTGGTGTGATGGGACTTGTAGTGTCTCTTGTTTTAATAATAACGATACCTGTTTCTGTCCTGATACTCTACTGGCTTCAGATATTTCTCTCAGTGTGTGCTGTGTTTTATATTAAAAAGTCATGAAAGCTTATCCTGCTTGCATTCCCTGTTTGATTAACCAGGGATTGAATGCTGTAAAGAAGCTGGGCTTGGGGGACGAGGTTGAGAGGGAGATAGCGGTGCGCTCCCTGAAGTTTCTCTCAGAAGTTAAAGAGTTTGACAAATCTCCTGCTTACTACGCCTACTTCATACAGAAGCTTGTGAAGGAGTTGTCTGGAACAGAGGACCCATTCTGGAAGCAGAAAAAACTTGCAAACGAGGTGGCTCTTAATATGCTTCCCGAGCTTGAAAAGGAGCTTGAACACGCTGAAGACCAGCTTGCCTATGCTCTGAGGTTAGCGGCAGTCGGAAATTATATAGACTTTGCCATAAGGGGAGACCTCAACATATCCGAAGACTTAACCAAACTCTTAAAATCAAGTTTTTTCGTCTGGGATTATGCAGTCTTCAGGGAAAGGTTGTCCTCCTCCAACATGGTTCTCATAATAGGGGATAACGCTGGGGAAATAGTTTTTGATAAACCCCTTGTGAAGCTCCTAAAAAACATGGGGAAAGAGGTTTTTTATGCAGTTAAAGGGGCTCCAATACTGAATGATGCTACCTACGAAGATGCCGTTGAGGTTTCAATGACTGGGTTATGTAATGTCGTTGATAACGGTTCTGATAAGGTGGGTACGTGGCTTGAAGACTGTTCGGAGGATTTCTTGAAGCTCTTCTATGATTCCGACATAGTAATAAGCAAGGGACAGGCGAACTTTGAGACTCTGAGCGGCGTGAGCAGAGAGGTTTTCTTCCTCTTAGTGGCAAAATGCGAACCTATAGCCAACGAAGTGGGCGGCGAGGTGAGGAGGTTCATACTTAAGTTCAAGCCCACAAAAACAACATGAGCCAAAGCTTAAAGGCTATAATATCAATTATGAATAGATGGGGAAGAGTTCTAAAGGCGCTCTGTGAAGAAGCCAAAGAGGAAGGCATTGAACTTCATATCCTTGAAGCGGATGAAGACCTGAATTGGTTCGGGGCTCCTCTGGAAGGATTCTGCACCGAGGAAATGTATTCCAAGACAGACGCTCAGCTGTTCAAGGATATTAAAGGTAGCATATCCGACAAGTTGGCAAGAGGAGAGATAGTTGCCTACGTCAGCCCTATCAACTTCCAGGTAGATATATATGAAGCAGATAGACGTAGGTTCGCGAGTGCAAACACCTCAAGACCCTTTGCAGTTACCAGGGACGGTTTCAGGGTGGGTTTTTTTGAAAGTAAGAACTCTGCCGTTGATTTCTTCCTTAAAGTTGGAAAGAGGCTCAGGGAGGAAGGTCTTTCCCTTCATCTCTTTTATTGAGCCTTTTCTCTCTTCTTCTCTCCTTGTAAACCTCCTGTCTGCACTCCCTTATGACCTTCTTGTACTTGTAGTAAACACCAGGTACGTTTATAGGTAGCTTGTAGTATTTTTGAAGGACAAGCATTATATCCTCTGTAGTCATATACTTGTGGTTCCTTATAAGGCTCTTTATGTACTTTACAATTCTTGTCTCTTTCATGAGATTCAGCCTATACCCTTTAAGTATACAAGCATGTTCTTAAAGCTGAAGTGAGGTTCAATATTGAAACGGGTTTTGGGGGTTCATAAAGGGGGGGCAAAGCCCCCAGGATTAACCTATATAGTCCTTCATAGCTTCATAAGCTTTCATAGCCTTTTCAAACCTTGCGTTTACTACGTCCCAGTTAAGATTCTTGAGAACCGCATCCACGTATGGGGGTCTCTTATTCTTGTAGTCTACATAATAAGCGTGCTCGTATGTATCCACAACTATTATTGGAATGAACCCATGCAGGTTGTAAACGTTGTGGGCATCAAGTCCATTTACAACGAGTCTCCCTGAAAACAGGTCAAGCCCAAGGACAGCCCATCCTCTGAATGCAACGGCTGCGGCTTTTAACTCATTTGTGCATGTGTCCCAACCACCGAGGTCTTCTTCAACTTTTTTCTTGAAAGCTTCTGAAGGCTCCCCTTTTGCTCCAAGGTGACCAAAGTATAGCTCGTGCAGGACTATACCCATGTAGTTGAAGGTCTCCTCAACCTTTAGCTCCCTGTACTCGGAGTAGTTCTGGTTTGCTTTTCCCCTGTCGGAAAAACTCTGGTCTGCTAATTTCTCCTGTATCTCGTTGTATTTCGTAACGTACCCCTTGTAATGGGCTTCAAAGTGGGGTTCAATCTGCTCGTTAGATATACCATCCAGGTTTTGCGGCTTTAAATGGTCTCTTGGAGTAAGTTTATGAACTCCCATGGCTTAACCTCCTTTTTTTGGTTTTTCACTGATTATAACACCCTAAACCTAAAAACCCTTTATGATACTAAGCATATAGGCTTGATAAACGGCAAGATAGGTTTGTGTTAGGATTTCTAAACAAAGATGAGCAGGTTTCTGCTGGTACTTTTTACGGTTGCTGTAGTTTTTGGACAGGACAGAAAGTTGGTATACGGGGGAGTTTTTACTGGAGCACCAGAGGATTACCTGCAGAACATAAAGGTTATAAGCGGTGAGCTGCTTGAGAGGACCTGCATATGCTCAGTAAAACTTGAGAGTAGTATCAGGAGCTGTGTTGGAATGTGCGTGAGTAAGTTTGAAAAGGACGTTAAAGAGAGGATGAAGTCTGTATGTAAGAAGAATCCGAATCCTGCTGAGCTTATGGTTTACGGTGCAGGAGACCTAAAGGTATCCTATTTCAGGGATGAGGCTGTCTTGAAGGAGGGAGATATACAGGCAAGGTACGATGTAAGCGTGGTTACCGTCTACGGGACTGGTTTCTGCGCCGTATTGAAAACTAGCTCTGAGTAGACATGCGTGTATCTGATATAGGTGAGTTTGGTTTAATTAGGAGGTTGACAGAAATACTAGGCTCAGAGGTTATAGGAGACGATTGTGCCCACCTTCAGCTCGGGAACACGTATCTGTTACTGACAACGGACTTGATGCTTGAGGATGTTCACTTTTTGAGGAGATACCCACCTGAGGCTGTTGGCTGGAAGTCTTTGAGCGTAAACGTTAGCGATGTGGCTGGAAACGGGGGAGAGCCAAAGTGGGTTCTGGTATCCCTTATGCTCCCAGACCTGGAGCTGGGCTATATAGAGAGGCTATACACCGGTATTAAGAAAGCCTGCGAGTTTTACAGATGTGAAGTTGTGGGGGGAAACGTTTCAAGGGGGGAGAGGTTAGGTATAGATGTCTTCCTGGTAGGTTTGAGTCCAAAGCCCGTGGGTAGAAAGGGGGCAAAGCCAGGGGACAGCCTTTTCGTTACCGGGACTTTGGGGGACTCCAGAGCTGGACTTGAGCTTCTTAGTATGGAAAAGGAGAAGTATGAGGACTTTGAGCTGGCTTTGATAGAGAGGCATCTCAGACCCACAGCCAGGATAGATTACGTGAAACACATTCAGAAGTATGCAAACGCGAGCATGGATATAAGCGATGGGCTTGTTGCTGACGCTCACCACATCTGTGAGAGGAGCTCTGTTAGGATAGACATAGACAGCTCAAAGCTTCCCTTCTCAAATGAGCTTCTAAGGTTCTGTGAGAAATACGGAAAAGACCCGAAAGATTACGCCCTCTACGGAGGGGAGGACTATCAACTTTTATTTACCCACCCGAAGGCAAGGTGGAATCCTTTCCTGGACATGAGCGAGATAGGGATTGTTTCTGAAGGCAAGGGTGTTTTCGTTGACGGTAAACCCGCAGAGGGTGGCTACAAACACTTCTGATAGAATCATAAAGATGTACTCAGGGCTGTCAGGCATAATTTTGAAGCTGTATGACCTTGCCTATATAGAGCGGTGGAATGACCATCCCAAACCTTTTAACATAACGGAACTTGATAAGCAGGCGCACAAGGCGGCCATTGCCTATGTGATAGGTAGGTTTGAGGAGGGGTTAAGGGATAAAGAGCTTAATTGGTCTTATCTCATTGAAGGTTTGATATTTGAGGCTATTCAAAGGGCGATACTGACAGACATAAAACCCCAGGTATTCCACAGGCTGCTCAAAGAACGTTCAAAGGAGATAAACGAGTTCGTTGCGGATAAGGTTGGAAACCACATCAAGAACTTTGACCAAGAGCTACACAGCAGATTTCTATCCTACTTTCAGGACTTCAACGGTTTGGAGAAGAGAATCATAAAGGCGTCTCACTTCCTTGCAACATACTGGGAGTTCCAGATGATTTACTCGGTTGGTATAAGGTTCTACGGAATAGAAAGGGTCAAGGAGGAGATAGAGGATACCATAGAAGACTTCTTTGACCTTGTGGCGGTTGAGAGGATATACCTCCATAAGAAGACCTATAACTTTATAGACCTCGTAGGGCAGCTCAGATTTCAGAAGAGATGGATACTCTCACCGAGGATACCGCTTACTACTGTCTTAGGGCATATGTTTATAGTTGCTGCCCTATCCTACCTGCTTTCCCTTAAACTTGGAGCTTGCCAGAGGAGGAGGTTCCTAAACTTCTTCACAGGTTTATTCCATGACCTCCCTGAAGTCACTACAAGAGACGTTATAGCTCCTGTGAAGAGGGAAGCGGGCATATCGGATATACTCAAGGATTATGAGAGGGAACAGGTTGAGAGGGTTATACTGCCACTGCTTCCGGAGTTTCTCAGGGAGGAGTTTTCTTACATACTTGGATTTTTAGATAAAGGGGATGAGTTTTCCAATAGAATTATTGATAAAGGGGTGGTTAGAGAGGTCTCAAGCATAACAGAATCTATGAACAGGGACGAACTGTACCCCATAGATGGAAAACTCATAAAGGGTTGTGATAATCTGGGTGCCTATATTGAGGCTGCTTTGTCCCTGTATCATGGGGTTCGTTCAAGGCACCTCAAGAGTGCGGTTGAAAGTATAGGTTCACGACTTAAGAAGGAATCCTATGAAGGCATAGACTTTGGCAATCTGGTTATCCAGATTGATAAGGAGTTGGGAGAAATATAGATGGCTTCATTTCTTGAGAGAGTTATTCAGGTAAAGAGGAAGGAAATAAGAGAGGATAGGGACTACATTGCGGAGCTTGAGAGGCTCATACAGGAGAGAGCTAAATTTTTTGACTTCGTATCTGCTTTAAAAAACTGCAGGACAAAGATAATCGCTGAGGTAAAGAAGGCATCCCCTTCCATGGGAAGGATAAGGGAAGTGAAACCATCTCAACAGGCGAAGCTCTACGAGTCGGCTGGAGCCGTAGCCATATCAGTTCTGACAGATAGAGAGTTCTTTAACGGTTCCCTTGAAGACCTCAGAGAGGTCAGGGAAGCTGTGTCTGTTCCGGTCTTGAGAAAGGACTTCATAATTCATAAGGTTCAGGTTCTTGAGGCTAAGGCTTACGGAGCGGATACCCTCCTCCTTATAGTGAGGATACTCTCCCCAAGGGAGCTCGGTGAGCTTATAAGTTTTTCCAGAGAGCTGGGTCTTGAACCTCTTGTTGAAGTCTTCTCCCTTGAAGAAGCTAAGGTAGCCCTTGACCATGGGGCTACGGTCATAGGGATAAACAACAGAGACCTTGATACCCTGAAGGTGGATATAAACCTCACGAAGGAGCTCGCCCCAAAGATAAAGGAACTGGGGGCAAAATTTGTTATAGCCGAGAGTGGGATAGAAACAAGAGAGCAGATAGAGGAGTTGACAGGCTATAACGTGGATGCCTTCCTTGTTGGAACTTCCCTTATGAAGAGCGAAGACCCCTATGCAAAGTTGAAGGAGCTTCTGGGTTTTGGTTGCAGGAAGTAATATAATTAATCCTTGGAGGATGTCATGAAGAAACTTAACTCTCTTGATATGAATCTTCTTGAAGAAGTTACTCAGCTTGAATACTTCCTTGTAAGGAAGCCTATGAGCTCCCACGAGTTTTGGGCTGAATGGCAGGAGAAGTTTGGTAAGGCTACGTTGGCAAAGATAGCTTTAAAGAAGATAGCAAAGACCAGGAAGCTCTCCCACGAGGAGTACGCGAAGCTAAGGACTATGATGAGTACCTATGACGATATAATCAAGTATCTTGAGCAGTTAAAGAATACCGCCCTAAACGTAAGGGGTGTAGTGACTAACTTTAACGTTGAGTTTGATGATGAAGATATAGACCTGGACTTTTAAGGAGGGTAGTTATGCTGGAAGGATTTGAAGAGGTTTCCGATAGAGACTTCTATGAAAAGGTTATGGCTTCTGAGACACCTTCAGTCGTATTATTCGCAGACCCTAACTCCCCTGCTACGGAGGATTTTGTCAAACTGCTAAAGCCCTACATAGAACAGTATGGTGACAAGGTGAAGTTTTACTATATGGACGTTACAAAGAATACCTCCTTTGAAGACTTCGGGGTGTTCAACTTCCCCTCTGCCATGTACTTTAGAGATACTATGGAACTTGACAGGCACGATTTTGTCCCTCCCCCTGAAATGGTTGAGCAGGCTATAAAGAGACTTCTAAGGCTTTCTTGAGACTGAAGAACAAAGCTTTAGGCTTACTGCTGACTTCTGTAGGGGTCGTCTTCCTAATTTCCTATCTGCTTAAGTTTGAACCTCTAAACGATAGAGCCCAAATCTACCTTGATAAAGGCATAAAGACTACATTGGCAAGCTATCTGATTGTCAGGGGAATAAACGCAGGTGTTTCAGTAGTTAAGGGAAGTGAAGTGCTTCTTTCCCCTGCCGGCGTTGGACTTTCCCTGGCTCTGGGTGAAGTGTTAGACCCCCTTGATGATATAACCGAGAGGGTGTCAGCCCTGCTACTCCTGAGTTTTATATCCCTGGGTATGCAGAAGTTACTACTTGAGCTCTTGTCCGGTCTTCTCCTCCTGCTTGCAGGTATTCTTGCCTTGCTGTCTGGGATACTTGTGATGGTTATGGGCTTGAAGACCAGCCTTCTAATAAGGTTACTTATTCTTACACTCGTGCTTAGATTTCTATTCCCTGCGATTGTTTTTGCCAATGACTTGGTTTATGAGGAGTTTCTGAAGCCACGTATTGAAGTCGTTAACTTTCAACTTAGCAACATAAAGGGGGAAATTTCCTCAATGGCAAGTAGTATAAGGAGTACCCAAGACCTTAAGAATACTATGGCAACTATTAAAACTAGTGTAGATGTTGCTTTTGACCATCTTCTGGCTCTTGCATTATACTTCGCTTTTCAGACAGTCATCCTTCCAGTTATCAATCTGTGGTTAACCTTGAAGCTTTCTTTAGGTGCTTTGAGGCTGCGGGTATAATAAACGTTATGAACATACTCTGGGCTCCGTGGAGAAGCCATTACGTTGAAAATGTTGACAACATAGAGGAGTGTTTTTTGTGTCATGCGGTGTCCCAGCCTGAAGAAAGGTGGAGGGAGTTTTTAGTTCTTTACAAGAGCTCGGAGAGCTTCATAATCCTCAACAAGTACCCTTACAACTCCGGACACCTGATGATAGTTCCCCTAAAGCATACGGGAGATTATGAAGAGCTTGACCCGAAGACTGTCCTTGATATGGATAGACTCCTCCGACTTTCCCTTAAAGCTCTCAGCATGGTCTACAAACCCCACGGTTTCAATATCGGTTACAACATAGGAAGACCAGCCGGTGCCGGCTTAGAGAGCCACTTACATATGCACGTTGTCCCCCGCTGGAATGGAGACACTAACTTTATGCCTGTGATAGCTGAGACAAAGGTTATCTCCCAGGACCTTTATACAACCTACGATAGGCTCAAGGAAGCTATAGAAAGTTTGTTGGCATGATCATGGGTAGTTTTCACAGGGGGAATTTATAACCGATGAACTTGCTTGAGGTTAAAAACCTAAATCTGTGGTATGGAGGCAACCAGGTTCTTCACAACGTTTCTTTTTCCCTGTCAAAGGGAGAAGTTTTGTGTATAGTTGGAGAATCTGGCTCGGGAAAGTCTTCCATCCTGTTCTCTATACTGGGGTTGTTGCCTGAGAATGCCAGGGTAGAGGGAGATATCACCTTTAAGGGCAAGAATCTTTTACAGCTGAAGGAGTTAGAGAGAAGGAGACTCAGAGGTAAGGACATAGGG
Source organism: Hydrogenivirga caldilitoris (assembly GCF_003664005.1). Taxonomy (NCBI): domain Bacteria; kingdom Pseudomonadati; phylum Aquificota; class Aquificia; order Aquificales; family Aquificaceae; genus Hydrogenivirga; species Hydrogenivirga caldilitoris. Next base: position 1,689,546 of record NZ_RCCJ01000001.1, read on the forward strand.
ATGATATTCCAGGAACCTTCTTCCTACCTTGACCCTCTATTTACCGTTGGGTCTCAGATAGCGGAAACCTACGAAGGGCATTTCCCGGACAGGAAGAAAGAATCCAGAAGGAAAAGCCTGGAAGCGATGAGAAGGGCTGGCATCCCTAAGGCGGAGGATAAGTTTGATATGTATCCTCATCAACTCTCAGGAGGTTTGAAGCAGAGGGTATGTATAGCTATGGCTATAGTATGTGAACCAGAGCTACTCCTAGCTGATGAACCTACCACGGCTCTTGATGTCTCCGTTCAAAAGAAGATACTTACCCTTCTAAGGAAACTCCGTTCCGAGGGTAAGTCGGTGATTCTTGTAACCCACGATTTTGGAGTTGTTGCCGAAGTAGGTGACAGAGTCATAGTCCTCAAGGAGGGGAAAGTGGTTGAGAGCGGTGACGTGTTTGAGGTGTTTGATTCCCCAAAGGAGGTTTACACAAAGACATTGCTTGAAGCTATTTAAGGAAAGAACTTCTTAAAACCCTCAATTATCTTGTCAGGGTTCACTTCATACTCTCCTCTGGCTATCTCTTCCTTTATCTTTTTGACCTTTTCGGTTATATCCTCATAGTCAGCTTCCATAGCTCTTCTTGCCGTCTGAGAAATTTCAACCACATCTTCGTTCCTCTGGACTTCGCTAACTTGCTCCTTTCTCTTTACCCTTTTGTCCGTCTCAAGAGCCTGACCTATAAGCCTGTTCAGGTTAACCTTGTCTATCATCTTGATTAATAGTATCGGCTCCTTTTAAGAAATTTTCAATACTCTTATACGCCCTGGGTATTTCTTCTATGATGTCTCTTGCCCTGAGACTTTCCGTGTGTAGTCTCTCTTCTGCAAGCTCACCGGCAACGCCATGTAAGTAAACTCCCAACCTGAGAGCTTCTGTTGGCTCAAGACTCTTCCCGATAAGGGACACGAGCATACCCGAGAGAACGTCACCCACTCCACCTTTTGCCATTGCTGGTGTTCCCCTTGTGGATATAAATGTCATACCTTCTGGGTTTGATACGACTGTCCTGGCACCCTTCAGGACGAGGTAACATCTATATCTCTTTGAAAACTCCTGTGCTACGTCCGTCTGATGGTGTATTATTTCTTCAGAACTCAACCCTGTCAGTCTGGAGAACTCACCTATGTGAGGTGTGAGGATTGTAACACCTTTTCTTTTTTTGAGAATTTCAAGCTCTCCGGAATCGGCAAGGTTGTTTATACCATCAGCGTCAAGGAGAATAGGCTTTTCCCATTTCTCCAGGAGCTCAATTACTATGTCCTGTCCCTCCTCATATCTTCCCATTCCCATACCAAGAGCCAGAGCGCTGAACTTATCCTGTATCTTTAGGATGGTATCAACCCCAAATATGGAAAGCCTATCTTCTCCCTGCAACGGTAAGCTCATCTCTTCAACAAGTCTGGACTCAAATATGAGGTTGAGACCTTTCGGGACACCCACAGTCACCAACCCGCTCCCCGTTCTTGTTGCTGCCAGAGCGGACATAATTACGGCTCCCGTTTTCCCAGCACTACCCCCTACTATTAGGACATGTCCCTCTCTATTCTTATAGGTGTCCACCTCTCTCCTTGGGAGTTTTAAAGATTCTGGAGTTATAAGCTCTCTGTAAATTTTAGTGGCAAACTTTTCAGGTATAGAGATATCCCAGACTACAACCTCTCCACATAGCTTTGCCGATGGGTAGAGGATGTGGCACAACTTCGGAAACTGGAAGGTAACCGTAAGCGCAGCTTTTATGCAGGGCTCAAACACCTTGCCTGTGTCCGCAGACAGACCCGAGGGTATATCAACGGATACAACAGGTACACCCGAACTGTTTATCTCGGCTACGGTTTTAGATATATCGCCTCTTAGGGGTGGTTCAAAGCCGGTTCCAAACAGAGCATCAACTACGAGCTCGTAATTTTTGTAGTTGGGTTTCTTAACAAGAGGCTTGTAGCCCAACCTTTTGAATATATCAAGCTGGAGAGCTCCGTCTCCTTTTGGCTCCCCCATGGGTAGGTATAGGTCAGCCTGTATCCCCTTCAGCTGTAGCATCCTTGCAACGGCTATTCCATCTCCGCCGTTGTTTCCTTTCCCTGCAACTACTAGGATTCTCTTTACTCCTGGAAACCTTTCCAATAGGGCAGTTACTACCCCCCGTGCGGCATTCTCCATAAGGACAGGCGAGGGTATACCTATCTCCTCAATTGTTATCCTGTCAAGCTCAGCCATCTCATAGGCTTTTACTACCTTCATGAATTAAAATGATAACAGTGATGCTGGATAAGATTATCTCCTCCTTTAAGGAAAGTGCCGAGGTAAAGCTCGCTTTCGTTGAGCTGTATAAAGATAAGATACTAGAGGTAGGTAGTATAATGGCTACCGCCATAAAAGATGGAAACAAGATACTCCTCTTCGGCAACGGTGGAAGTGCTGCAGATGCTCAGCACATAGCAGCTGAGATAGTAGGCAGATACAAGAAGGAGAGAAAGGGACTTCCTGCGATAGCCCTTACCACAGATACCTCTATACTGACAGCCGTTGGCAACGATTATGGCTTTGAAGTCATATTTGAAAGACAGGTTGAAGCCCTCTGTACACCTGGAGATGTAGCGATAGGCATATCAACTTCTGGAAACTCAGAAAACGTTTTAAGGGCTATTAAAAAAGCCCACGACCTCGGAGCCACAACTGTGGCATTTACCGGTAGGAATGGGGGTAAGCTGGCAGAGGTTGCTCACTATGCCTTTGTAGTTCCCTCCTACGATACACCAAGGATTCAGGAATGCCATATAACCCTTGGTCACGTTCTGTGTGAATTGATAGATGAGATGGTATGAGCAGGATAGCTCTCTTTGTGAAAGACTCTGAAGGGGCGAAGAACACCGCAGAGGAGATATCCGAATTCCTTTTAACAAGAGGGTATGTGGTTAAGAAGATACTCAATCAACCGCCTAAAGGAACTATCTCAAACCTGAAAGGATACAGACTTATGATTGTTGTGGGAGGGGATGGAACCTTCCTTGCAGGGGCGAGGCTGGCTTCAAGGTTTGGGGTACCTCTGCTCGGGGTGAACGAGGGAAGATTCGGTTTTCTAACTGAGGTAGAGAGACACGAGGCTGTTCATATCATCGGGGAACTTCTGGCAGGTAAGCTCAGAAAGCAGAGGAGGATAATGCTCTCCACCTATCTCTACCGGGGGAGAAACAGGCGCTTCCTGGGTAACTACCTAAACGATGTGGTGGTTTCCAAGAGTGCTATAGCCCGGATAATGGAGATAGAGGTTTTCGCCAATGAAGATTTTATGGTCCATCTTTATGGAGACGGAGTTATAGTTTCATCGCCTACAGGCTCAACAGCCTACGCCCTATCCGCAGGAGGACCGATTCTGTATCCAGACTCGGAAAACATACTCTTAGTACCTATATGTCCCCATACCCTTTCAAACAGACCCGTAGTGTTACCCTCTGGCTTCTCCTTGAAACTGCGTGTTCTCTCGCCAGATAGGGCTTGCTATTTAACAATGGACGGTCAGGAAGGCATGTACCTTAAGAACAAGGATATCGTTGAGGTGAGAAGGTCAAAACGCTTCTGTGAGATATATGTACACCCGGAAAAAAGCTTCTTTGAAATCCTCAGAGGGAAATTGAAATGGGGATAAAACGGGCCCGGGAGGACTCGAACCTCCGACCTGGGGATTAGAAATCCCCTGCTCTGTCCAGCTGAGCTACGGGCCCTTACTACTCATCGGGGTGGCAGGACTTGAACCTGCGACCTTCGGCTCCCAAAGCCGACGCTCTCCCACCTGAGCTACACCCCGTTAGACAAGGCAGTATATTATTATCTACCTTATTGTTGCAGTTTTCAAGGATGATAAAGCCTATTGAACTTCTTGTAATAGGAGGCGCAACAGCCACAGGCAAATCGGAGCTGGCTTGCCACCTTGCCAAGGAGCTGGATACTGAGATTATAAGTGCAGATTCCATGTCCGTTTACAGGGGTATGGATATAGGGACAGCAAAGCCGAAAGAATGTATGAAGGAAGTTAGGCACTATCTTGTAGATGTTGTCAATCCTGGTGAGTACTTTGATGCAAAGTTGTTTGAAGAACTTTCTCTCAATTACATAGAAGACATACGCTCAAGAGGAAAAGTTCCCATAGTTGCAGGAGGAACTTATCTGTATATACAGGCTCTTCTCTATGGTATAGAAGAGACACCAGAACCGAACTGGGGGCTTAGAAAGAGGCTATACAGAATAGCGGAAGCTAAGGGGAGTGAATATCTCTTTAAGAAGCTTATGAAGTTGGATATAGATTACGCTCAAAAGATTCATCCTAACGATACCAGGAGGATAGTTCGGGCTTTAGAGGTCTTCCTTGAGACAGGAAAACCATTCTCCTCCCTTCACAGATGGGGAAAAGCGCGCTTCAGGTTTCTGGGGATACACGTAGTCAGGAATTGGGACACCCTCTCAAAAAGGATAGAGGAAAGGGTAAGAGAAATGATTAAAGGAGGTTTATTGGAAGAGGTCAAAAGGCTTATGGAAGAGGGATTTGAGGGGTTTCTAACGTCCTCTCAGGCTATCGGTTATAAAGAGCTTGTGCCCTACCTCAAAGGGGAGATACGTCTTGAAGAAGCTGTAATTGATATCGTCAAGAACACTAAGAGTTACGCTAAGAGACAGCTAAGGTGGTTCAGGAGACAGGGTTGGCTTGAGCTGAATATGGACAGCCTTAGTGTGGAGGAAGCTTCGGATATGGTCTTGAAGAGGCTCAGTTCTCTTCAAACCTCCTGATTTTTATCTCAACTCCCTGCTGACCCTTTACGACCTTCTTTACGGTTCTGATCTCATATATCAGGTTATCGTTCTCTAAAACGCCAGCCTTTTCAAGCACGTCCCACAGGCTCTTCAACATGTTGTCTATGTCCCTTTTCCTGTGGTTAGGGAGGGTAAGAATTATGTCTACCGAAACTTTGAAAGCTATTGGTTCCCCTACATACTGTTGCCTAAGCTCCCAGAGTGCTCTAACTTCCCAATTTTTCACCCTTGGAGGCTTGAACACCTTGCCCCCTTTACGCCTTATATAACGATTTGTCTTGGGTACAGGCACCTGAGAAAGCTTAAGAACTACCATTTTTAGTCTTTACTATAAGATAAACTATAGCCCCAAAGGTAAAGAATAGAGATACGGTACTCATTATCATGGAGATAAGGTGAGCCCTTGCAAACTCTGGCGAGCCAGTACTTTTCAAGGCGTGTGCCTCTGGAAGGACATAAAACTGCAGAGCCAGAAGTACAATGAGATTGACTGCAAGCAAGGCTATTAGGAACCTGTCCATCTTGGAGGCAAGCCCTATAAGAAGGGACAACCCAACGGCACCAAGTCCTATTCCGAAATATATGGGGAAAACCTTTTCAACTATTCCTCCTGCTACAGACCTTTCAAGAGATCTAAAGAGCTCTGGAGCCACTATGTAACTAAAAAAGGCACCAAGCCCAAAGTAGAAGGAAAGCATAAAGATCATTATTCTATTCACATTGAACCTCCTTGGGATTTCTCCTTTCGGCTATAAAGACCAGAAGTGTCAAGAAGAGAAACAGTCCTATCAGATAGAACCTTGTCACCCACACCGTCCAATGGCTTTCGGAGAGAATTTTTGGCATGTACTCCTTGCCCCATGCCCCCAGGAGGAGAAGGAGAAATACTGGGGTAATGTATCTCATCACGTAATAGTAGACCTTAGGTATACGTATGATGCCTCCTCTATTCATCTCCTCCCAGGCTTTCTGCCCACCGAATATCCACATGAATAGAACCATCTCCAGAAGCCCGAAAAATACGACACCGATAGTTCCTGCCCAGAAATCCATTTCATCAAGGGAGCGGTTCAAGAATATAACCAGATGAGCGCTGAAGAAAACCACTCCTGCAGTTATGTACACTGAGTTCTGTCGTGAAAGTCCGAACTCATCTTCAAAGAAAGCTATGAGGGGTTGCATGAGGGCTATAGAAGAAGTCAGCCCTGCAAAGAAAAGAAGGAAGAACCACATAAAACCCAGGAAGGTTCCTGCTGGCATATTGGCAAATATGGCTGGGAGGCTTATAAATCCAAGGTTGAAAGCCCCAGACTGAGCGATAGCCACTGCATTGGCGACACCAAAGAAGGCAACCGCTGCAGGGATGGCGAGAGAACCTCCGAGAACCACTTCAGCTGTTTCATTTAAAGAGGCAGCAGTAAGACCACTCAGTGTTATATCCTGGTCTTTTCTGACATAAGAGGCGTATGTTATTATCGCGCCAAAACCCAAGCTGAGTGTAAAGAATATCTGTCCAGAGGCTGCTATCCACACGCCGGGGTCTGTGAGCTTGCTTAAGTCAGGCTTCCACAGGAAGCTAAGCCCTTGAAGGGCATTTCCTACACCTGTATCCAACAGGAATACCCTGACCACAAGGATGACCGCAAGAATAAAGAGGGTTGGCATAGCTACCTTTGCAAATGCTTCTATACCTTTTGAAACACCTCTGCTCAAAATCAGGATATTTATCAGGATAGTTACGATAAATACAAAATAAGCATAGACTGAAGGCGTTATAAAATCCTCTCCGCTCCCTACGTAGCTTCTGAGAAAAGTTTCAAAGGGCTTCAAGTAGGTATTTGGATCGCTCCCGTCAGCTGGTAGTGTGGGAACAAGACCCAGAAGAAACTTTATAGCGAAACCTAAAGTCCAAGACTCAATGTAAACATAGTAGATGATAACGACAAGGGGGATCCAGAGTCCAAACACACCTACTACCTTTGAGAGCCTGTTTTTCCAGAGAAGATAAAAGATCGCCGGTGTTGTTCCATGTCCCTGAGTACCACCGTATCTACCGATAGCCCACTCTATCCACATCAAAGGAATTCCTATTATCAGAAAGGCTATTATGTAAGGAATCATAAAGGCTCCGCCGCCGTTCTCTGCAGCTTGAACGGGAAAGCGAAGAAAGTTCCCAAGACCTACGGCATTACCCGCCATTGCCAAGATTAAACCTATGCGGGTAGCCCATCTTTCCCTTTCAATACCCCTGTTCATTTTGCCAATATTATACTTTCATACCTGCAACGAAACCTATGGCGAAGCTTCCCCCAAAGGACACCGTCCTGACTGCTGTCTTTGCAAAACTCTCAAAGGAGGAAAAGAAACTCCCTGCGAACTTTCCGAAAGCCGCCCAGTTTACGCTTATAACCCCTTTATCTGCAAGCCATATGAGACTGAGTATATAAAGACCAAGTATAAAGGCTGCTATTTTGAAAACCCTCTTCAAAGTAAAGCCGACCAGAAAACCTAAAGCTCCTCCAAAACCAAGGTCTTTTAAAACCTCTTGACCGAATATATCTTCCATCACACTTCTGCTCCCTCAAGAACCTTGTCACAGCCGCAGCTTCTCTCTTCGGGAAGTTTCAGTATCAGCTCCATTATAACTTCCTTTATGTTCTCTTCCCTTTCTGCCATGAGCTCAAGAACTTCCTTGCTCGTAAGCCTGTAGCCTGATATTCCAGCAGCTGGATTGGCAACTACACACAGAGATGCATAGCACATAGTAAGCTCCCTTGCCAACACAACCTCAGGGTAACCCGTCATACCGACTACGTCTGCTCCCAACTTCTCCAACATCCTTATCTCGGCAGCTGTTTCAAAACGGGGTCCCTCGGTGCAGGCGTATGTTCCTGCAGGATGATACTTGAAATGCTTTTCCTCAAGTATATCCATAAGGCTGTTTCTTACTTGAGGACAGTATGGTTCCGTCACATCTATGTGGACTACCTTTTTCTCCCTCAGGAGCCTTGCTACCTCATCGTTTCCTTCTACTTCTGCAGAGAACTTCCCTTCATAGTATGTAGAGTCTCTCTTCCTGGTAAAGTCAAGGAAGTTGTCTATTATCACAAAATCACCGGCTCTAAAGAGCTTATTTATGCTGCCTACCGCTGATATGGCAAGAACACGGTTAACTCCAATCTCTCTCAATGCCCACAGATTTGCCTTGTAAGGAACAAGGTGCGGGGGATAAGAGTGGTCTTTGCCGTGTCTTGCCAAGAAAGCCACACGCTTACCTTCAAGTTCACCGATTATTACAGGGGAGGAGGGACCCCCGAAGGGGGTATTTACGTAAACCTCATCCCTTATCTTTATGTTTTCAAGCTTGTATAACCCGCTTCCCCCGATTATCCCAAGCATATGGAAATTTTATACCGCTGCGAACTCTTCTGCCCTAACGAGTTCCTCGGGGTGGGCTATTCTACCCAGCACGGCGCTGGCAGCTACAACTGCGGGATTCGCCAGGTAAGACTCCGATTTGGGATGACCCATCCTGCCTGGGAAGTTCCTGTTAGAACTGGATATACACCTTTCCCCTTCTGCAAGAACACCCATATGCCCGCCCAGACAAGGTCCGCAGGTTGAGGTGGAGACGACGCATCCCGCTTCCATGAATATGTCTATAAGTCCCTCGTGGAGAGCTTGGTGATAAACGTTCTTGGAGGCAGGTATAACTATACATCTTACGTATGGGTGAACCTTTTTCCCCTGTTTCATAGCTGCTTCAAAGACCTTGGCTGCAATTCTCAGGTCTTCAATCCTCCCGTTGGTACATGAACCTATGAACGCCTGGTCTATGCTTATGTGGGTAGATTCGCTCACAGGGTGGACGTTGGAGGGAAGATAGGGCCAGGCAACAAGAGGTTCAATCTTTCCCGCATCCCATTCATATATGGAGTGATACTCCGCATCCGGGTCACTTTCATACACCTTCCACTCTTTTTGGGCACGCTCCTTCACATACTCTATTGTTTTTTCATCGGGGGAGATTATCCCACTCTTTCCACCGGCTTCAATAGCCATGTTGGTTATGGTAAGCCTCTGTTCTACTGATAGCTCTCTTATAGCTTCTCCTTCAAACTCCATAGCCCTGTAGAGAGCTCCATCCACACCTATCTCGCCTATAGTGTGAAGAATAAGATCCTTACCCATAACCCAAGGCTTGAGTTTTCCGTAAAAGATAAATTTCATGCTTTCAGGGACCCTGAGCCATATTTCACCGGTAGCCATAGCGTACGCTATGTCTGTAGAACCCACTCCTGTAGCGAAGGCACCTATCCCACCGTAGGTGCAGGTATGGGAGTCAGCCCCGACAACCAGATCCCCTGGTACGACTATTCCGCGCTCGGGGAGGATAGTATGTTCTATGCCCTCTCCCTCTTCAAAGAAGTACTTTATTCCGTGTTTCCTTGCAAAGTCTCTCACTATCTTTGCCTGCTCTGCGGACTTTATATCCTTTGCAGGCACGAAATGAGAGAGGACGAGGGCTATTTTGTTGGGGTCAAAGACCCTGTCAATTCCATGCTTTTCAAGGGTTTTAATGGCAAGGGGGGCTGTAACGTCGTTGGCCATAGCCAGGTCAATTTTTGCTGTTATGAGGTCTCCAGCTCTGACCTCTTTCTTGCCTGCATGTGCGGCAAGTATTTTCTCCGTGATCGTCATTCCCATCAGACAACCTCCTTCTCTTCTTTTTTAGCCTCTTCTTCTGCTGCAACCTCAAAGGTCTTGTGCTCTTCCTGTTTACACTTGGTCTTAACCTCAACCCCGTATAGCTTCAAGACCTCAACAAATTCTTCGCAGGATATGGACTCCTTCTCCAAAAGCTTTTTTACAACAGCCTTTAGAGGCTCTTTGTGGGCTTCTATGGTAGCTTTTGCGGTTTCGTAAGCTGAGGCGAGTATCTTCTTCACCTCCTCATCAATCTCCCTTAGGAGCTCTGGACTTGTATCTATACTGTTGGTTACTCCTCCCAGGAAGGGGTTGTTCACCCTTTTTATAGCTATGGGACCAACCTTTTCGCTCATTCCCCACATGGACACCATCTTGTAGGCAAGCTCTGTTGCCCTTTGGAGGTCGTTCTCCGCACCCGTGGTTATTCCGTCCTTGCCGTAAAAGACTTCTTCCGCTGCCCTTCCACCCATCATTATCAAGATCCTATTGAACAGGTTCTTCCTGTCGTATATGTGTTTGTCATCTATTGGCAGTTGCTGGGTTACACCGAGAGCCATACCTCTTGGAATTATTGAGACCTTGTGAACAGGGTCGGAGTCCTCCGTCATGAAACCCATAAGGGCGTGCCCGGCTTCATGGTAGGCTATCTTTTCCTTCTCTTTGGGAGAGATAACCATTCCCTTCCTCTCAAGCCCCATTGTTATGCGGTCTATTGCCTCTTCTATCTCTTCCATTGATATGTGTTCTCTTCCTTTCCTCGCAGCCAGAAGAGCTGCCTCATTCAGGAGGTTCTCAAGGTCTGCACCGTTGAAGCCGGGTGTTGCTCTTGCAACAAGTTCAAGGTCAACGTCTGGTGCGAGCTTCTTGTTCCTTGCATGTACTTTTAATATTTCGTACCTTCCCTTAACATCTGGCTTGGGTATGAATATCTGCCTATCAAACCTGCCAGGTCTCAAAAGGGCTGGGTCAAGGATATCGGGTCTGTTGGTAGCCGCTATAACTATAATGCCCTCTGAGGTATCAAAGCCGTCCATCTCAACCAGGAGCTGGTTCAGGGTTTGCTCTCTTTCATCGTGTCCGCCACCCAGGTTAAGGGCGCCTCTTGTCCTGCCAACAGCGTCAATCTCATCTATGAAGACTATGCACGGGGCGTGCTTTTTTGCAGTTTCAAAAAGGTCTCTGACTCTTGCAGCACCAACGCCGACAAACATCTCCACGAAGTCTGAGCCTGAGATAGATATAAAGGGAACGTGAGCTTCACCTGCTATGGCTTTTGCCAAGAGGGTCTTACCAACACCTGGCTCTCCATAGAGCAGAACTCCTTTTGGAGGTCTTCCTCCAAGCTTCTGAAACTTGAGTGGGTCTTTCAGATACTCAATTATCTCTTTTACCTCGTCCTTTACCTCATCTATGCCTGCTACATCTCCAAAGGTCACCTTTGGCTTCTCTTCTATATAAACCTTTGCTCTGCTCTTTCCAAAAGAGAAGGCTCTCCCCGGTCCATTCGCTCCTCCGCCACCGCTCATCTGTCTCATTAGAGCTATCCATATACCTATGAAGAGGAGTATAGGGAGCCAGGATATGAACAGATTTAAAAGCCAGCCGCTGCCGGTGTCTCCAGACTCTACCTCAACCCTTACGCCTTTCTTTACAAACTCATCAACCACGGTAGAGCCTGGGGGTATGGCAGTTTCTATCCTCTGTCCATCCTTCGTGGTGGCTATTATCGTTCTCCCCTTAACCTGGACCTGCTGAACCTTCCCTTCGTCAACAAGCTGGACAAGACTGTTTAAGGGGACTTTTGTTGCAAGCTCGTGCCTCTGCTCAAATATGTTAAAGGCAACTATGGTGGCGCCTATTATGAGTATCCAAACAAAAAAGCTCTTGAACATCTGCACCTTTCTTCCTCCTTACGTGCGTCCGTAGATTTAGAAGATAGGCTTTTAGAGGCTCTTTTTCAAGCAAAGGAAGGCACCTTTCCTCACTACCTTAACACCTTCACCCAAGGATACTTCACCTCCTTTGCTCAGAAGGTTCCTAACCTGCTCCACCTTGGAGAAGTTTCTTATACCGGTAAACTCCCTTATAGCCCTTCTTTGAAGGGAAACGTGTGCCTGTGTTAATACCTTAACCTCAAGGCAATCTTCGTTTCTTGCCCTATAAAGGAGTTCCCTGGATAATCTTTTAAGTAGTTCTTCCTCATCTTTGAGGATGTTCCTTGTTCTCAGAAAAGTCTCTTCCAGGTTCGGATTTATACTCTTCAATACAGGGATAACTTCCATCCTTATCCTGTTTCTGAAGAACCTTGGGTCCCTGTTGCTCGTGTCTTCCACCCACCTTAGATTCCTCACCTTGGCGTAAGAGAGTATCTCTTCCTTTTTCACTTTATACATAGGTCTGACTATATCTCCCTCTTTCGGTTCAAAGCCCAAAAGCCCCTCAACCCCGGCTCCTCTGGAGAGCCATATTAAGGCTGTTTCAACCAGGTCGTTCAAGTGGTGGGCTGTGGCTATGAGGTCAAAACCCTCTCTATCCTTTATGGACCTTAAGAAGCGATATCTGAGCTCTCTTGCAACCTCTTCAAGATTTCTCTTGCTACTTCGGGCAACCTCTCCTACATTCTCGCTCCCTACGAATATTTCAAGCTTTCTTTCCTCAGCAAACCCTCTACAGAACTCCTCCTCCCTGTCTGCCTCCACCCTCAGCTTGTGGTTGAAGTGGGCTAAAGAGAGCCTTTTGAACCCGAAAAAGTCCTTAAGTTCAAGTAGGGCATCCGTAAGGGAAACTGAGTCAACTCCCCCGGAGAAAGCCACCAGGACTGAGCTTTGATGGGGTATCAGCCTTTCCTCTTTCTGGAGTCTTATAACCTTTCTGAGGAGCTTGCTAACTTCTTTCATCTTTCAGCTTCTCTGTTAATCTCTTGCTCACCTCATCGTAGTAAGGGTACGTTATACCCTCTTCTTTTATTCTCTCCACAAGCTCAAGGGCTTCTTTAACTTTTCCTTCCCTTTCCAATAGGTACACATAAACCTCAAAGGCGTTTATCTGAGGAAGCTGACCTCCAGAGCGTTCTGCAAGGGCATCCTTGTACTCCGGAAACAGCTCTATATCTTTCTCGCAGTAGACTTTCATCTTATCAAAGTCTTTGAGTTTCTGAGCCAGGAGAACAAGGTCATTGAGTATAAAGTGCTCCTCAAGGGGAGTTCCTTCCATTTTAATGGCTTCGTTGTAAAGCCACTCGGCAGTTTCATAGTCTCCTTCCAACAGTGCAGTTTGTGCTATAGAGGCGAGAAAGGTTCTCTTAGTGTATAAGGGTTTTCCTACTTCGCCGCTGTCAAAGTGTTTTGCCTTGTAAGGAAAGTTGAGATTTTTGATGACTTTTATAGAGTAGTATTTCTTTACTCTCTTCTGGTACTTTGGGTCCAGGTTTTCATACCATTCCCAAAGGTCTAAGGCTTTCAGTAAACCTCCTTTCTCCCGGAATATCTGAAAAACCTTCCCTATCATATCAAGCGCTTAGTATAAGCTTTTACACCTGATTTTCAAGGAGCTTCAGAAGTTCCTTATAAGCAATTCTATCTTATCCCTTTTCCTACCTTCTCCTTTGCAGTTTATAGCCCTGCCTGCTTCTATCTCTTCTATCTGGTAGCCTTTGTAGAGCTTCTTTACAAACTCTGTGTTTGAGTTAGAGAGCATAACGTAACACCCTTTCTTGTCCAACTCCCTGAAGACTTTGGACAATTCTATCTGATCCTCCTCCGTAAAGTCATAACGGTTGTACTTGGTGAAGGAGGCTGTTTTAGAAAGGGGGTGATAGGGCGGGTCAAGGTAGACAAAATCCCCCTTCTTTGCCAGCTCGCAGGTATCCTTGTAATCCTGACATAGGATCTGTACGTGTGAGGAGTTTAAGAACTCTGAAACCGCTCTTAGGTTTTCCTCGTCGCATATCTTAGGGTTTTTGTATTTTCCAAAGGGAACGTTAAATTCACCCTTGGAGTTCTCCCTGTAGAGCCCGTTGTAGCAGGTCTTATTCAGGTATATAAACCGACTTGCCCTTTCCACAGGTGAGAGTTTTTCAGGGTTTTGAGCACGAACTTTGTAGAAGTAACTCTCCTCGTTCCTGTGTTTCTTGAGACTCTCTATAAGCTCATCTACGTTGTCTCTGATAACCCTATAAGCGTTTATTAGCTCGTAATTTATATCGGAAATGATACCCCTCTCAGGCATAAGCTCAAACAGTAGCGCACCACCGCCAACCATAGGCTCAATGTATGTATTGAATGTCTTGGGCACATTTGCTATTAGAACTCTCAGGAGTTGCCTTTTACCGCCTGCCCACTTCACGAAGGGTTTTGGTTTTTGAGCTACCTTAAACAGCATCTTACCTTCCTCTATGTGTCGCTATGCTCACTATGTTAAATATATCTTCACCTTCCTCAAGGGCTTTTAGTAGTTTTTCAAACATATAGGCATCGTCCCTGTTTGTCTTTTCTTGGGTCATTAGGAGTTCTGCAATAAATATGAGGAACTTCACTGAGTATTCTCCTTTCTCACTCAATTCTGCATACTTGTTAAGCTCTTCTCTATATGTTTTTTCAAGGTGGTTTACGCCTGTCCTTAACTTCCTATCTTCTTCAGACTTTATTGGTTTTATATCTTTCCATCGCCCCAATAAAAAACTTATAAGTTCTCTCGTCTTTTCAGGGTTTGCCTGCATCTTCATGAGTATATCAACCGCCCAGTGTATGTGTTTTGGGGTTCTTATCCTTGACCACCCACCGTTATGGTTTTTCTGACGATACTTTATGAGTATGTCATACTCACTCAGAGAACCTTCATAAACTCCCACTATATACTGACCATCTATTTCAAAAACATTTATGAGCTTGTGCCCTTTCAGTTTCATGCATTCAGGGAATCTCCCTCTGTGACAATCCCGAATGGGCATATCCTTAACTATCCTCTAGCTCTCCCCTCAGATACTTGTCGTAAGCTGAGAGGTCAAAGTATCCATGTCCTGAGAGGTTAAAAAGTATGACCTTTTCCTCGCCCGTTTCCTTGCACCTGATAGCCTCATCTATAGCCGCCTTTATAGCGTGGGAGGATTCTGGGGCAGGAATTATCCCCTCTGTCCTCGCAAAGGTGACTGCAGCCTCAAAAACTTCCGTTTGCTTATAAGCCACCGCATCTATGTATCCAAGGTCGTAAAGTTTGCATACTAAGGGAGCGTCTCCATGGTATCTCAAGCCTCCTGCGTGTATGGGCGGGGGAACGAAATCGTGCCCGAGTGTATACATCTTTATGAGGGGTGTAAGACCAACCGTATCACCGAAGTCGTATCTATACTCACCTTTCGTAAGGGTGGGGCAGGCTTGGGGCTCCACTGCGAGAACCTTCAGGTTGGGTTTATCCCCCCTTAATTTATCTGCCAGAAATGGGAAGGACAACCCGGCAAAGTTTGAACCTCCGCCCACGGCACCTATCACAACGTCAGGATAAAACCCAGCTTCCTCCATCTGTCTCTTGGCTTCCAAGCCTATAACTGTCTGATGAAGGAGGACGTGGTTCAGGACACTTCCGAGGGAATACTTTGTGTCATCTCTCGTTGCTGCCTCCTCTATAGCTTCGCTTATAGCTATTCCCAGACTTCCCGGATGCTCAGGGTCTTTTTCGTAAAACTGCTTACCAGCGTTAGTGTAAGGGCTTGGTGAGGGTATAACTTCTCCCTTCCAAGTTTCCATCAGTACCCTTCTGTAAGGTTTCTGGTTGTAGCTTACCCTGACCATGTACACCCTGCACTCTATACCGAAAAACTGGGTAGCGAAGGAAAGAGCGCTTCCCCATTGACCAGCACCTGTTTCAGTTGTGAGCCTTTTAACGCCAGAAATTTTATTGTAATAAGCCTGGGCAACCGCAGTATTGGGCTTGTGAGAGCCAGGAGGTGAGACGCTCTCGTTTTTGTAGAATATTTTGGCTGGCGTTCCAAGAAATTCCTCAAGGTTCTTTGCCCTATGAAGGGGAGTGGGTCTCCATAGGGAAAGTATGTCCAGAACTTCCTCGGGGATATCTATCCACTCCTGGTCTGAGACCTCTTGCATAACAAGTGGTTCAGGGAATATAACCAGAAGCTTTTCCGGAGACACGGGCTCTTTCGTTTCCGGATCAAGGGGCGGTTCAAGGGGTTCTGGCAACAAAGGTGCTATGTTCAGCCATTTCCTGGGTATCTCTCCTTCAGGAAGCAGGAATTTTCTCACCTTTAGCCCTCCTTTAGGGTTTAATTGCAATTTTAACTTGAAAAGGGCATGTCGTGTCTTAATTTTCCTTATTCATGAAGCTATGGGACCTGTATAAAGGGAGAGATTACAAGATAGAACCCACTTTAAACAGGATAAGGGAAGCTGTTAACTACGTTGGGGAACCCCACAGAAGCTATCCCAGTATCCTTATAGGAGGAACAAACGGAAAAGGGTCTTCCTGCGCCTTTTTAGAGCGCATACTCAGGGAACATGGTTTTAAAACTGGTTGGTTTGTTTCACCTCACCTCGTTTATGAAAACGAAAGATGGAGGGTAAAGGGGACACCCATGGAGGATTCAACGCTTGAAGGCTATGTAAGTGAGCTAAAAGGTGTGTTTGAGAGGTTTAACCTTACCTACTTTGAGGCTGCCACACTTATAGCTCTGCTCTACTTTAAAGATTCAGAAGTTGATGTGGCTGTACTTGAGGTTGGTATGGGCGGGAGATGGGACGCCACGAAGGTGAGTGAGCCTATTCTTGCAGGCATAACGAATGTTGAAAGAGACCACACAAAATGGCTGGGTAGAAATATTGAGGAGATAGCGAGAGATAAGCTCCACCTTTATATGGAGGGGAAGCCTTTCGTTATAGGGAGTTCCCGCTATCCCCTTTATCCTGTGGCTGTTGAGATGGGTATAAGGAACATGGTGGTTGCAGGGCAAGATTACCTATACAGAGGGGAGTTAAAAGCTGGGTTGAGCTTCTTGTCATGGTATGAATTCAACGGTTTTGAGCTCAAGGACGCTGAACTTGGTTTGCTTGGCAAGTGGCAAATTGATAACGCCTCCTTTGCGTTGACCTTGGGCAGTCTATTTACAGAACTTGAAGAGGAGGTCACAAAGAAGGCTCTGAAGCTGACAAGATGGGAAGGTAGGATGGAGGTTATTAGATATAAACCTCTACTCATACTTGACGGCTCTCACAATCCTTACGCCGTAAATAAGGTTGTAAAGGAGGTCAAAAGACTCTTTCCGTCTATAAAGTTCCTCTTCACAGGGCTTTTTGAAAAGGACTGGGCGCTATCAATGGAGGTTATACGCAGATATGCGGACTCCATATACCTTGTTCAAGTGAGCCATTACAGAGGTGAGCCAGTGTCAAATCTTTACAAGAAGGCCGTTGAGCTAGAGTTTAAGGAGATTGTAGTCTTGAGCTCTCCTTCGGAGGTTTTGAAAATAGAGGAAGACCTATGTGCTCTAGGTTCCCTTTACCTGATAGGTGAAATTAAAGAAGCTTTTGCAAATGCCGTTATATAAAATAGGTTCTACCATGTATGTGCTTTTTAAGCAGCCGATCTTTGACAGAGAGGGGAACATCGCCTTCTATGAGGTTATGCTCAAAGACATTAAGACCAAGGAGTTTCCAAAAGACCTTGACCCGCTCAAAGCAACCTCAATAACGATAAATATAGTTACTGATGTAGGTCCGGATAAGATAGGAAACGGCAAGCCTGTCTTTATAAACGTACCATCCCTTTTCTTGGAAGCTACCATGTTTGAACTCTTATCTCCTGAGTTTGTTGGTATAGAGCTTGTTGATAACAGGGACATAACCAACGAGCTTCTAAAAGCGGTTAACGAGCTCGTGGATAAAGGGTTTGTGTTCTGTATAGATGATTTTGGTTTTGAAAAGGTAAACTACCTGCCCCTTTTGAACAAGTGCCACATGGTAAAGATAAACTGGAAGGAGCTCGTTTATAGCAAGGAAGAGCTTGCAGAGGTTATGGGGATTCTCAAAGAGTTGAAGAAGGGGATAATCGCAAAGCATATAGAGACGGAAGAGGACTACGATAGAGCAAAAAAGGCAGGTGTTGATTACTTCCAGGGGTTCTATCTTGCAAAACCCATACCGATAAGGGACATAAGAAGTCTTTATTTTATGAAAGGAACGGTGATAAAGTTATACGAGGCGCTAAAGAACAGAGACCTGAAGAGGGTTGCACAGGTTATAGAACAGGATGTGGGGGCAACTTACAGACTCCTCAGATTTGTTAAGTCCCTGTACAGGGAGAGAGCTCACGATATAAACTCCGTTGAGGACGCTATATCCTTTCTTAGCCTTAACAATGTTGCTAACTTTACCCTTGCCCTTGCCATAACTGAGCTATTTGCGGCTCACGAAGAGGAAGAGCTTATAAAGAGGTCCCTTCTGAGGGCAAGTCTATCCGAGGAACTTGCAAAGCTTTACGCTCCGGGACTTGAAGAGAAAGCCTATATAACGGGTCTATTCTCCCTCACCGATGAACTTATGGGAGAGCACCCTCAGGATATAGCCAAAGAGCTTGAGCTTGATGAGGATATAATAGAAGCTTACGAGAGCAGATATAACGAACTCGGTTTGATACTTTCCCTTGTTGAGCTCCTTGAGGAGGATATGGACAACGACGGTATAACAGAAAAGGTCGCAAACATACTCAAGATTCCAAAGGAGAAGGTTGTAAAAGCTATACAAAATGCGAAGAAGATAACGAAGGAGATCACTTCAACCGGCAAACCCAGTCGTAAGGGGAAGCGGAAGGGAACTACTCGGTAGCGTAACTGTGTAGCCCAGGGAAGTAAAGATTTATAGCGAAGAAGCATATAAGTACCGTTATGAAACCGAACACGACCATCCAGGCTACACGCTTTCCCTTCCATCCCATAAGCTGTCTTGCATGGAGATAAGCACCAAAGAATAGCCACACTATAAGAGACCAGACCTCCTTTGGGTCCCAGCTCCAATATCCCCCCCAGGCTTCGTTAGCCCAGGCAGCCCCAAGTATTATTGAAGCTGTCCATACCGGGAAAACTATAGCTATGGATTTATAGGTTATCTCGTCAAGAACCTCTTTGGAAGGTAGGTACCTCTTAGCCCAGCTGTTGTCTCTGAAGCGTTCTTTGATAAGGTATGCGACCGCACCCCCAAAAGCCACCGTAAATCCTGCATAACCTATAAAGGCGGTAACAACGTGAATGTACAACCAGTAGCTCCTGAGTGCAGGCATAAGGGGCTGTATCTGGGAAGAGGCTTTAAAGACAGCGTAAGCTGAGGTGAAGAATATAAGAGGTGTTACGAAAGCCCCTATAAGCCTGAAACCGTACTTCCTCTCTATGAGAAGATATATAGAACCCGCCACGAAGCTCCAGAAGGTCAGAGCTTCAAAAAGGTTACTCCAGGGAGGATGAAATACACCCATCTGGTAGCTCTCTATAGACCTTCTGAGCATACCGCTGAGGTTAAACAGGAGTCCCAGGAAAAGTATGCTCGTTGCAGCCCTGCCCAGAATGGTTTCCCTTATAAGCAGATAGGATAGGTAAAGGAGGGAAGCAAGCCCGTAAGATAACATCGCGGACTTGTACCAGAAGGTGTTTTCATAGGGAAGCAGTGAGAGGAAACCAGCTGTAAGCAATCCCCCGAAAACGAGCAGGAGGTCTATGGGTAAACTCAACCTTTTCTTTTCTACAACAACCTCTTTCATAGCTCAAATAATTTAAGACGTCTCCTCGGGTTTGACATCAAGTTTTATCTCAACAGACACATCCCTGTGAGGGCGAACCGTTATAGTGTAAACGCCAACCTGCTTTATTGCGTGGGGGAATATAACGCTCTTCCTGTCAACCTCTATCCCTTTTTCTTTAAGTGCGGTTACCACATCTGTTGCTGTTACAGAACCAAAGAGCTTACCAGCCTCACCCACGGGCTTTTTAACCTCAATTACAACACCTTCCAGCTTTTTAGCAAGCTCCTGTGCCTTCTTCTTCTCCCTCTCCAGCTTCCTTCTCTTCTGCTTTAGAACTTCCTGTATGTGCCTTACGTTCCCCTTGGTCGCTGGAACTGCAAGACCTCTTGGTATGAGGTAGTTGTTGGCAAAACCCTCCTTAACACTGACTATATCTCCAAAGAATCCGTATCCAGGAAGGTCCTTCGTAAGTATCACCTTCATATCTCTTCCTCCTATAGCTTAGACTACGACGTAAGGCAGAAGCGCCAACTGGCGTGCCCTCTTTATCTGAAGGGCAAGCTTCTTTTGATGTTTGTTGCACAGGTTAGTTTGCCTCCTTGCCTTTATCCTCGCCCTTTCTGTCATAAACTGCCTGAGCTCTTCATAGTTTTTGTAGTCAGGCTCCTTGTTATTCTCACAAAAGTAACAGGTCTTTCTCTTTGCTGGTCTTTTAATAGCCATCTTCAATCCTCCTGAATAAGTAGTTTAAAAAGGTATTTCATCGTCTTCATCAAAGGGTTGTTCTTTCTCTCCAAGCTCCTTTAACTCCTCTTCAAGCTTTTCAACCTCTGAGTCCTTATCAATGATTTCCTCCTCTTCAATCTCCTCTATCTTAGGTTTCCTAATGATCTTTACCGATTCCGCAACTACCCTGATTCTGCTGTAATTCTTTCCGTCTTGTCCGGTCCATCTGTCCTGGGTTAGCCTGCCCTCTACGACAACTTGATATCCTTTTGAAAGCCTTTCCGCAAGGTCTTCAGCCAGCTTCCCGTAAGCTTTTATGTCAAAGAAGTGGCTCTCCTCTTTCCATTCATCACCGGTTCTGTACCTTCTGTTCCATACTATTCCAAATTCCGTTATCGGCGTTCCGGAAGGCAGATATCTTATAACAGGGTCACTGGTAAGCCTTCCTATTAGGAGTACCTTATTTAGCACTTTTAATAACCTCGCTCTCCTTTATCTGGAAATTGAGCCACCTTATAACATCCTCGTTTATCTTGAGTTGGAAATCAAGCTCGTTGGGTAGCTGGGAATTATCAGTCCTGTACTGAATGAGAAAGTACCTGCCGTGGTTGAAGTTATCAACCCTGTAAGCCAGGGTCTTTGTTCCCCAGTCCTGGAAGTGAAGGACCTCGCCACCCTTTGATTCAATGAACTTTTTTATGCTCTCAGCCTTCTGCTTCACCTCTTCTTCTGTAAAGGTCGGCTTGAGGACAAAAACCGTTTCGTAAAATCTTACCGTTTTGTAGTGCCTGTTCTTTGGCATCTCTCACCTCCTGGTCTGTTTGGTCCCCTCCTGTAATCGGAGGAGGGAACGAGGCATGTAGCCAATTTTACCACAAATTCTCAGTACTTATACTCTCCCTCCATTATCCTCCTGTAAAAGCTTTCCGGAAGAAAGGCGTGTCTGTGCATGTCTGCTGAGTATATCTTCGTTTCAGCCTTCACTTCCCTTGCAGGTTCACGAACAGGGTATTTCTTTGAAGCAATGGAAAAGGTCCACCAGTACCCAGCGTATATCGGAATGACGGAAGTGTATAGGTCAACCACAGGGAATACCTTTTTGAGAGCCTTCTGAATTCTTGCAACTATATCAAGGTGGTAGTGGATAGACTCAGTCTGAGCTGCGTATATACCATCCTCCTTTAAAGCTCTATAAACAAATTTAAAGAAGTCTTCCGTTGTGAGAACATGGGCAAAGCCAACAGGGTCTGTTGAATCAATTATTATCACATCAAACTCACCTTCGTAGTCCTGTATGTACCTGTAACCATCCTCGTTCACGACTATAGCCCTTGGGTCTTCAAAGGAGCAAGACATGGTGGGAAAGTACTTCTTGGATACCTCTATTACTTCTTTATCTATGTCAACTAGGACAGCCCTTTTAACGCTTTCATGTTTGAGAACTTCTCTAAGCGTCCCTCCGTCTCCGCCCCCAATTATAAGGACGTCCTCAGGGTTTGGATGGGCGTACATAGGAATATGAGCAAGGTATTCGTGGTACATGAATTCATACTTCTCATCAACCTGTACCACACCATCAAGGACGAGGAGTTTCCCAAATTCTGGAGATTCAAGAACCATTATCTCCTGGTACTCACTCTTGCCTTCATAGAGAACCTTGCTCACTGGGTAGCAGTGTCTTATAGGTGCGTATGGGTCCCTCTCAATAAAAAAGACGTCTCTCATCCTATCTTTCTCCTCTTCTGGCTTGTGTTAAAAACATTATACAGCCTAAGGAAATCCTCGGTAGTCAATTGCTCAACCCTGAGGCTTGGGTCTATTCCTGCTTCAGTGAGTGTATCTTCCGGTAACTTCTTTTTAAGCATCTTTCTCCTCATAGAAAAGATGGAGGTGAGAAACTTCTTGTAATTTTCCAGGTTGAGTTCAGGAGGGTTCTCCTTCCTGATGAGTTTTATAACTCCAGAGTCTACCTTTGGGGGAGGGATAAAGAACCTGGGAGGGACACTCATCAGGTACTCAACTTCATAGTAAGTGTTTAAGAATACTGTGAGCCAGCCTATTTCGCCCTTTCCACACAGCTTTAAGGCTACTTCCTTCTGGAGCATAAACACACCCAAGGATATGCACCTGTAATGCTTCACCACGTTCTCAACTATTAGAGAACCGACGTTGTATGGAAGGTTCCCTGTAATCTTAACCTCCTCTCCCAGAGAACAGAAGTCAAAACTGCTCGCATCCGCCTCTATAACCTCTAACCGATTGTCTTCAATACTCATGAGCCTCTTTACCATTTCAGGGTCAAGCTCAAGGACGTAAAGCCTGTTTATGGGATACTCAAGGAGAGCCCTTGTCAGATTTCCCGTTCCGCCCCCGATCTCAACGACCGTGTCTCCTTCTTCAAGGTTAAGGCTTTGGGCTATCTTCTTCAAGACCCCTGGAGAGACCAAGAGATGCTGACCGTAGGATTTTTTAAGTCCTCCCATCTGATAACAAGATAGCCTTATAATTACTGAGATGTTCAAGAAGGTTCTTATAGCGAACAGAGGAGAGGTTGCCCTAAGGATCATAAGGGCATGCAAGGAGCTTGGTATAAAAACCGTTGCGATATACTCAGAGGCTGATGTCCGTTCCCTCTATGTTAAAAAGGCTGATGAGGCTTATCTTATCCCGGGAGACCCAATAAGAGCATACCTTGACTATGTGAGGATAGTTGACCTTGCCCGTCAAGTGGGAGCGGAAGCTATACATCCTGGTTACGGCTTCCTGGCGGAAAATGCCGACTTTGCAAGATACTGTCAGAGGAGGGGTATAACCTTTATAGGACCCACACCAGAACAGATAGATACCTTTGGAGATAAGGTTAAAGCTAAGAAGGTTATGGAGGAGGCAGGTCTTCCCACTGTCCCCGGTATACCTGAACCTGTCACTGAAGTTGAGGACGCTTTGAAATTTGCTAGGGAGATAGGATTTCCGGTTATGTTGAAAGCCGCATACGGTGGTGGTGGTAGGGGTATGAGGGTTGTCCACTCCGAAGAGGAGCTAAGGACAGCCTTTGAGTCTGCCTATAGAGAGGCTGAGACCTTCTTCGGCAAAGGCGATATATTCATAGAGAGGTACCTGGACAACCCAAAGCATATAGAGGTTCAGGTTCTTGGGGACAAGTACGGAAACATAATCCATCTCGGAGAGAGAGACTGTTCAATACAGAGAAGACACCAGAAACTTATAGAGATAGCGCCCTCACCGGCTCTACCCAGAGACCTTAGGATGAAGATACTCGGGAACGCTGTGAGAGCTCTGATGAGAGTGGGTTATGAGAACGCTGGTACACTTGAATTCCTTGTGGACGTGAGAACGGGAGAGTACTACTTCATAGAGATGAACACAAGACTTCAAGTTGAACACACTATAACGGAAGCCATAACCGGTGTGGACATAGTTGAAACCATGATAAAGATAGCTGCCGGTGAACCTCTGCCGTTTCTTCAGAGCGATGTGACCTACAGAGGTTACGCTATAGAATTCAGGATAAACGCCGAAGACCCTAAAAAGGGTTTTGCTCCCTCTCCTGGAAAGATAACAGCCTATTACTCACCGGGTGGACCAGGTGTGAGGATAGATGCCGGTGTTTATAAGGACTACATAATCCCCCCTTACTACGATTCCATGATTGCTAAGATGACCGTATGGGCTCTTACATGGGAAAAGGTTGTTGCAAGGGCAAGAAGGGCTATAGATGAGTTTATAGTTCGTGGAGTACCTACAAACATACCTCTTTACAGAGAAATCATCAGGGACCCAGATTTCCTTAGGGGAGATTTCGGCGTTAAGTTCCTTGAGGAAAAGATACAGAAGGGCGAGTACGACTTCGCCATAGAGGGGGAGGTAGACAGGGAAGACATAGTCCTTGCCATATCAGCCGCTATAGCAGCTCATTACGGGCTGTAAACAACAACTGCAGGCTCGCTTTCAACACCAAACTCATTTACAGCACGGACCTCATAAAGGGTCCTCCTTTTGGGCAACTTATCTACGAATAAGTTCTGAACTGTCGGTACAGGAGTAATGAGTTCTCCATTCCTGTAGACCACAAACCTGACTTCCTCTTCCTTTGACCACCAGTATATGTAAAGGTTCCCCCCTTTTACTATAAGCTTTAACCCTTCAGGTTTTTGAGGTTTTGGGGGTTCCTTTGCCGGCACCTCAACTACAAGGGGATAGGTTTCAGCCCCATCCAAGACTTTAGTTATGGCAACCCTGTACGTTCTGTATTTCCTTTTGAACTCAAGCCTATTACCTCTTATATCAGTTATGACCTTAGGTACTATCTCTCCGTTATAGGGGTATACTTTGTAAAACCCCTCTCGGTCAAGAGTCACAACAACGCTCTCCTCCAAGACCTTTACGCTACCCGTGATTTTATCCGTAGGTGCTTCCTGCACACAGGACAACTCTTCTTTCCCCTTCGTATGCTTGACCTTAAAGCAGAAATGCATAGGTTCTTTTCTTAGAAAATAAGAGCCCTTTCTCTGGAATCCTTCAGGGATTACCTCGTTGCTACTGGGGATAATATAGACGGTTTCGCCTATCCTGAGCATCGTATATTCAGGCTTTGGAAGGGGTTTAACGTCAGATTTTATGCCGCAAGAGTACAGTAAAAGTAGATTTAAAACAAGAAAACTACATTTTAAAAAAAATCTATTCATGTTCAAATTAAATTATAAAACCTTTTATATTCAAGATATTAAACTCTGGCTCACAGGGGTTGACATATCTGATGAATTTTTTAAAATAAAACACCCCAAAGAGCAGGCTCTATGAGGGGCAGCTTCATCTTGTTCAGAAATTAGGAGGTGGGTAGTATGAATAAAAAGGTTAAGTATATAATAAAACTTGAATCAATCCCTGAACTTAAGGAGCAAGAGAAGAAGGAGCTTGCAAAAGTTACATCAAAATTCGCATTTAGAACAAACGATTATTACAACTCCCTTATAAATTGGGAGGACCCTGAAGACCCTATAAGAAGGATAGTTATTCCGACTACGGAGGAGCTTGATGTATGGGGCAGGCTGGATGCCTCCAACGAAAGCAAGTACATGAAGGTTCACGGACTTGAACATAAGTATCCAGATACAGCTCTTCTCCTTGTTACAGACGTCTGCGGAATATACTGCAGGTTTTGCTTTAGAAAGAGGCTCTTTATGAATGACAATGACGAGGTGGCAAGGGACGTCTCTGAAGGTATTGAGTACATAAGGAATCATCCGGAAATAAACAATGTCCTCCTTACAGGAGGAGACCCACTGGTTCTGGCAACCTTTAAGTTAGAAAAGACACTTAAATCCCTGGCAGATATACCTCATGTGAGGATAGTGAGGATAGGGTCAAAGATGCTCGCTGCCAATCCTTTCAGAGTGCTTAACGATTCTTCACTCTTGAAGCTCTTTGAATGGTTCAATACCGAAACCGGAAAGAAACTTTACCTGATGAACCACTTCAATCATCCCAGAGAACTTACCAGGGAAGCTAAGGAAGCCGTTAGTCTAATTCAGAAAACCGGAACTACCCTTACAAACCAGACACCCATACTTAGGGGGATAAACGACGCTCCAGAGGTTTTAAGAGACTTACTGGAAGAACTTTCTTTTATTGGGGTACCGCCCTACTACGTATTTCAGTGCAGACCTACCGCGGGGAACAAGACATACTCAACCAAGATAGAAGAGACTATAGATCTCGTTGAAACTGTCAGGGCTAAGGTTTCTGGTCTTGCGGCAAGGGTAAGATATGTGATGTCTCATGAAACGGGCAAGATAGAGATATTGGGTAAAACGGAGGAGTTTGTCTTCTTCAGGTATCACAGGTCCGCCGACCCTGAAAATGCCGGAAGGTTCCTGATTTTCAGAAGAAATCCGGAGGCTTACTGGTTTGACGACTACACAGAGCTTGTAGACGAGTATAAGGCTGAACTTGAGGAAGAATATTCCTTCTGAGAAAACCTGGGTCCTGTTAAATAATTTGTAGTTGAAATCACGTGGGAGTCCGTATAAATTTTCCTCTTGAGTTATGGAGGTGTCCCCCTATTACATACTTCTTGCTAAGTTGGAGGAGGAGATTTCCTTTCAGCGAAAGGTTATAAACACCTTCCTCTTTGTCCAGCAGAAACCCTCTCCTGAGATAACGCTGAAAACCATAGACATCCTGCGTAGGTTGACTCAGGGTTTTCGTTTAATTGCCCTTGTTATGGACGAGATGGAGTCTGTAACCGACAAGTACATGAAGGAGCAAGCTCTCCTCCTGAGTTCAGAAAGTCTATCGCTTGCCTCGCTCCTCCTTCCAGCTTTAGAGTCTCTATCTCCGATATTCCTTGAAAGCTTGAGGGTTTACGATGAGCCTATCCTTGATAGGATAGAAGCGGTTGCAGAATTCATAGAAAACTCAATGCAAAACTATGAAGAGCTTGCCACTGACGAGCTTGCTCAGACGATAGAGGACATAATGAGAACCCTTGAGTATCACATAAAACTCGGTGAGAAAGCCGTTGGCAAGATAGTGTGAATGGGCAAAAACATATGGATAGTTGGGGCGGTCAGCTTCCTCACCGATAGTGCAACCTCAATAGTAACATCAACCCTTCCTCTGTTCGTTGTTTATGTCCTTAGGGAGGACGTTGAAAAGCTTGGTGTGATCGTTGCCGTGGCAACTTTCATCTCTTATGCTTTCCGTGTATTCTTTGGCTATATATCTGATAGGTATAGGGTGGCTAAACCTCTGGTAGTGTTTGGCTACAGCCTATCGGCTATCAGTAAACCTCTCTTTTACTTTGTCTCTGACTGGAAAGGTGTAGCATTCCTCAGGGGTATGGACAGGCTTGGGAAAGCTGTAAGAAGTGCCCCTAGAGATGCCCTCCTTTCTATGACAAGGGGTGAAACCGGAAGCGGGAGAGCCTTTGGTATTCACAAGGCTTTTGACGTGGGTGGGGAGACAGCCGGAGCTCTCGTTGCGATGGGGGCATTAATAACGCTTGGAAGCGGTGAGGAGACCTTCAGACTTCTTTATCTCATGACTCTCATCCCCGGAGCGCTTTCCCTGCTCCTCCTATTCTTCGTTGTGGACGTGCCCAAGTCTGTCAATACACAGACACCAAGTCTGGTCAGAGACAAACACCTAATCCCATTCCTGATATACGTTTTCATAACGGTTTTCTTCGTTTGGGACAACGCCTTTTTCCTTGTAAGGGCAAAAGAGATGGGTTGGCAGGATGCCTTGGTGCCCGGCTTTATCGTAGCCCTCAACCTAACCCAAACCCTCTCAAGTTACCCTGTAGGGGTACTCATTGATAAATTCTCCCCAGAGCTGGTTTTTAGGTTTTCTATCTTCTTTGGCTTTCTCTCAATGGTCTTTCTAAAGCTTGGATTTATGGTTGTTTCTTGTTTGTTTCTTGGCATCCATATGGTGAGTTTATTCAACTCGGTCCGCAGCTTAATCTCTGAAAAAGCCACAAACAGAGCCACCCTTTACGGGGTATTTTACGGTGGCTATGCCGTGGCTGGCTCTGTTGGAAGCCTACTGACTGGCTTCCTCTGGAACAGGTTGGGCTTTGATTTGGCGATAAATGTCTCTATCGTAGGACTCTTCTTCCTTATTCTTTTAAAATCCTTTAAATGAACCTCTTTATAGTTGAATCGCCCACCAAGGCAAAGACCATACAGCGGTATCTTGGAAAGGAGTTTATTGTGAGAGCTACCTTCGGTCATGTAAAGGACCTTCCTCAAAGAGAGCTCGGTGTAGATGAAGAAACCCTGGAAGCCAAGTATGTCTATGTTAAGGGGAAGAAAAAGGTGATTGACTCCCTTAAAAAGCTTGCCAGGAGTGCTCAGGTTGTCTATGTGGGAACCGACCCCGATAGAGAAGGTGAAGCTATAGCTTACTTCGTTGAGCAGGAGATTCTGAAGGTCAACAAGAATGTAAGGAGAGCTGTTTTCTATGAGATAACACCTTCGGCTATAAGAGAGAGTATTCGGAATGCCGGTGAGCTGAATATGAATATGGTTTATTCCCAGTTTGCCCGCAGGATACTTGATAGACTCATAGGTTATAAGGTCTCACCTCAT
This sequence comes from Hydrogenivirga caldilitoris, assembly GCF_003664005.1. Classification (NCBI taxonomy): domain Bacteria; kingdom Pseudomonadati; phylum Aquificota; class Aquificia; order Aquificales; family Aquificaceae; genus Hydrogenivirga; species Hydrogenivirga caldilitoris. Next base: position 1,717,676 of record NZ_RCCJ01000001.1, read on the forward strand.
CTATGGAAGGCTTTCAGGAACTACAAGCTGTCGGCAGGAAGGGTGCAGTCACCCGCCCTCAGGCTTATCGTTGACCGAGAAAGGGAGATAGAGAGCTTCAAGGTGAAGAAGTATTACTATGTAAAGGCTCTACTTGAGAAGGATGGACACCTTTTTGAAGCCACATACGATTACAGGTATGAGAACCCTTCCGATGCGAAGCTTTTAGCTGAGAGGATAAAGGACGGTGTTTGCGCTGTGGTTGGGGTTAAGAGAAAGGAGGAGAGAGTACCTCCCCCCAAACCTTTTATTACATCAACACTCCAAAGTGACGCTAATGCAAAACTCGGCTTTCCTACCGAGAAGACCCAAAGCCTAGCCCAAAAACTCTACGAGTGGGGTGTCATAACCTACCCAAGAACGGACAGTTATAGAATGAGTTCCACCAAGGCGAGGGAATTCATGGAGTATATAGCCCAGAAGTTTGGACAGGAATACGTGGGAAGATTAAGGAAGTTCAAGGAGAAACCCATATCTCAAGGAGCTCACGAGTGTATAAGACCTACAGGTATAAAGGAAAGAACCTTGAGCGGGGACTACGGAGTTCTTTACAGGCTTATACTTTCAAGAACCCTGGCTAGCCTTATGTCTGAGATGCTTTTGGAAAAACGAGAAGTTGACGTTGAGGTCAGCTCACCTAAACTTAAGACCCCACTGGTTCTTAAAGCAAAAGGACTTGAAGTGAAATTTGATGGTTGGAGCAGGGCTTATCCAGCAGATATAAAAGAGGAAAAACTCCCCGAATTGAAGGAAGGCGAACTCCTTAAACTTGTAAAAGTGTTCATTGAGGAAAAGAAGACACAACCCCCTCCCAGATATACCGAGGGAAGCCTGGTCAGGACCTTAGAAAAGCTTGGCATTGGGAGACCATCAACCTATGCCACTATAGTTAAGACACTCAAGCAGCGAGGCTACGTCCACTTATACCGGAAAAGCTTAAAACCAACGGAGGTTGCCTTTTTAGTGGTGGACTACCTTATGGAGCATTTCCCGGTGCTTATGGATTATAGCTTTACCGCTTATATGGAGAACTCTTTAGATGAGATTGAGGAAGGAAAAAGGTTCTGGAAGGACGTGGTGAGAGAATTCTTTGGAAAGGTAATGAGCGGTGTGGTTTAATGTGGCCCAGGGCGGAATCGAACCGCCGACACCCCGGTTTTCAGCCGGGTGCTCTACCAACTGAGCTACCGGGCCTCAAGATTAGATATTATAGCCCTATAATAGAGCTATGACAATAAAGATAACTCCGTGTGGTGCGGCAAAGGGTGTTACCGGAAGCTGTTATCTCCTTGAAGCGCAGGGCATAAAGCTTCTTATTGACTGCGGCTTGTTCCAAGGCGGAGAGGAGGAAAGGAACTATGATCCTTTTCCCTTTGACCCTTCGGAGATAAGTTACCTCATTCTCACCCATGCCCATATAGACCATTGTGGAAGAATCCCCCTACTTGTAAAAGAAGGGTTTAAGGGGAAGATACTGTGCACGAGACCAACAGCTCAAATCGCAAGGATAATGCTCCTTGACGCTGCAAGGGTCATGAATGAGACTTATAAAAGCAAGTTAAAAAAGGCAGAAAGGTTAGGTGAGGTAGTCAACCCACCTATTTATGAAGAGATGGATGTATTGGAAAGTTTTGACCTGTTCTCTCATCCGTATTTGGAATACGACAAATTTTACGACCTGGCTCCGGCTTTTAGGTTTAGGCTCAAAGATGCAGGACATATTCTAGGCTCCGCCTTTGTAGAATTTGATGTAGGAGGAAAGAGGGTAATCTTTTCAGGAGATTTAGGGAATAAGAACAAGCCTATTGTCAGAGACCCTTCCCCTCCATCAACTGCCCAAGCGGTATTTATAGAGACAACCTACGGAGACAGGAATCATAAAAGCTTTAAAGAGTCAAAGGAAGAGTTTGAGGACGCTGTCCTAAAGACACTATACAGAGGGGGAAATGTCCTTATACCTTCCTATGCCCTAGAAAGGGCTCAAGACATCCTATTTGTTCTGCGGGAAATGTATGAGAGAGATATACTTCCGGAATGCCAAGTTTTTTTAGACAGCCCTCTTGCCATAAGCGCTACGAAATTGTTCCTCCAGAATCCCGATTTTTTTGACGAAGAGACTTATAGAATTTTTAAGGAAAGAGACCCCTTCAACTTTCCATACCTTAAATTCACAAGGGATGTTGAAGAGTCTAAGAAGATAAACGATATAAAAAGCGGAGCGATAATAATAGCCGGAAGCGGTATGCTTACCGGTGGAAGAATACTTCATCATCTCAAGCATAATCTATGGAGGGAGGAGTGTAGTCTTATATTTGTTGGATATCAACCAAAAGGTACTTTAGGCAGGAGGATAATTGAAGGTTCTGAAAAGGTTAAGGTATTGGGAGAAGAGATAGCGGTAAGAGCGGAAATCTATACCATAAACGGTTTCTCCTCTCATGCGGGTCAAAAGGAGCTCACGGAATGGCTCTCCCATACTGAAAGACCTAAGGTTTATCTGGTTCACGGGGAGGAAGAAAAAATGAACATATTTGCAGACCATATAAAGAATGAGCTCTCCTTAGAAAGTTTTATACCCGAGTTTGGTATGCCGATAGAAATATGATGGCGTCCCCGGGAGGACTCGAACCTCCGACCTCGAGATTAGGAATCTCGCGCTCTATCCGCCTGAGCTACGGGGACAGCCAAGGAAAAAGTATAAGCTCTACAGAGGGGAATTTCAAGAAATAAGCTAAAACCTCTTGACACCTCCAAAGGCAGGTGATATATTAATAGACCGCGTCAAAGAAGTAGCGAGTCCCGAGAGGCTCGCCTGGCTCCTTGGCAACTGAATAGGGAGAAGGAACTCTCAGAAACTGGGGTTCTTTGAATTTGGATTTTGATTGCTTGTGCCCTATTTCCATGAAGAGTTTGATCCTGGCTCAGCGCGAACGCTGGCGGCACGCCTAACACATGCAAGTCGTGGGGCATCAGACCCTCCTTCGGGAGGGTGCTGGCGACCGGCAAACGGGTGAGTAACACGTGGGTAACCTACCCTCAGGAGGGGGATAACCCCGGGAAACCGGGGCTAATACCCCATAATGCCAGGCGCCACTGAGGTGTCCTGGTTAAAGGGGGCCTCTGCTTGCAAGCTCCCGCCTGAGGATGGGCCCGCGGCCTATCAGGTAGTTGGTGGGGTAATGGCCTACCAAGCCTATGACGGGTAGCCGGCCTGAGAGGGTAGCCGGCCACAGCGGGACTGAGACACGGCCCGCACCCCTACGGGGGGCAGCAGTGGGGAATCGTGGGCAATGGGCGAAAGCCTGACCCCGCGATGCCGCGTGCGGGAAGAAGCCCTTCGGGGTGTAAACCGCTGTCAGGAGGGACGAAGGGACTGTGGGCTAATACCTCACAGTCTTGACGGTACCTCCAGAGGAAGGGACGGCTAACTACGTGCCAGCAGCCGCGGTAATACGTAGGTCCCGAGCGTTGCGCGGAGTCACTGGGCGTAAAGCGTCCGCAGCTGGTCGGGTAAGCGGGATGTCAAAGCCCGCCGCTTAACGGCGGAACGGCATCCTGAACTGCCTGACTTGAGGCACGCCCGGGCAGGCGGAATTCCCGGGGTAGCGGTGAAATGCGTAGATCTCGGGAGGAACACCGAAGGGGAAGCCAGCCTGCTGGGGCTGTCCTGACGGTCAGGGACGAAAGCCAGGGGAGCGAACCGGATTAGATACCCGGGTAGTCCTGGCCGTAAACCATGGGCGCTAGGGCTCGTCCTTCTGGGCGGGCTCGCAGCTAACGCGTTAAGCGCCCCGCCTGGGGAGTACGGGCGCAAGCCTGAAACTCAAAGGAATTGGCGGGGGCCCGCACAACCGGTGGAGCGTCTGGTTCAATTCGATGCTAACCGAAGAACCTTACCCGGGCTTGACATGCCAGGGTCACCTCTGCGAAAGCGGAGGGTTTTCGTTCCTCTGGAGCGAACCCTGGCACAGGTGGTGCATGGCCGTCGTCAGCTCGTGTCGTGAGATGTTGGGTTAAGTCCCGCAACGAGCGCAACCCCTGCCTCCAGTTGCTACCCCTTTTGGGGAGCACTCTGGAGGGACTGCCGGCGATAAGCCGGAGGAAGGTGGGGACGACGTCAGGTCAGTATGCCCTTTATGCCCGGGGCCACACAGGCGCTACAGTGGCCGGGACAATGGGATGCGACCCAGCAATGGGGAGCCAATCCTTAAACCCGGTCATGGTGCGGATTGTGGGCTGAAACTCGCCCACATGAAGCCGGAATCGGTAGTAACGGGGTATCAGCGATGTCCCCGTGAATACGTTCTCGGGCCTTGCACACACCGCCCGTCACGCCACGGAAGTCGGTCCTGTCGGAAGTCCCCGAGCTAACCCGCAAGGGAGGCAGGGGCCGATGATAGGGCTGGCAACTGGGGCGAAGTCGTAACAAGGTAGCCGTAGGGGAACCTGCGGCTGGATCACCTCCTTTATAACGGAGATATTATCTCAACTACTGTTTAGTCCATAGGATGAGAGTTCCTTCTCCCTATTGAGTTGTTTGCAAGGCAGGGCCTCTAGCTCAGTCGGTTAGAGCGTGCCCCTGATAAGGGCAAGGTCCCAGGTTCGAATCCTGGGAGGCCCATATTGGGGGCATCTTAGGGGATGTAGCTCAGCTGGGAGAGCGCCTGCTTTGCAAGCAGGAGGTCGCGGGTTCAAGTCCCGCCATCTCCATAGGCTCCTTGGCAACTGAATAAGTCTTCCTCTCCAATTAAGGTAGGTATGCAAGTTAGTAAAGGCTCGGGGTGGATGCCTCGGCAGCCGGAGGCGATGAAGGGCGTGCTAAGCTGCGAAAAGCCGGGTGGAGGCGCAAAGAGCCTTTGAGGCCCGGATGCCCGAATGGGGAAACCCGGCAGGCGCCAAGCCTGTCATCCCGCTTCGGCGGGAGGTCACACGGGACGAAGCAAAACCTTTTAGTAGTCCCAGGAAAGGAAATCAACCGAGACGCCCTCAGTAGCGGCGAGCGAACGGGGCATAGCCCAAACCCTGTGGGTGCCATGGCGGCGGCCTTAGCCCACAGGGGGTAGCGGGACGCATCCGGAGAGGTCCGCCGACCTCTCGGGGAGTTACAAAACTTCCACCTAACCGAAGTCCGCTGGAATGCGGCGCCATAGAAGGTGAAAGCCCTGTAGGTTAAAGGTGAGAAGTCTCCCTGGGATGCGCTCCCAAGTACCACGGCCCACGTGAAAGGTTGTGGAATCTGGGGGGACCACCCTCCAAGGCTAAGTACTACCGGCTGACCGATAGCGTATAGTACCGTGAGGGAAAGGTGAAAAGAACCCCGGAAGGGGAGTGAAATAGAACCTGAAACCCCGAGTCTACAATCCAGTGGAAGGGTCCTTGTGGCCCGACTGCGTGCCTTTTGCAGAATGAGCCAGGGAGTTGTCTTCAGGGGCTAGGCTAAGCCGTTAGGCGAAGCCGTAGCGAAAGCGAGTCCGAATAGGGCGCTTAAGTCCCTGGGGGCAGACGCGAAGCGGGGCGATCTACCCTTGCCCTGGGTGAAGGACGGGTAAAACCGTCTGGAGGCCCTAAGGGGTCGGTGCTGCAAAACCGTCCTGTGAGGTGAGGGTAGCGGTGAAAAGCCAATCGCGCCCCGTGATAGCTCGTTCTCCCCGAAATGCATCGACGTGCAGCGTCGTCTGTTCCTTCCCGGGGGTAGAGCCACTGGTTGGGCTAGGGCCCCGAGAGGGGTACCGAACCCTGCCAAACTCCGAATACCGGGAAAGGTAAGACGGCAGTGAGTCTCCGGGGGATAAGCTCCGGAGGACAAGAGGGGAACAACCCAGACCGCCGGTTAAGGTCCCTAAATCCGGGCTAAGTGGTAAAGGAAGTCCACCTCCTAAGACAGCCGGGAGGTTGGCTTAGAGGCAGCCACCCTTTAAACAGTGCGTAACAGCTGACCGGTCGAGGGGGTGGGCGCCGAAAATTTAGCGGGGCTCAAGCCCGGTACCGAAACCGCGGGTCAGCATCTCCTCCGGGAGGTGCTGGCGGTAGGGGAGCGTTCCCTGTGGGCTGAAGTCTCACCGTGAGGTGGGATGGACTGCAGGGAAGTGAGAATCCTGGCATGAGTAGGAGCGAAGGCAGGTGAGAAACCTGCCCGCCGGAAGCCCAAGGTTTCGGTGGCAATGGAAATCAGCCATCGGTTAGCCGGGACCCTAAGGCGAGGCCGATGAGGCGTAGCCGATGGGAAGCGGGTCAACATTCCCGCGCCAGCTGTGTGGAGCCAGAGTCGTGACGCAGGAGGCTAGCCTGGGCCCGCTATGGAATGCGGGTGTAAGGTAGTAGGGGGGAGGCGTAGGCAAATCCGCGCCTCCATAACCCCGAGAGCCGATGCGGTAACTCGGGTGACGCCACACTGCCAAGAAACAACGGCGCTGGCTTTGAAGCACAGCTGCCCGTACCGGAAACCGACACAGGTGGGCTGGGTTAGGAGCCCAAGGCGTCGGGGGAACTCTCCTCAAGGAACTCGGCAAATTGGCCCCGTACCTTCGGAAGAAGGGGTGCCCATGGGGGTGTAGTCCCTCGCGGACGAAGCTTCTGTGGGTCGCAGTGACCGGGCGGTGCCGACTGTTTACCAAAAACACAGGACTACGCAAACCCGAAAGGGGATGTATGTGGTCTGAAGCCTGGCCAGTGCCCGAAGGTTAAAGCCCCCGGTGATGAGCTGGGGGTTTAAGCCCGGGTAAACGCCGGCCGTAACTATGACGGTCCTAAGGTAGCGAAATTCCTTGTCGGGTAAGTTCCGACCTGCATGAACGGCCCAACGAGTGCCGCGCTGTCTCGAGGAGAGTCCCGCCGAAATTGTAATGCCGGTCAAGACGCCGGCTACCCGCGGCAGGACGGAAAGACCCCGTGAAGCTTCACTGCAGCCTGACATTGAGTTCTAGCCTGTCCTGCGCAGGATAGGTGGGAGGCTGGGAAGCCCGCCCTCCGGGGCGGGTGGAGCCGCCGGTGAGATACCACCCTGGGCAGGCTGGAATTCTAACCCAGCCAGGTGAACCCCTGGCGGGGACCGTGTCAGGTGGGCAGTTTAGCTGGGGCGGCTGCCTCCTAAAAGGTAGCGGAGGCGCCCAAAGGTACCCTCAGGCGGGTCGGAAATCCGCCGTAGAGTGCAAGGGCAGAAGGGTGCCTGACTGTGAGACCGACAGGTCGAACAGGGGCGAAAGCCGGGCCTAGTGACCCACCGGCTCCATGTGGAAGGGCCGGTGATCAGCGGATAAAAGCTACTCCGGGGATAACAGGCTAATCTCCCCCGAGAGCCCACATCGACGGGGAGGTTTGGTACCTCGATGTCGGCTCCCCCCATCCTGGGGCTGAAGCAGGTCCCAAGGGTTGGGCTGTTCGCCCATTAAAGGGGGACGCGAGCTGGGTTCAGAACGTCGCGAGACAGTTCGGTCCCTATCCGCCGCGGGCGCAGGAGCCTTGAGGGGGTCCGTCCCTAGTACGAGAGGACCGGGATGGGGCAGGCTCTAGTGTACCGGTTGTTCCTCCAGGAGCAGCGCCGGGTAGCTATCCTGCTACGGGATAAGCGCTGAAAGCATCTAAGCGCGAAGCCCACCCCAAGATAAGGGCTCCCTGAAGGGCCCCGGAAGACTACCGGGTTGATAGGCCGCAGGTGGAAGCTCAGCAATGGGTGTAGCCGAGCGGTACTAATAGCCCGTCCGACTTGCATACCTACCTGAGGAGAGGGAGACTTATTAAGTTGCCAGTTCCCCGGTGCCAATAGCGGAGGGGAAACACCCGGTTCCATTCCGAACCCGGCAGTTAAGCCCTCCAGCGCCGATGATACTGTGCCGGACCGCGGCACGGGAAAGTAGGTCGGTGCCGGGGTTAAAAACTAAAATATTTTTATCCTATGACCTCAACACCTAAATAGTCCCTCAGAACTTCCGGTACTTCAACGCTCCCATCCTCTCTCTGATAGTTCTCAAGTATGGCGGCAAGAGTTCTTCCCACCGCAAGTCCAGAGCCGTTGAGTGTGTGAACGAACCTGTTCCTACCCGTTCTTGAGTCCTTGAATCTTGTGTTCATCCTCCTTGCTTGAAAGTCCTCACAGTTAGAGCAGGAAGATATCTCCCGGTACTTGCCCTGAGATGGGAACCAGACTTCTATATCGTAGGTTTTGGCTGCGGAAAATCCCAAATCTCCTGTGCATAGCTCAACAACCCTGTAGGGAAGACCCAGAAGTTTTAAGACTTCCTCTGCATCGGCAGTAAGTTTTTCAAGCTCATCGTAAGAGGTGTCCGGATGGACTATTTTAACGAGCTCTACCTTGTTGAACTGGTGCTGCCTTATTATTCCCCTTACATCCTTCCCGTGAGAGCCTGCTTCCCTTCTGTAGCAAGGTGTGTAGGCTGTTAGATATATAGGTAGGTCATCTTCACTGAGTATCTCCCCTCGGTAAAGGTTGGTGAGGGGGACCTCTGCAGTTGGAATTAGGTAAAGCTCATCTCTCTCACACTTGTAAAGGTCTTCTTCAAACTTTGGGAGCTGCCCTGTGCCTTCAAGTATATCTGGCTTGACCAGGTGTGGGGGCAAAATCTCCTCATATCCTTTATCCCTGTGAAGGTCAAGCATAAAGTTTATGAGGGCTCTCTCAAGTCTTGCACCCCAGTTTCTTAAAACCGTGAATCTGCTGCCGGACAGTCTTACCCCTCTGTCAAAGTCCAAAATACCAAGAATTTCTCCGATTTCCCAGTGGGGTCTTGGTTCAAAGGTAAATTTTCTCGGTTCTCCCCATTTTCTTATTTCAACGTTGTCCTCCTCGCTCTCACCCTCAGGAACGCTCTCATGGGGTATGTTTGGTACCCAGAGCATCTTCTCCCTCAGACCCCTTTCCACCTTTCTTAGCTCCTCCTCAAGAGCATCTATTTTTTCTTTTATTTCCCGTACTTTCTCTTCTATCTCAGAGGCGTCTTTTCCTTCTTTTCTAAGCAGCCCTATCTCTTTACTCCTTTTGTTCCTTTCTGCTCTCAGGTTTTCAAGCTCCACCAAGATTTCTCTTCTCTTTGAGTCTAAGCTTAGAACATCGTCTATAAGTTCGGGTAGCTTCTTATCCCTTTTTGAAAGCCTTTCCTTTACGAGTTGGGTTTTTTTTCTTATCAGCTCTATATCCAGCATGGGTAGATATTTTAATCTACGGTGTAGAATTCCTCCTCGGTCTTGGCAACAGCTATGGTTCCTTCGCCGACGCTTTTGGCATAGTAAAGTACTTTATCCGCCCTTTCTATCATCTCCTCAACCTTTGTATCCTTCTCAGAGGATTCTATTACACCTAATGAGGCGGAAAGCTTTGTCACAAAAGGGATAGAGCTTATGCACTCCCTTATCCTTTTAGCAACCTTTATAGCCTCTTCCCTTCGGGTTTTGGGAAGGACAACGATAAACTCATCTCCACCGTAACGAACTCCGATATCAGCCTTTCTAAGGTAAAGTTTTATACACTGACCTACTTTCTTAAGCGCTTCATCTCCGGTAAGGTGCCCGTACTCATCGTTTATCTGCTTTAGGTTATCCATATCAATGAATAAAACGGAGAAAACCTCTCCATACCTTTTCCACATGTAGAAAAACTTATCTATCATGCCAGAGAGAAAGCTTCTGCTGTAGAGTCCAGTGAGGGCGTCAAAAACTCCAGACCTTATGATGGAGAGGTTCGTTATGTTTATTACCGATTCCCAGTATATCCCCCCGATTGGGAGTTTTCCATAAGTTCTTAGATAAACCTCAAAGTCTAAGGTTACAGTATCCACATTCTCTTCACCCGATAATATAGGACAGCTTATGTTGTACTCTGGGCAAGGTTTGTCCAGGTTATACAGGACCTGAAAACACTTTTTTCCTACCACCTCCCCAAGCATCATCTTGCCGGTGTCATTAAGTGAAGTTACCACATAGTTTCTGTTGATTAACACGACGGGAAGAAACTTTTCTAAATCCTCAATCCCCATAATCAATAATTCGGAACAGGAAAATTATAGGTTAAAAGGGCACAAATGCAAATCCTGAGTTCTGAAGCTCTATCAGAGTTATCCAGCTGTTAGGAACCGTTTCTATAAAGTCTGGAACACCGCTTATCTTTCCCCTGTCCATAGCTATCCTGCAGGCTTTCACCTCAACGTTGTAGAGCTCCTTTAGTGTTCTTAGCTGGCTCTGAATGAACTCTACTTTCCTTGCCTTCTTAGGAGGGAACCTCTTTAAGTCCTTCTCCACTATCGGTATACAGTGGGAGTGTATAGTGACGACGAACTTGTAATCCCTTCCTTCCCTTACAAGACTCTCTGCAGTCTTCTTTATAAGAGAAAGCCTCAGGCTGACCCAGTCAAGGTCTCCTACTGCACAGTCAAAGACAGCTTTAAGCTCTTTATCCTGGGCGAAAGAAAAAGAAACAACAGCAAAGAGAATCAACAGTAACTTCATAGTTCGCCACCTTCAAGGTTTACTAAACGACACGAGCCCTTCTTAAAGGCATCACAGAGCTCATCCCCTGGCTGTGCGCCTATGGAGCATTCCATACCCTTTAATACCTCCCACTCTTCTTCCGGATACATTTCGGGCGGGAGGTTCTTGACATAATAAACACAGCTCTTACAGATTTCTCTGCCCATCAGTACTGCATAAATATAGTCGCAGGTTCAGCCTTTTCCATGAGAAACCATGTAGCCCCTACTATTCCATCCGCTTCAGAGATAAGGTCTTTCTCCTCAACACCGAATATCTGAGCTGCGAGGCTACAGGCGTATAGATGGACCTTCCCGGTTTCTTTGAGTTTCTTAAAAATCTCGTGAAGGTCTGCCGGCAGTCCTGCCGCTTTCACTCTCTCTTCTATCATATCTACCGGTGTTCCAGTATGATCCGCCGAGGGCTTTACCGCTTCAACGCCCTGCTTGGAAAGGAGCCTTACAGCCCAGTTCACAAAGAGGATGTTCACCTCATCGTAGTCTGCTGCACCCAAGTAGGCAAAAGCCAGCGGGGTTAAAACCAAGTCATAGGCGTCTTGCCTCACAACCATAGCCATGGTCTTCATCTTCCACCTCCTTATTTAGGATAATACCGAACGTTCGGTATGTCAAGAACTTTTTTAAAAACTTAAGGAGAGAGGGACCTCCATACGCATTCCCCAAGGCTATCAGCGTATGAGGTTAACGGTTCCTTTATGACACCGTCCCACTTAAGTTGCATGAGACGAACAGGAGCAGCGGTTATACATACGGCGCAGAGCTCTGGGTCAATAGCTCGTATTCTCCCCTTATCTATCTCTTCTCTACAGAATTTCTTGAGAAGGTCCATCGGCTCTGCAGAACAAACAGGAACATCTAAAATTTCCCTGTGTTTGACGTAGAGAGCATACTCCATCGTGTACCTGTCCTCCTCCGCAAGTATAAGAAGCTCTCTTATCACACCTTTTATCTTCTCTCTTGCTCCTTCCCCTTCACGGAGAGCCTTTTCAAGTCTTTCTTTTATCTTTTCTACAGTTTCCCTGTATATCTCACCCGCTATCTCCTCCTTGCTTTCAAAGTGATGGTATAAAGCTCCTGTACTGACTCCGGCTTCTTTTGCTATGTCTCTCATGCTGGTGTTGAAGTACCCTTTCTCTACGAAGAGTTTCTTTGCTGTGAGGATTATGCTTCTCTTTGTCTGTTCCCCTGACTGTTTTTTACTCACCCTTGATCCCAAGCTCATTGAGGAGGTTCTGTGAAAAGCCTTCAATTATTTTGTTCTTCTCAGGAATTATATTGTAGGGAACACCGTTTACTCCCAGTCTGTCAACAACCTTAAGATGTTCCTCAATCAGGTCGCATTTACTTACATTCAGAGCCTTACCGTCCAGTTTTCCCAACATAACCTCATCAATAGCTTTGAGTTTGTCTTCTGAGCAGGCGATGTAATAAGACTTTTTTAGATTCTCCTCCCCCCAGGTCTTGAAGGGGAACACAAATATGTATACCTTCAATTTGTCCAGATGTTTGCGAAGCTCTTTCCACTCGGCTCTACAGTGGGGACAGTCTGGGTTTATAACTGCTATGAGCTCCTTATCCCCTTTCCCTACAACTATTGCCTTATCTTTTGGTATGCTGCTTATCTGCTCTTTGATCAACAGGTCGTAAAGACTGCCACCAAAAACGAGGGAGAACAAGCCTATTAGCAGTATGAGTGCTCTTTGCATATTTCCTTTATTTTACTCCTAACCTCTTCTATTATCCATCCTGGGGTTGAAGCTCCGGCGGTTATCCCGACTCTTTTTACACCTTCAAACCATGATGGGTTAAGCTCCTCTGAGGTCTCTATATGATAGGTGCGTTCGTTCAGGGACTTTGCTATACTGTAGAGCCTTCTCGTATTTCCACTGTTTTTGCCACCTATAATTATCATCACATCAACCTCAGGGGCGAGGGTGTATACGTCCTCCTGTCGCACCGAAGTAGCGTTGCATATAGTGTTTATAACCTTAAGCTCTTTAACCCAAAGGGAGAGCTCTCCTACGACCTCTTTGAAAAACCTTTCACTTTGAGTAGTCTGGGAAACGACCCCAACCTTTTCGTGTCTGAAAGCCTCCTGTAGGTCGTCCATGCTTTCTACAACTATACCTTTGCCGTTGCATTCTTTGAGGTAGCCTAAGGTACCTATAACCTCAGGGTGGTTCTTTTCCCCTACGAGAACTATAAAGTATCCTTCTTGGGAAAGTTTACATACGGCTTCATGAACAGCTTTAACGTATGGGCAGGTAGCATCTATAACTCTTAACCCTTTTTCCTTTAACTCCCTTTCCTTTTCTGGAGGTATTCCATGCGAACGGATTATTATCGCGTCACCCTCTTGCAACTCTTCATTTTCAAGGGGTTTTATCCCTATACTTTTTAACCTTCCTACTTCCTGAGGATTATGGATTATCGGACCTAGGGTAAAAACTCTCTTTCTATTCTTTACGAGATGGGAGCTTTCTTCTGCGAGTTTAACAGCCCTCTTTACCCCAAAACAGAAGCCCGCGTTGGGTGCTACGATTATCTCAACCATGACCAGATAAAAATTATATCCCTTTCAAAATTTCTCAAGTTCTGGATTTACAGGAAGGGAGCCGTACTTCGCTCCTTCAATTACCAGGAGCCTCCCCTTCATGCTTACGCGTCCTTCTGAAAACCACTGAATCGCTTGAGGAAGTACCCTGTGTTCGTAACTGAGTATCCTCCTGGAGAGAGTTTCCTCGTTATCCTCTGGAAGAACTGGTACAACAGCTTGAACTATAACCGGTCCACCATCAACACTTTCATCCACAACGTGAACTGTACATCCAGAGAATTTTGCTCCGAACTCTATAGCCTGCCTTTGAGCGTTGAGTCCCTGGAAGGCTGGGATTAGGGAGGGGTGAATATTTATAACCCTATTGGGGAAGTGGCTGAGGAATGTATTTGACAGAATCCTCATAAATCCTGCGAGCACTACCAGTTCCACCCCTTTATCTTTGAGCTTTGAAGCGATAGCCTTCTCAAAGTCCTCTTTTGAGGAGAAATTCTTCCTCTCAACAATTTCACTCTTTAAGTTGTGTTTTTTGCACCTCTCTAGGGCGAGGGCTTTAGGGTTATCTGATATTACAAGCTCTATACTTGCATTAAGCTTACCTTCCTCTATACTGTCAATTATTGCCTGAAGGTTTGATCCCCTACCAGACACCAGAACTCCTATTCTAAGCATATCCACCTCCTCCTGGTGTCTCTATCCTCAGCCCGTCACCTTTCTTGAGCCTAATTGAAAACTTGCCGGACATAGACTCTCTCTTTCCGCCTTTTATAACGGTGTTCTTCCCTACCATACCGGGCTGTCCACCAAACAAACCGTAAGGGGGAGTTCTCCTCCTCTCCGAAAGGACGGTAACTTCAACTTCTGAAAGAAACTCTATCTCCCTCACTATTCCATCTCCTCCTCTTCTAAGTCCATCTCCTCCTGAGTTTCTTCTCACAGAATACTCCCTCACTATAAAGGGAAAAGAGTGTTCCATAGCTTCTACCGGGGTGTTCATAGTGTTGGTCATGTGGGAGTGGACTGCGCTCTCCCCATTCCCACCGTACCAGGCTCCCATTCCACCTCCTATAGTCTCATAGTAGGTGAAGCTTTTCCCTGTCCTTGGGTCAACACCGCCTATGGCAACGTTGTTCATGGTTCCCTGGCTGGCTGCTGGTACATATTCTGGTAGCGCTTTTGCCAGGGCTCCCAGGACTACGTCTACTATTCTCTGGGAGGTTTCCACGTTCCCTCCAGCAACCGCCGCAGGAAAGTTAGCATCCAGGATAGTACCTCTTTTGGTTATAACCTCTATAGGTGCAAAACATCCATCATTGGTGGGAGCGTCCTCGGGAAGTAGGCACCTGAAAGCATAGTAGGTTGCAGATAGAGTTATGGCTTTGACGGCGTTCATGGGTCCTTGGGTCTGGGGATCGCTCTCCGAGAAATCAACACTGACCTCACCACCCTGCACCTTTAATCTAACCCTTATAGCTATGTCCTTTGTTCCGTATCCGTCATCTTCCAAATAGTCTTCAAACTCGTAACTCCCATCGGGGATTCTCTCTATCGCTTTACGCATAAGTTTTTCTGAATAAGCGAGCAGCTCTTCACACAACCTTTCCGTTTCCTCTCCGTAAGTGTCCAGCAGGCTTACAGCCCTCTCAATACCTACCCTGTTTGCCATTATCTGGGAGCTTAGGTCACCGATCCTCTCCTCGGGTGTTCTGACGTTTGCAGTTATTATGGACAATATATCCTTCTTTATTTCCCCTTTCTCCACAAGCTTTACGGGGGGAATTATCAAGCCTTCTTGAAATAAGGAGTTTGATAGAGGCATTGAACCAGAAGACATACCACCTATATCGGCGTGATGTGCCCTATTTGCCACATAGAACCTGAGTTCACCCCTGTAAAAGACCGGAGCTACCAAAGTGATGTCCGGAAGGTGAGTCCCGCCCCTGTATGGGTCGTTTAGAATCACCATGTCCCCTTCTTCCATCGGAATTGTATCAATTGCCTTCCTTACAGACATAGACATTGAGCCAAGGTGAACCGGTATATGTTCAGCCTGAGCAACGAGCTTGCCTTTACGGTCAAAAACTGCACAGGAGAGGTCTTTTCTCTCCTTTATGTTCGGCGAGAAGGCGGTTCTTTGGAGGACTAATCCCATCTCCTCAGCTATGGAGGAGAGCCTGTTTCTGAATACCTCAAGGAGAAGGTAAGACATTGAAAAGAATTATAAGTTAAAGCTCCAGACCAGCTGCCGATAATCTAAACTTGATAGGCATGTGTAAAGAAGATGAGCTAAAGAGGCAGATAAAGAAACTTAAGGAAAAACTTTTTTTAATGTCAAAGGTTCTAAAGTATATGAATGAAGGAGTTGTGATAGTTGACAAGGAAGGGAGGATAAAGAGTGCTAACGAGGCTTTCTTGGACATAACCGGTCTAAAGCTTGAGGGTGTGTACGGGACAAAACTATCGGAGCTTGACCTTAAATGGGAGGGTTACCCCTCCTTTCAAGAGGTCATGGATATTCTTTTATCGGAGGGTTTGTGGAAGGGGGAGGTCTGGGGCGTGCATAGAGGTGGAAGACCCTTCTCCACAGAAGCAACCATAGTTAGGGCTGACGAGGATAACTACGTGGTTATATTTTTAGACACTACCGATAAGAGAAGCCTTGAAGCTAACCTCCGTTCACTTGCCTACTATGATTCCCTAACAGGACTTCCCAACAGGGCTTTACTTTACGAACACATATCACAGCTGATCTTTCATGCAAGGGAGGAGAGAAAAAGACTTGCCGTTATATTCATTGATATAGATAACTTTAAGCTCATAAACGATACCCTGGGACATGACGTAGGAGATAACCTCCTTAAGGCGTTCGCTCAGAGGCTAACCTCTTACTTCCCAAAGAACACTATGGTTGCCCGTTTTGGGAGCGATGAGTTTGTAGTTGTCTTGGATACGGTGCCAAGTGTTGATTTTATTGAGGACCTTGTAGCCGGTTTTGTAGACAGTGTTTCAACACCCTTTTTCATAGAGAAGCAGAAGATATATATAACCGTTACGGCAGGTATAAGTATATACCCAATAGATGGCAATGATCCCCAGACTCTGCTTAGGAATGCGGATATAGCTATGCACCATGCGAAGGAACTTGGGAAGAGCTCTTACAAGTTCTTTACCAATGAGCTCAACCTTAAGGTGAGTGAGCGTTTTACCCTTCAAGCTGAGCTTAGAGACGCCTTAGAAAAGGAAGAATTCGCCCTGTACTATCAACCTCAATTTGAACTTCATACAAACAGTATCGTAGGAGTAGAAGCTCTTATTCGCTGGCACCATCCCGATAGGGGGGTTATACTCCCTGGCAGGTTTATGCCAGTGGTTGAGGATACGGACCTTATAATCCCATTGGGGTATTGGGTATTAAAGAAAGCCTGCGAAGATGGAAAGAGGCTGGTTGAGGAGGGTTTTCCTCTTAAGATTGCTGTGAATATATCAGCTAAGCAGCTTTCTTCGGAGAATTTCCTCCAAAGGCTCAAGGATATTCTCAACGAGACGGGTTTTAGCCCCGAGTACCTTGAGATGGAAATAACTGAAAGCGTTTTGATGAAGAACAAGCAACAGGCTGCAGATATTCTCAGGGAGCTTAAAAAATTGGGTATATCTATAGCCATAGATGACTTTGGGACAAGTTATTCCTCCCTTAACTATCTGAAGTACTTTCCGGTGGATAAGTTAAAGATAGACAGGTCTTTTATAGGTGATGTAATATCTGACCCTAACGATGTTGCCATAGCCACCACTATAATAGCCATAGCCCATAACCTCGGTCTCAGGGCTACCGCTGAGGGCGTTGAAACTGAGGAGCAACTGATTTTCCTTAAACTCTGGCAGTGCGATGAAGCTCAAGGGTTCTACTTTTCTCCTCCGGTGACACTGGACAGCCTGATAGATATGCTCAAGAGTGAAAACTTTAAGATTAAAGGTGTATAACTGTATCAGCCATTATGTAACTTCTGTTCGCTATATCCAGAATCTCTTCGGGTTTGAGCCCAGTATGTTCTGACACGCTCTTCAGGAATTTTAATCCTTCGGCTGTTTTAGCTTTCTTAATCTCCTGCTCCATCTCCTCTATAACTGAAGCCATGCTTAGAAGCTTTGCCATCTTACTCCCTTTATCAAGGAACGCTGAGATTATTAAGTCGTCAACGTTAACTTCCATGAGAAATTCGGGTATGTTTACATCAAGGATTCGGTCTATGAGAGAGAACAGTCCAACGAGGTATGCTTCACTTGTGTGGTCGGGCATTATGCTCTTTGCAAGTTCTTCCATTACTTTTGCCCTCACGAGAGCCTTTCTCCACAACTCTGGGTCTTTAACTGTGGCGTAGTCATTTATTGCAAGGACAATTATAAAGTTCTTTATATTTTTCAACCCAAAGTAAACCGCTGCCTGTTCAATACTGCTGATTTTCTTTCTCAGGGCGAAGAAGGCTGAGTTTATAAAGCGAAGGAATTTTGCACTCAAGCCCACATCGGTTTCTATAACCTTTGCGAACTCCTTTGGAGTTTGAGCTGTGTTCATCAGGACAAGAAGTCTTAAAAGGGTGCTCTTCAGGAAGGGAGCAAGCTTTATCTGCTTGAGTTCCTCGGGAGGGCTTACATAATCTCCCTCAATGTAATCAGCAAAAGCAATGAACCTGTCGTAAAGCTCCTTAGAATCAACACCGCTCACAAATACTTTTTTCCCGATGTTCTCTATCTGAGATATATCCTTTATCTCTGCCGTCTTCGCATCAAACTCTATCATGTCTGCGAGTTTTATTATGTCTAAGTGCTGCTTTAAGAGAGAATAGTGAACCGCAATTGTAGCTTCCTCACTACGAAGCCTCTCAATGCTCTCTACCGCATGTGTATACACTACTTTTCCGAGACCCACGGTAGCAGGGTACAATTTGAAACCCGTAAGCCTGGGGTTCAAAAGTTCAAAGGCTTTTACAAGAAGCGTGTCTATTGGTAAAGTTATAAAAACCTTCTTCCCCTCTCCTACCCTGTCCAATCCGTACTCTGCCAATGTTCGTATGCTTATAATAGCCAGTTTATTCTCAAGTATTTCTTTAGGGAGCTCACTTTCGTATAAAGGTTCAACATAAAACTCATAGGCAAATAAGTTGCCTTCCCGGTCTAGGATAGCCCTTCTGTATACACTAAGGTCCATGCCAGATAAATCGTCCCCTCAGCGGTATTTATTAAATTACTAGTATAAACCTTGACGGAGTCTGAGCCTTAAATTAAAATTATCCTTTGTGTCTGCTGGCGTAGCTCAGTCGGCAGAGCGCGGGATTTGTAATCCCGTGGTCGCGGGTTCAAGTCCCGCCGCCAGCTTTTAGCTGGTAGGAGGGGTTGCCGAGCGGCCAAAGGCAGGGGACTGTAAATCCCCCGGGCTCCGCCCTGCGCAGGTTCGAATCCTGCCCCCTCCACCAGTAGCGGGTGTAGCTCAGTTGGTAGAGCAGCGGCCTTCCAAGCCGCAGGTCGCGGGTTCGAGTCCCGTCGCCCGCTCCATAAAGCCCAGGTAGCTCAGTCGGCAGAGCACACCCTTGGTAAGGGTGAGGTCGCCGGTTCAAGTCCGGTCCTGGGCTTAAACTATTTGTATTTTCAATAAAAAGGATTTATTATATTCTGTTAGCTCAAAATACCTATACGGAGGTATGAACGGAGATGGCTAAGGAGAAATTTGAGAGGACGAAGGAGCACGTGAACGTAGGGACAATAGGGCACGTTGACCACGGGAAGAGCACCCTCACCTCTGCCATAACCTGCACGTTAGCGGCAGGGCTTGTAGAGGGGGGAAAGGCAAAGTGCTTTAAGTACGAGGAGATAGACAAAGCTCCTGAGGAGAAGGAGAGAGGAATAACCATAAACATAACCCACGTTGAGTACGAGACAGCCAAGAGGCACTATGCACACGTTGACTGTCCTGGGCATGCGGACTACATCAAGAACATGATAACGGGTGCAGCCCAGATGGATGGGGCTATACTTGTTGTGTCAGCAGCAGACGGACCCATGCCCCAGACCAGGGAACACGTTCTTCTTGCGAGACAGGTTAACGTTCCCTACATAGTAGTGTTTATGAACAAGTGTGACATGGTAGATGATGAAGAGCTCTTGGAGCTTGTTGAGCTTGAGGTAAGGGAGTTACTTAGCAAGTACGAGTTTCCTGGTGATGAGGTACCTGTTATTAGAGGTTCAGCGCTTGGAGCTTTGCAGGAACTTGAGCAGAACTCACCTGGCAAGTGGGTAGAGGGCATAAAGGAACTCCTCAACGCCATGGACGAGTATATACCGACACCACAGAGGGATATGGATAAACCCTTCCTGATGCCCATAGAGGACGTGTTTACCATATCAGGAAGGGGAACAGTTGTTACTGGAAGGGTAGAGAGAGGGGTTCTCAAGCCTGGTGAGGAAGTGGAGATAGTAGGGCTTAGGGAGGAGCCACTCAAGACAGTGGCAACTTCAATAGAGATGTTTAGGAAGATACTTGATGAGGCATTACCTGGGGACAACGTAGGGGTGCTGCTTAGGGGAGTGGGTAAGGACGATGTAGAGAGGGGGCAGGTATTAGCGAAGCCTGGGACAGTGAAGCCCCACAAGAGGTTTAGGGCGCAGGTATACATACTGAGCAAGGAAGAAGGGGGTAGGCATACACCCTTTTTCCTCAACTACAGGCCCCAGTTTTACTTTAGGACAGCGGATGTGACAGGTACGGTGGTGAAGTTGCCTGAGGGAGTGGAGATGGTTATGCCTGGTGACAATGTGGAGCTTGAGGTAGAGCTTATAGCGCCTGTGGCTATGGAAGAGGGGCTTAGGTTTGCTATAAGGGAAGGTGGAAGGACCGTTGGTGCTGGTGTCGTCACTAAAATTCTGGATTGATAAGGAGTTAAGATATGGCTGTAGCCCGTGAAATTATCACTCTTGCCTGTACTGAGTGTAAGAGAAGGAACTACACTACTACAAAGAACAGACAGAAGCACCCTGAAAGGTTAGAGCTCAGAAAGTACTGCAAATGGTGCAGGAAGCACACCGTACATAGGGAGGTAAAGTAAAGGGGCAGTAGCTCAATTGGCAGAGCGCGGGACTCCAAATCCCGCGGTTGGGGGTTCAAGTCCTCCCTGCCCCGTATGGAAGAATCCCATGGAAAAGCTAAAGGTTTTCTTGCAGGGTGTAAGGTCAGAACTGAGAAGAGTTACGTGGCCCGACAGGAAACTCGTCACCAAAGCCACTATAAGTGTTATAATATTCTCTTTGGTTGTAGGAGTGTATCTTTGGGTTTTAGACCTTGCTTTTACTAAGATATTGTCTCTCATATTTGCGTTGAGAGGAGCTTGATGGAAGAAAAACAGTGGTATGCTCTTCAGGTTGAGGCAGGAAAGGAAGTAGCTGCTAAGGAGAACTTCCTTAAGGTCCTTGAGCTTGAAGGTTTGAAGGACCTGGTGGAACAGGTTGTGGTTCCTGCCGAAGAGAGGGTAGTTATAAGAGCGCAGGGTAAGGAAAAGTACAGGCTCTCTCTCAGGGGAAACAACAGAGACATAAGCGTCCTTGGTAAGAAAGGTGTTACTACATTCAGGATAGCAGATGGGAAGGTTAGCGTTGTTGAAACCGTTGAAGGTGACGATTGTCTCCAGTCTCCGCCCATATCCAAGCCTGGTCAAAAACTTATATGTAAGGACAACAGAACGGAAGCAAAGATAATCCTGGACAACAAGATGTTTCCCGGATACATACTTATAAAGGCTCATATGAATGATAAGCTCTTGAGAGCGATAGAAAAGACACCACACATATACAAACCGGTTCTTGTTGGAGGAAAGGTGGTCCCTCTGAAGGAAGAGGAGGTCAACAGGATACTTGAACAGGTTCAGAAAGGGGTTAAGACCAGGAAGGTTGAGTTTGAAAAGGGTGACCAGATCAGGGTTATAGAGGGTCCCTTTATGAACTTTACAGGTACGGTTGAAGAGGTTCATCCTGAGAGAGAAAAGCTCACAGTTCTTATAAGCATATTTGGCAGATTGACACCCGTTGAGCTTGACTTCACCCAGGTTGAAAAGATTTAGGAGGCTCAGAAATGGCTAAGAAAGCGGTAGGCAAGATAGAGTTGATGTTGCCGGCACAGCAGGCTTCTCCTGCACCACCTGTTGGTCCAGCCCTTGGTCAACATGGTGTGAACATAATGGAATTTGTAAAACAGTTCAACGCCGCCAGTAAAGATTTTGAACCCGGAACTGTAGTTCCGGTGGTGATAACCGTTTATCAGGACAGGAGCTTCACCTTTATAATGAAAACTCCTCCTGTCTCTTACCTTCTTAAGAAGGCTGCAGGTATAGACAAGGGTGCTGCTGACCCTAAAAGGCAGAAGGTGGGTAAGGTTACGATAAAGCAAATTGAAGAGATAGCGAAAACCAAGCTAAAAGATATGAATACCGATGACTTAAAGGCTGCCATGAAAACTGTGGCTGGTACAGCAAGAAGCATGGGTATTGAAATAGAAGGTTGGAAGGAGTAGAGCTATGGCGAAGAGAGGGAAGAAATATCTGAAGGCTTTAGAGCTCTTTGACAGGAATAAGACCTATACGGTTGAGGAAGCAGTGGATATACTCAAGAAGGCTGCGGAATTAACCCAGAGGGGTTTTGATGAGACCGTTGAGTTAGCTATGAGGCTTAACGTTGACCCCAAGTATGCGGATCAGATGGTCAGAGGCTCTGTTGTCCTCCCTCACGGACTGGGTAAACCTATAAAAGTTCTGGTTCTTGCAGAGGGTGAAGACGCAAAGGTGGCTGAGGAGGCCGGAGCTGACTACGTAGGCGGAGAGGACTTAATTAACAAGATTCTTAAAGAAGAATGGATTGACTATGATGTGGTGATAGCTACCCCAGAGATAATGTCAAAGGTTGCCAAACTCGGTAGGATATTGGGTCCGAGAGGACTCATGCCAAATCCCAAGACCGGGACTGTTACCAAGAACCTTGAGCAGGCTATTAAGGACGCAAAAAGGGGAAGAGTAGAATTCAAGGTTGACAAGGCTGGCAACATTCATATGCCCGTAGGGAAACTCTCCTTTGATAAGGGGAAGCTCGTAGAAAACATATATACGGCTATAGATGCTGTTGTTAGAGCAAAACCCCCTGGAGCGAAAGGTCAGTACGTGAAGTCAATAACCGTTTCAACAACTATGGGACCAGGTATTAAAATAGACATTTCCGAAACGATGAAGAAGCTGCAGGAGCTTGCAGCTTAAAGGAGAGGAGCTATGGCAGAGGAAGCGAGAAAGAGTCTATTAAGGAAGAAAGAGCTTGTATCCTCCTATAAGGAGAGACTTAATAGGTCCAACGGCTTTGTAGTATTCTTCAACTTTCAGGGTATAGATGCCCTGCCCCTATCCGATCTGAGAGCTAGAGTTAGGGCTCTCAACGGTGAAATAGTTGTGGGTAGGAACACCCTTTTATACAGAGCTTTTGAAGACACACCCCTGGTTGACCACAGGGACATGTTCGTGGGTCCGAGCGCAGCTCTTTTTGCTTATGGGGATGTGGTTTCCACCACCAAGACTCTTATAGAGTTTCTGAAGGAGGTTTTTGATAAGGAGTATAGGGAGAGGATAAAAGGCGGTCTCCTTGACAACAAGTACATGACTCCCGAGGACGTAGTTGCCTTGGCGGAACTGCCGAGCAGGGAAGAGCTTGTGGCAAAGCTTATGGGTGTGCTAATGGCACCTATAACCCAGCTTGCCATGACGTTGAAAGCTGTACCTCAAAAGCTTGTTTTAACTTTGAAAGCTATAGAAGAGCAAAAATCTTAAGGAGGTTTGGTTATGGCTACACTTACCATTGACGAAATTGTTGAGGCTATCAAGAACATGAGCGTTCTTGAAGTGGCTGAGCTTGTTAAGAGGCTTGAGGAAGAGTTTGGGGTTTCTGCTGCCGCCATGGTAGCAGCTGCTCCCGCTGCTGGTGCTGCTGCTGGTGCTCCTGGTGCAGCTGCCGAGGAAAAGACAGAGTTTGACGTAATACTCAAGTCTCCCGGCGGGAACAAGATACAGGTCATCAAGGTGGTTAGGGAGATCACCGGTTTAGGACTCAAGGAAGCTAAAGACCTGGTTGACAACACACCAAAACCCATAAAGGAAGGTGTATCTAAGGAAGAAGCTGAGCAGATAAAAGCCAAGCTGGAAGAGGCAGGAGCAGAGGTAGAGCTAAAGTAATAGTGGATTACGCCCAAGTTACTTCTTCTGAGAGCAGGGTGTCCCAAAAAGGGATGCCCTTTTCTGCGTTTATATTTGAGTGTGTTAAAATATTTAATTTGTCATTAAACCATTAAGGGGTGGAAAGTATGAAGAATGTTGCTCTTCCAAGAAAGTTTTTTGGGAGGAGAGAAGAGATCATTGAACCTCCCTACTTGCTTAGTGTACCAAAAAGTTCCTTTGAGAGCTTCATTCAGCTCAAAAAGGCGCCCCAAGATAGAGAGAATATAGGACTGGAGTATATATTCAGAACCTCCTTTCCTTTTGTTGACCCAGATGGCAATATCCATATGGAGTATCTTGGTTATGAGATAGGGGATTGGGAGTGTAACGCCTGTGGATACAAACCGGAATCAGATTTCCTTGCTGGTTGGGGTGTTAACTGCCCAGAGTGTGGAGGGAAGTTAGTATACAAGGAAAAGTATACCCCCGACGAGTGCAGGATAAAGGGGTTGACCTACTCTGCTCCTCTCAGGGTTATGTTCAAGCTTAAAGTTAAAACGAAGGACGGGGAGAGGGAAACTCCACCCAAGAAGGTTTACTTCGGCGAGATACCCCTGATGACCGATTGGGGTTCCTTCATAATAAACGGGAGTGAGAGGGTCATCGTTAACCAGCTTATAAGGTCAACGGGTGTATTCTTTGAAGAAAAGGAAGAGAAACAGAAAGATGCAACGATAACGAGAATAGTATACAGGGCAAGTATAATACCCGACAAGGGTTCCAGGATAGAGTTTGAACTCTCCGGGACTACGGATACTTTCCATGCAAGGGTTGATAGAAAGAAGATAAGCGGTATAGCTATACTGCGAGCATGGGGCTTTGAAACCGCCTATGAGATACTCTCTAACTTCTATGAAGGTGTTAGAAAGCTTACCGTGACCGATGGGGTCCTCATAGACACAGAGACTGGAGAGGAGTATAAGCCAGAAGACCTTGAACATCATTACATCTTTGCTGTACTCAGGTATAAAGCTAAGCTTGAGGACTCAGATAAAGAAAAGGAATTTATTGAAGAGAGGTTTATTGAGGAGTGGGAAGGGCTTGAGCTTCTATTGAAAGATGAAAGGATAAAGGTTGAGGCGGTTACCATACTCCCGAATGAGAATGCGGTTAAAAGTCCGTATGCCAAGATAGTTGTTGAAACCCTCGCTAATGAGACAACCCCCAGAGAGCCCGATAGGATGAGCCAAGTAAAGGTTCCATCTGAATTTTCATTTAGAGATTACGGATATATGGAGATATATAAGAAGCTCAGGCTTGTGGAAACCATGACTATGGAGATTGAGAACCTCATTGAGCGTGCCCATTCCTACTTTGAGGTCTTTTTTGGGCATATAACCAGATACGACCTTTCCAAGGTGGGAAGGGTTAAAATAAATGCTAAGGTTCACAAACTGCCAAAGGTTCTCAAGCCTGCGGATGTTGATATTCTTGATAAGCTCCCTCCAGTTGCTCTCGCAGAAAGCGTTGGGGACTATGAAGAAGGCACAAGGTTAACCAAAGATATTCTGAAGGAGATATTCAAGAGCAAGAAAGTTAAAGAGGTTAAGATAAAGGACTACACGGAGGACGAGGCAAGGTTTATACTTCCTATTGACCTCATAAATATACTCAAATATCTGATAGACCTTAGGTTTAGGAGGGAAAGAAAAGACGACATAGCCCACCTTGGAAATAGGAGGATAAGGTCTGTCGGCGAGCTTCTTGAAAACCAGGTTAGAACAGGGATAGCTAGAATGGAAAAGGTCTTCAGGGATAGGGTTGCGGTTATAAACCCTGAGGACCCTAACGTGAGACCGCAGGACCTGATAAATCCAAGGTATGTAACCAACTCCATAACGGAGTTTTTGAAGGGTGGTCAGCTCTCCCAGTATCTTGATAACGCCAACCCCCTGTCTGCCCTTACCCATAAGAGGAGGCTTTCGGCGCTGGGTCCAGGGGGTCTGACGAGAGAAAGTGCCAAGTTTGAAATAAGGGACGTTCATCCTTCCCACTACGGGAGGATATGTCCCATAGAAACTCCTGAAGGGCAGAACATAGGTCTGGTTACTTCTATGACCGTCTACTCCCAGGTGAACGAGTATGGTTTTCTCATAACTCCTTACAGGAAGGTTGAGGACGGAGTTGTTACCGACAAGATAGAGTATCTCGCTGCCTACGAGGAGGAGGATTACGTCATAGCCCAAAGCACTCCAACCGATGAAAAGGGAAAAATTCTCAGTGAGAGGGTTCTTGCCAGGCATAAGAACGACATAAGGATAGTGAAACCCGAGCAGGTTAACTATATAGACGTATCTCCCAGACAGGTTATATCGGTTTCCGCTTCTCTGATACCGTTCCTTGAGCATGACGACGCCAACAGGGCTCTGATGGGCTCAAACATGCAAAGACAGGCAGTCCCATTGGTATTCACACAAGCGCCCCTCATAGGAACCGGAATGGAAAAGAAGGTTGCAAGGGATTCTCACTCTGTAGTTACGGCTAAGAGGGGAGGCATAGTTGAAGAAGTAAACGGCGCAAGGATAGTGGTCAGGGTGCATCCAGAGGAGATAAATCCTGAAGACCCTCTTGATTTCGGTATAGACATATACGAACTGAAGAAGTTCCAGAGAACCAACCAGAACACCTGTGTTAATCAGAGACCTCTGGTCAGGAAAGGACAGGAGGTTAAAGCCGGTGACATAGTGGCAGACGGGCAATCCACATACAAAGGGGAGCTTGCCCTTGGTAAGGATGTGCTCGTAGCCTTTATGCCATGGAGGGGATACAACTTTGAGGATGCGATAGTTATATCCGAGAGGCTTGTAAAGGAAGACGTATTTACGTCAATACACATTGAGGAGCTTCAGGCTGAAGCAAGGGAAACCAAGCTTGGAGAGGAGGAAATTACAAGGCAGATACCAGGAATTCCCGAGAAAGCTCTCGCACACCTAGACGAGCTCGGGATAGTCAGGGTGGGAACCTACGTTAAGCCTGGTGACATCCTCGTTGGAAAGGTTACACCAAAGGGTGAAACCCAGCTCACCCCTGAGGAAAAGCTCCTCCAGGCTATATTCGGTGAAAAGTCAAAGGATGTGAAGGACTCTTCCCTTAGATGCCCACCTGGCGTTGAGGGTGTAGTTATAGATGTCCAAATATTCACGCGCAGAACCGGTGAAAGGAGGAGTATGCTTGCGGATACAGTGGAGAGAGAGGAGCTGGAATCCCTGAAGGAGGAGCTGGAAAAGAGGAAAGGATTAGTAGTTGAAGGAAGGAATAAGGTATTGAGGGGACTTGTTCTTGGTAAGAAGATAGAGAAGGATGTTACCCTGAGGAAGAAGACTTACAAAGCGGGTACTGAGATAGATGAGAAGTTTCTGGATACTTTCTTAAACTTCATAGTGTCAAAGCCGGACAACTTCTTCAAAGATAAGAAACTCATAGGGCAGATAACGGACGTTGTTAATAAGGCGAAGACACAGGTGCAGATGCTTAACAAGATATACGAGGAAAAGAAGAAATCCCTGTACAGAAAAGGCGATCTCCCACCAGGTGTTATCACATTGGTCAAGGTTTACATAGCTCAGAAGAGGAAGATAAAAGTTGGCGATAAGATGGCCGGTAGACATGGAAACAAAGGTGTTATATCTGTGGTTCTGCCCGTTGAAGATATGCCCTTCCTGCCCGACGGAACGCCTGTAGATGTGGTTCTTAACCCTCTCGGTGTTCCTTCCAGGATGAACGTGGGTCAGATACTTGAAACCCACCTGGGTTGGGCTGCCAGGGGGCTAGGAAAGAAGATAGGTGAGATGCTCTCCCAGGGTGTCAGCAGAAAGGAGTTGACCAAGTGGTTTAAAGAAACCTACGCCATAGGAGACCCAACCGGTGAAAACGCCAAGTTTATAGAAGAGTTTTTAAACTCTTTATCGGACGAGGAGTTTAACGAGCTCATGAGCGAATATGCCCATAAGGGCATACCTATGGCCACACCCGCCTTTGAGGGTGCTGAAGAGGAAGCTATAAGAGAGCTCCTTAAGAGGGCAGGTCTCCCTGAGAACGGGAAAACAACCCTTTACGACGGTAGGACTGGAGAAGCCTTTGATTTTGAGGTAACTGTAGGCTACATGCATATGCTCAAGCTTATTCATATGGTTGATGATAAAGTGCATGCGAGGTCTACTGGACCTTACTCCCTCGTTACTCAGCAGCCCCTCGGTGGAAGAGCCCAGTTCGGTGGACAGCGTCTTGGAGAAATGGAGGTTTGGGCTCTTGAAGCTCATGGTGCGGCTTACACCCTTCAGGAGATGCTTACGGTTAAATCCGACGATATAGAGGGTAGGAGCAAGGTTTACGAATCAATAGTGAAAGGTAAGTACACCTATTCACCGGGCATACCTGAGTCCTTCAGGGTTCTGGTCAGGGAGCTGAAAGCTCTTGGCCTTGACGTAAGGTGTGTCAACGGTGAGGATACTGGGTGTGATCAGATTCAGATGAAAGAGGAGGAAGAAAAATGAACCACCAGAAGAGAAGAGGTCTTTTCCCCTTTGAAAAAATTAAGCTCCTCCTTGCCTCTCCGGAGGAGATCAGGAGTTGGTCTATGGGGGAGGTCAAGCGTCCGGAAACCCTAAATTACAGAACCCTAAAACCTGAAAAGGACGGTCTCTTCTGTGCGAAGATATTCGGACCGATAAAGGACTACGAGTGCCTGTGTGGGAAATACAGAGGAAAGAGGTATGAAGGTACAGTCTGTGATAGATGCGGTGTTGAGGTAACCCTCTCCTACGAGAGGAGAAAGAGGTTCGGACACATAGAGCTTGCTGCTCCCGTTGCCCATATATGGTTCCTGAAATCAGCCCCTTCTAAGATAGGAACGCTTCTGAATCTCACCTCAAGGGACGTGGAGCGGGTGATTTACTTTGAATCCTACCTGGTTATTGAATATCCAACTGAGGAAGAGGAAGAAGCTTTCCTTAAGATGGAAGATACGATACCCCTGAACGATGGTACCACAACCAAATGGGTTAAGCTCCACGTTGTTACAGAGCATGAGTTTGAGGAGGAATACTCCTTCACTATAGACGAGAAGTACGAGTATGGAATGGGAGCTGAGATAGTAAAAACGGTCCTCTCACAGCTTGACCTCCATGAATACTACAAGAAGTTGAAAGCCCTGATAAGACCCTACAGCATAGGATTTGAGGACCTTGGCAAGGAGATTGAAACCAATTACAAGAGTCTGTATGAAAAGCTCATAAAGACCATAGCACAGGACTTTGACGAGTTTGGAGTTCTCTTCTCCAACCTTGAAGAGCTTGGACTCTCCCTTGAAGAGGCTATTTACAGCATACTGAATGAGGAACTCTACCTAAACGTTGAGACAGGAGAGCTCTCTAAAGAAGATAAGGGTGACGAATATCTGACTGGCAAGGAAGCTCTCAGGACTTACTATGAGAACGTTAGAGCCAAGAAGAACATACCTATATTTGAGCGGATAAAGGAGGATGTAAGGACCACCGTTCTCAAGGATGTTTCCGAACAGAGGGTTAAGAAATACCTGAGGATTCTTAAGCTTGTGGACGGATTTATAAAGAGTGGCAACAACCCCGAGTGGATGATACTTGAGGTTATTCCCGTTCTACCTCCTGACCTTAGACCACTTGTTGCTCTTGACGGTGGAAGGTTCGCAACTTCTGACCTGAACGACCTTTACAGGAGGCTCATAAATAGAAACAACCGTCTAAAAAGGCTTATAGAACTTGATGCTCCGGAGATAATCATAAGAAACGAAAAGAGGATGCTCCAGGAAGCTGTAGATGCCCTCATTGACAACGGCAAGCGTGGAAGGGTTGTGACCCAGAATGGGAGACCTCTCAAATCCCTGGCAGATTACCTCAAGGGTAAGCAGGGGAGGTTCAGACAGAACCTGCTGGGTAAAAGAGTGGACTACTCAGGCCGTTCCGTCATAGTCGTTGGTCCTGAGCTCCAGATGCACCAGTGCGGACTCCCAAAGATAATGGCTCTTGAACTTTTTAAACCCTTTGTTTATAGAAGGTTGGAGGAGAAAGGATACGCAACTTCAATAAGGAACGCCAAAAAGCTTGTTGAGCAGAGGGCACCGGAAGTATGGGAGTGCCTTGAGGAGGTGGTGAAGCAGCATCCTGTTCTCCTGAACAGGGCGCCAACCCTTCACAGACCTTCTATACAGGCTTTTGAACCCATTCTGGTTGAAGGTAAGGCTATAAGGCTTCATCCTCTCGTCTGTCCTCCGTTTAACGCTGACTTTGACGGGGACCAGATGGCTGTTCATGTTCCTCTGGGTGTTGAAGCGCAACTTGAATCTTACATACTTATGCTGTCAACACAGAATATACTCTCACCAGCCCACGGGAAACCACTTACCATGCCCTCCCAAGACATGATCCTTGGAACCTACTACATGACTCAGGATCCCATACCCGGTAGAAAAGGCGAGGGTAAGGTGTTCTCCTCAAGGGAAGAGGTTCTGAAAGCTTTGAGCTTAGGTAAGGTTGATATACACGCTGGTATCAAAGTTAAGCTTGACGGAAAGCTCTTAGAAACTACGCCCGGCAGAGTTCTCTTTAACTCTATAATGCCTGAAGGTGTGCCTTTCGTTAACCATACCCTTGATAAGAAGAGCCTTTCCAAACTGATAACAGAGCTTTACATACAGGTTGGTAACGAGGAAACGGTCAAGTTCCTTGATAGGGTTAAAGAACTCGGGTTTACAATGGCTACGAAGGCGGGTATATCCATAGGGGTTGATGACCTTCAGATTCCTAAAGTTAAGAAAGGCGTTATAGAAAAGGCTCTCAAGACCACCGATGAGATATGGAACCAGTATGTTAGCAACATAATTACCAATAAGGAACGTTACAACAAGATAATTGACATCTGGTCTGAGGCTACCAACCAGATTTCAAAGGCTATGTTTGATGAGATAGAGAAGACGGAGAGGATAGAGAACGGAAAGAAATACCCGGGTGTGTTCAACCCTATATTTATGATGGCAAACTCAGGAGCGAGAGGTAACAGAGACCAGATACGTCAGCTTGCAGGTATGAGAGGTCTTATGGCAAAGCACTCCGGTGAGTTTATAGAAACACCCATAATATCCAACTTCCGTGAGGGACTTTCGGTTCTTGAGTACTTTATATCAACCTACGGCGCACGTAAGGGTCTTGCAGATACGGCTCTCAAAACCGCCTTTGCAGGATACCTCACCAGGAGGCTCGTTGACGTTGCCCAAGACATAACCATAACGGAGCATGACTGCGGAACCCTAAAGGGAATAGAGGTTGAACCTATCGTTGAAGGTGGTGAGGAGAAGGTGCCCCTGAAGGACAGGATATTTGGAAGAGTCCTTGCTGAGGATGTAAAAGACCCGTATACGGGTGAGCTTATAGCCAACAGGAATGATGTCATAGATGAGAAGCTCGCCGATAGGATAGCTAAGAGTGGTATTGAAAAAGTCAAGGTCAGGTCCCCTCTCTCCTGTGAAGCTAAGCGTGGAATATGTGCCCTATGCTACGGATGGGACCTCTCTCAGAGGAAAATCGTATCGGTCGGTGAAGCTGTTGGGGTTATAGCCGCTCAATCCATAGGTGAGCCTGGAACTCAGTTGACTATGAGAACCTTCCACATAGGTGGTGCTGCTACGGCTCAGAAAATCCAAAACGTTCTCGTTGTTGAAACTTCCGGACAGGTAAGGTTTTACAACCTCAGACTCATAAAGAACAGAAAAGGAGAGCTTATAAACATATCCAGGGAGGGCGCAGTAGGAGTTGTTGATAAGGAAGGAAGAGTGGTGGAGAGGCATGCAGTCCCCTACGGAGCAAAGATACTGGTTGAGGAGAACCAGGAAGTTAAGGAAGGAACGTCCGTTGCCGAGTGGGACCCATTCAATACTTACATAATTGCTGAGGAAGAGGGTGAGGTTGAACTCAGGGATATAATCCTTGACGTTACAGTGAGGGAAGAAAGAGACGCTCTGACAGGAAAAACCGCTACCGTCATATCCTTTATGAGACCAAAGGATGCAATGCTCCATACCCCCAGGGTCGTCATAATCACAAAAGACGGAAAGGAGCTTACTTACGACCTCCCTGTAAACTCCATATTGAACATACCTTCTGAAAAAATGGAACTTGAATGGAATCCATGCCCAACATGCTCCGAGGCGGAGGATGCAAACATACAACACAGATATTATGTAGTTAAGAACCTGAAGGTGAAGCCTGGAGATGTCCTTGCAAGGATACCCAAGGAGATGGCTAAGGTTAGAGACATAGTTGGTGGTCTTCCAAGGGTTGAGGAGCTCTTTGAAGCGCGTAAGCCTAAAAACCCGGCAGTCATCTCTGAAATAGACGGTTACGTGAAGATATACGAGGATGCCGATGAGGTCATAGTCTACAACGCTTCTACGGGTGAGACCAGGAAGTATTCCATCAAAAAGGACGAACTTATACTCGTTAGACACGGACAGTTTATAAAGAAAGGGCAGAGCATAACTGAGAGCATAACCTCTGAGATAGATGGGCAGGTGAGGATGAAGGGTAGCAAGGGCTTTAGGGTTATAGTCTACAACAGGGAAACTGGTCTGGAGAAGGAGTATCTCGTGCCGAAAGGCAAACACCTCCTCGTTAAGGATGGAGATGAGGTTGAGGCTGGAGAAGCGCTTACGGATGGAACACCCATCCCAGAGGAAATGCTTAAGGTTAAAGGGATTGAGGAGCTACAGAAGTTTCTCCTTAAAGAGGTCCAAATGGTTTACAAGCTCCAGGGTGTTGATATAAGCGATAAGCACTTTGAGATAATAATCAAACAGATGCTCAGAAAGAGAAGGATAATTGACCCCGGGGACAGCAGGTTCCTTGTCAATGAGGAGATTGATAGGGAGGAACTGGAGGAAGAAATCCAGAGGATCAAAGAGGAAGGTGGGAAACTGCCAAAAGTTGAGCCGGTGCTTGTTGGTATAACCAGGGCTTCTCTATCAACGAGGAGCTGGATATCAGCGGCGTCCTTCCAGGAAACCACAAAGGTCCTTACGGAGGCAGCCTGTGAAGGTAAGACCGATGAGCTTTACGGTCTGAAGGAAAACGTCATAGTTGGGAACCTTATACCTGCTGGGACAGGTGTTGATGAGTATTCAAAGATAGGAGTTCTTGAAGAGGGGCAAAAGCTCCTGTTTAAGGAGGAGCCAGAGTCTCAAGAGGAAGGATTGAAGGAAGAAGGAGAGTGAGCTATAATAGTTGATTGCGTCTTTTTAGGAGGAAAGCGGTATGCCGACGATTAACCAGCTCATTAAGCATGGCAGGAAGAGAAGGAAAAAGAGGTCCAAGTCCCCTGCCTTGGAGGGGAATCCCCAGAAGAGGGGAGTCTGCGTCAGGGTTTACACTGTCACTCCTAAAAAACCCAACTCCGCCCTGAGGAAGGTTACCAGGGTGAGGCTATCAAACGGTATAGAGGTAACAGCTTATATACCTGGCGAGGGGCACAACCTCCAAGAACACTCCATAGTCCTTGTCAGGGGTGGAAGGGTTAAGGACCTTCCCGGTGTCAGGTACAAGGTTATAAGGGGGACCCTTGACACAGCTGGTGTTCAGGGAAGGAGACAGTCCCGTTCCAAGTATGGAGCTAAGAGGCCAAAGGAAGAGAAGGGAGGTAAATGATGCCAAGGAAAGGACCGGTTACTCTAAGGGAAACTCCTCCTGACCCCAAATACGGGGATGTTCTCATACAGAAGCTGATAAACAAGGTGATGCAAGATGGCAAGAAGAGTGTTGCAGAATGGATAGTTTATACGGCTCTTGAAGAGGCAGCTCAAGAGAGGGGCATGACCCCGGTGGAGCTCATGCATAAGGTTATAGAAAATCTTAAACCCCAATGGGAAGTCAGACCCAGGAGGGTCGGTGGTGCCACCTACCAGGTTCCCATTGAGGTTCCCGAAAGAAGGCAGATAAGCTTAGCCATAAGATGGCTTGTGGATTCCGCCAGGAACAGACCCAGGGGAAAAGGCTCCTATACTATGGTTCATAGACTAAAGGCTGAACTCCTTGACGTTCTTGACGGAAAAGGTGGAGCGATAAAGAAGAAAGAGGACACCCATAAGATGGCTCAGGCGAACATGGTGTTTTCTCATTTTAGGTGGTAAGGAGGTAGGTTATGGCAAGGGCAGTCCCCATAGATAAGTTAAGGAACATAGGAATAGTTGCGCACATTGACGCCGGTAAAACGACAACTACCGAAAGGATTCTCTACTATACGGGTAGAACCTACAAGATAGGAGAAGTGCACGAAGGTGCAGCTACTATGGACTGGATGGAGCAGGAGAAGGAGAGGGGTATAACCATAACAGCGGCTACAACAGCCTGTTTCTGGCAGAGGAACGGAGAGAAGCACCAGATAAACATAATAGATACTCCCGGACACGTTGATTTCTCCGTTGAAGTTGTCCGTTCCATGAAGGTCCTTGACGGTATAGTCTTTATATTCTCCGCCGTTGAGGGTGTGCAACCCCAGTCGGAGGCCAACTGGAGGTGGGCTGACAGGTTCAACGTTCCCAGGGTAGCCTTCATAAACAAACTTGACAGATTGGGTGCAGACTTCTACAGGGTTTTTAAGGAGATAGAGGAGAAACTCACCATAAAGCCCGTAGCTGTTCAAATTCCTGTTGGGGCTGAAGATAACTTTGAGGGTGTCATAGACCTAATGGATA
Source organism: Hydrogenivirga caldilitoris (assembly GCF_003664005.1). NCBI lineage: Bacteria > Pseudomonadati > Aquificota > Aquificia > Aquificales > Aquificaceae > Hydrogenivirga > Hydrogenivirga caldilitoris. The sequence goes on from NZ_RCCJ01000001.1 coordinate 1,751,774, forward strand.
TGAAAGCCATAATCTGGCTTGAGGAGACCCTCGGTGCCAAGTATGAGATCAGGGATATACCTGCGGATTACGTTGACAAAGCCCAGGAATGGCGTGAGAGGATGGTTGAAACCATAGTTGAAACCGATGACACCCTTATGGAGAAATACCTTGAGGGTCAGGAGATAGGTGTTGAGGAACTGAGGAAAGCTCTGAGGAAGGCAACCATAAACAGACAGCTCGTTCCTGTCCTGTGCGGTTCAGCCTTTAAGAATAAGGGAGTCCAGCCTCTCCTTGATGCTGTTATAGATTATCTTCCCTCGCCTGTTGACCTTCCTCCAATAAAGGGGATTAACCCCAACACCGGTGAGACCGAAGAGAGGAAGCCGTTAGACAATGAACCTTTCTGTGCTTACGCCTTTAAGGTTATGTCTGACCCCTACGCTGGACAGCTTACCTACATAAGGGTGTTTTCAGGAAACCTGAAAGCAGGCTCTTATGTTTTCAACGTTACAAGAGGTGAGAAGCAGAGGGTTGGAAGACTGCTCCTTATGCATGCCAATACGAGGGAAGAGATACAAGATGTATCTGCAGGGGAGATATGTGCGGTTGTCGGTCTTGATGCAGCTACCGGAGACACCCTTTCTGATGAAAAGCACCCCATAATCCTTGAAAAGCTGGAATTCCCTGACCCTGTTATATCAATGGCGATAGAGCCAAAAACTAAAAAGGACCAGGAGAAATTGTCTCAGGTCTTGAACAAGTTCATGAAGGAAGACCCTACCTTCAGGGCGAGTGCAGACCCCGAGACAGGACAGACACTCATACACGGTATGGGTGAGCTACATCTGGAGATTATGGTTGACAGGATGAAGAGGGAGTATGGAATTGAGGTAAACGTTGGAAAGCCACAGGTTGCCTATAAAGAGACCATAAGGAAGAAGGCTAACGGTGAAGGTAAGTTTATAAGACAGACAGGAGGTAGAGGTCAGTACGGACACGCTATTATAGAGATTGAACCCCTTGAAAGAGGTCAGGGCTTTGTCTTTGAAAATGCTATAGTTGGAGGTGTTATACCCAAGGAGTTCATCCCCGCAGTTGAGAAGGGGATAAAGGAGGCTATGGAAGGTGGAGTCCTCGCGGGATATCCAGTCGTAGATGTGAAGGTGAAGCTCTATGACGGTTCTTACCACGAGGTTGACTCCTCGGAGATAGCTTTCCAGATAGCTGGGTCTATGGCTTTCAAAGATGCGGCAAAGAAGGCAGACCCGGTAATACTTGAGCCAATAATGGAAGTGGAGGTTGAAACACCCGAGGACTACGTGGGTGACGTGATAGGTGACCTTAACTCAAGGCGTGGAAAGATAATGGGTATGGAGAATAAAGGCGTGATAACAGTCGTTAAAGCCCACGTGCCTCTTGCGGAGATGTTTGGGTATGCCACAACCCTCAGAAGCTTGACACAAGGAAGGGGAACCTTTATAATGAAATTTTCCCATTACGAGGAAGTTCCTCAGCATATCGCTGAAAAGATTATCGGGGAACGAATGGCGGGAAAGAGCGCCTGATAGGAGGTTGATATAGATGGCTAAGGAGAAATTTGAGAGGACGAAGGAGCACGTGAACGTAGGGACAATAGGGCACGTTGACCACGGGAAGAGCACCCTCACCTCTGCC